>NZ_CAMPPZ010000006.1:0-166727 GCF_946902925.1 Streptococcus sp. Marseille-Q6488 | reverse complement strand
TGGCTTGAACACCTTTATTGTATCGCGTTCGGAGTTTTTTTGGTATAACCTTCGACGCGCACCCGCATAGCGGGTGGTTTTTTTGTCTCGCACCTAACGGAGCGAGACAGACTAATAGTCACATAATAAAACAAAGGTAATGAGATCAATGATTTGAAATAGTATAAAATTCGTTAAAAGCAGAGAGAAAAATAACTTAGAACTATAGGTGAAGAAACCATTACCCAAAAAAGAACTGTAAGAAATCATCAATAAAGCCATCATAATCAGTTCAAAAATAAGAGAAATGACATACTCTCTTCTAAGGTCGTATACAGGCAAGCCCAAAGAACGTCGTATCACTCCTTCTTTGATCTGCCTCGTCCTAACAACAAATAAAACAACTAATAAAGTTAAGTAAATTGAACCCATTAACAGTATTCTTAAAGTTCCAGTAAATTGTAATATTCCTCCTATATACCAAGGATAAGCCATATATACTGTTTGTAGTCCAGTCATCGTAAGTGGTTTCAAACTGTCTACATCTATTTTCCCAAGTGTGTAATACATCCCTACTATTGGTGCTGACTTTAATTGTTCATTATTTACATCATCAAAGTTTACATACTTCAACTGACCCGAACTCTGAACGATTGGCTTGTAAATGGTAACCTTTTCCGTTTTTGATAAGTCACGAACCATTTCGTATATTTCGTTATTAGAAAGATTACTTTTTCCTTGGATAGAAAAAGCACCATCAATTGGTAAAGGTATGGGGATTTCGGTATCACTAATAGTGACCAGACCAATTGTAGCAATCAAACAAAAGAAGAATCCAATGATACATAATTTTAATTTCATAAGCAATTACCATATGACAAAAGACTCTATTTTATAATTGGGTCTCTTGTTTTCATAAATTATTGTTTAAAATCTATAATAATCCCAATGTGCATTTAATCGAACATCATTTCAAATTTTTTGCTTGAAAATGTCCATCTATAATCTTTTTTATCGTGAACTTTAACGTTCCCAAAATATTCGTTACTGATGACTCTGAACTAATATTATTTGAAGAACTAACAAAGTAATTCGAATAACCATAGCTATCACTTACACCATACTTCCATAAATCAATAATCGGATATAGAACTGGGATTGCTGTAGTTTCACTACCAACACTAGCTGTAGTAGCAAATCCAAAACTGAAAAAACTTGTAGCCAGCAAAATGAACTTCTTCTTAGTAAATTTTTGGTATTTTACTTCTCCTTGAATTATAATATTTGACAAAAACTCAGTAATAATTCTCTATTTTAAAATTGAACACATTTATTTGTAAGTGTTTACAATATTAATTTAATACTAATATTTTAGTTTGTCAAGTATTTATAGTATATTTTTTATTGATAAAATGGGATTATCTATAAAGGCGATTTACAAATCGATAAAAAACAATTATCCAACTTCTCTTGTGAATCAAATCGGCCGTTACAGTCTTTGTTACCTTGTTTTCAAAAATAGGTTGACAATAATTCTCCTACGAGTATAATAGTTACTATACATCAGAAAAGAGGTTAACTATTTTGAAAAAAGCTCACGTTTATGCTATCCCTGCTATTGGGGCTGCTCTCATTGCTGTTTTGGCACAAATCAGTCTTCCAATTGGACCTGTTCCCTTCACTCTGCAAAACTTTGCAATCGGCTTGATTGCTACTGTCTTTAGACCGAGAGAGGCTGTACTTTCTGTTGCACTCTATCTTCTTCTAGGTGCAATCGGTCTTCCTGTCTTTGCAGGAGGTGGAGCTGGATTTCAGGCTTTAGTTGGCCCTACTGCAGGCTATCTTTGGTTTTATCTCGTTTACTCTGGACTTACTTCTTCCCTAACTAACAGCAAGAGTGGGATTGTCAATATTTTTCTTGCAAACCTCTTGGGTGATGCCCTTGTCTTTGTCGGAGGGATTCTCAGCTTGCATTTTCTAGCTGGAATGGCATTTGAAAAAGCTCTTGTTGTGGGGGTATTTCCCTTTATCATTCCAGACCTTGGTAAACTTCTAGCTATTAGTTTTATTAGCCGTCCACTACTTCAACGCCTTAAAAATCAGGCTTACTTCGCTAACTAAAAAAGGATATCGAGTTGCCATGACTCAATATCCTTTTCTTTCATTTTGAAAACTTAGTTTCCTTTAAAAGCATCCACCATGGTTTGAAATTCTTCATTGGAGAGAGTAATCCCCTTGCCCATTTTAGTATGATCTGGACTCCAAGCACGAATATCAAACTTTGCAGGGGCACCATTAAAGCTCACACGGTTGATTTCCTTAGTCCAACCTTTTTCGTTTTCAGAAAGAGTCAACAAGTGCTCTTCGATTTCAAATGTAAATTCTGCCATTTTCTTCTCCTTTTTTAGCTTTCATTTGATTATTCGTAAAATCTTGTAGATTTTAGGAAAATTTTATATAATATTGATATAAAAGAAGGGAGGCCAATATGAGACATAAATTCCAGCAAGTTCTAGATAAAATACATGACTTTTTAAATGGACATGACCAACCTGACCAGACTGAAACCAACTCCCTTACAGCCACTATTGAAGAGGCTATCCAGAAACAAACCGCTGTTCACCTTATCTTGTCTGAGACAAGTTTTACAGGTGACATCATCAAATACGATCAACAAGGCCAGCAAATTATCGTGAAAAATTTTTCCAAAAATGTAAGCCGTATTATCCGCATAAGCGATATTCAACGCCTGCGATTTGTACCTTCAACTGTCCAAACAGCTCAAAAAAATAGATTTAAGAAAGAGTGAGATGTAGTTACTTCATCCCACTCTTTTTTCTTAGCGAACTTGTTCAAAATGTAAATGAACCGCGATATGATCTCCATAACCACTTCTTTCCAAGTCACGTTGCAGACGATAGGAAATGTAGTGTTCTGCAATGGTAATGTAACCTGCACCCAGTAAACGATGTTCAACCATAGACTGAATCATGCTAATAGTAGCACGTTCCACCTTGGCCTCTTCCAAATCCAAAACCACTTTTTTAGTGACTTGTGCAAGATTTTGACGCAAATCATCTGTCAATACATAGACAGTCTGGGCTGCCTTTAAGATAGCTTGGTAAATCTTATCTGGATTAAATTCAGCAATTTCTCCATCACGTTTGATTACTTGCATAGGTTTCTCCTTTATTCTTTGTTTTCTTTGATTTCTGCCAGCATTTTTTCTTCTTCTACTGTCAGTTGATAATCTTCAAGCAAATCCGGTCTGCGTTCGTAGGTTTTCTTCAAACTCTCATACAATCGCCACTGACGAATCTTTTCATGGTGCCCGCTCATTAATACATCTGGCACGACCATTCCTCGATAATCATAGGGACGTGTGTACTGAGGGTATTCAAGAAGGCCTGAAGAAAAACTATCATCTTGGTGGCTAGACTCCTTGCCAATCACTTCTGGAATCAGGCGTACCGTAGCATCAATCATGGTCATAGCTGCCAACTCTCCACCAGTCAAGACATAGTCCCCCAGGGAAATCTCATCCGTCACCAAGGTCTTAATGCGCTCGTCATACCCCTCGTAGTGACCACAGATAAAGATCAGTTCATCTTCTTTGGCCAAATCCTCAGCATAAGCCTGATCAAACTGCTTTCCAGCAGGATCGAGGAGAATCACGCGCGGATTTTTCTTTTCAATAGCATCAAAGGCATCGAAAATGGGTTGAGCTCGGAGCAACATCCCCTGACCGCCTCCGTAGGGCTCATCATCTACATGGCGGGCCTTTTCAGCATATTCTCGAAAATTATGATACTGGATATCCAAAAGCCCTTTTTCTCGAGCCTTTCCAACGATTGAGTGCTCTAGCGGAGAAAACATCTCTGGAAAGAGGGTTAAAATATCAATCTTCATCATCTAACCCTTCTAAAATTTCCACATCGACACGGTTATTCGGAATATCAACATTGAGAACCACTGGTGGAATATAAGGCAAGAGCAAGTCACGTTTGCCTTTTCGCTTGACCACCCAGACATCGTTAGCACCTGGTTGCAGGATTTCCTTGATGGTTCCAATCAAGTTATCACCCTCATAGACTTCCAAACCGATAATCTCGTGATAGTAGAATTCACCATCGTCTAGGTCATTCAAATCTTCCTCAGCAACCTTGAGACTGTATCCCTTATACTTTTCGATAGCGTTGATATGGTACATATCTTTGAATTTAATAATGTCAAAGTTCTTCTGTTTACGGTGGCTAGCGATGGTCACTGTTTGGATAAACTGATCTTTTTCATCAAACAAGGCCAGCTCAGCTCCTTTTTTAAACCGTTCTTCTGCAAAATCCGTCACAGACAAGACTCGCATCTCACCCTGCAACCCCTGCGTATTGACGATTTTCCCAACATTAAAGTAGTTCATCTTGTCTCCCGTAGTCTCCTTCTTTCCATCTTATTCTAACAATTCTCGAATAATAGCCGCAATTTTTTCCGCTTCGGACCATTGTAAATAATGGTGATTCCCTCCTAAAATGAGTTTAGTATTGGAAGTCCAATATTCTGATTCTCTGTACTCTTTTTCTCTATAAGGCTGACAAAAAACAAATACAGGGATACAATCTGGTATTGATACATCCTCAAAATCTTCCTCAATAATCTCTCCAGATATCTGAAACTCTGGATCTTGATTTTCCAACTCTAAGCCTTTTTCTTGCATTATTTCCCAGATTTCTTTATTCGTTTCAGGACTAAATGTTGCTTGAGTTAAATTCTTCAAATAAAGTTCAGGTCCATACTCGTCAATCAGCCTCATCTGTTCTTCCATTTCTGGATAAGGATTTTCTGAAAAATCAGCAAACATGACTTTTTTAGTTGTCGGTTCCACTGCTACTAAAGCCTGACACTTAATTGGTTTCTTGAGTAATTTGCAAGCTAAAATTCCACTCAAACTATGTACACAAAGTATATATTCAGAAATCCCTAATTCTTCAAGTACTTCATAAACTGCATCTACAAGATTATCCAGATTTTTTCCAGCTTGGTCATGAATCGGACTCCTACCTGTGTTCGGAAAATCAATTGTCAAATAACCAATTGTAGGAGGAAGTTTTTCGAGTATAAGTGAAAAATTTTCATAACTTGGTAGCAAACCTGCTCCATTTAAACAAACTAGCATTTTCTTTTGCTTTTGATAAGTAACAGAGAGACTACCAATTTCTGTAGATACTTCAATCCTCTTCATAAAGAAATCCACTCGTTCTATATAATGAATTATTAAAAATCCTTATCTTTTATTCTATCACGTTCCAGGGATTTTCTCAAGTTGGAGGAAGAGGACATCAATTCTCCTTCACCTTCAAAAATTCTTCCAAATCACGTTCATGTTGGTACTTAATGGCTGCAGTCTTGTCTTTCTCAAAGATAGTCTTGGTAAGGTCAATATGGTTGATGGCAGCGATTGCGACAGTGTAGTGAATAATATCAGCCAGTTCTTTTGCTAGTTCCTCGTTCGAATCCTGAACGCCCTCTTTTCTACCAGAACGACCACTCAAAACCTCAGCTACTTCTCCGACTTCCTCCACTAGCTTGATAAAAAGACCTTCCTCAGTCCGAGACTGCTGGTAATGTTCCAGTAGATAGTCTTGTAATTGTCTAAACGTTAAATCCTTCATATCCTGCTCCACACAAAAAAAGCGAGACATCCGTCCCGCCCTTCTTATTTTTCGTCAATAACGATTCTTACTTTTTTGTCTTCAGTTGGGACAGAGTAGACAATCGTTCTTATCGCAGAAATAGTGCGACCCTTACGACCGATTACACGACCCACATCGCTTTGATCAAGATCCAAATGATATTCCAAAAACTCTGGTGTATCTTCAATCTTGATAGTTAAGGCATCTGGTTGTGAAATCAAGGGTTTCACAATCGCAATAATGAGATTTTCAATCGTATCCATCTGTCAACCTACTTTAAACTTATTTTGAGAATTTAGAATCGTGGAATTTCTTCAATACACCTTCTTTTGAAAGGATGTTGCGAACTGTATCTGAAGGTTGAGCTCCATCAGCCAACCATGCAAGAACGCGGTCTTCTTTCAAAGTTACTTGGTTTTCAGCAACAAGTGGGTTGTAAGTTCCAACTGTTTCGATGAAACGTCCGTCACGTGGTGAACGTGAATCTGCTACGTTGATACGGTAGAAAGGTTTTTTCTTAGAACCCATACGAGTCAAACGGATTTTAACTGCCATTTTTAAAGTCTCTTTTCTTATTTTTTATTTGAGTGAAATAGCTGAGCTATTTAGCACATGTTCTATTATAGCAGATTTCTGACAGGTGTCAAGAAAAAAACTTGACAGACTATAAAATTTTTAAACCATTTATAAATTTGTTAGAAGTAGGAAATAAATGTTTGAAAGAGGCTATCAGTGAATACTATTTTAGAAAAATGTGATAAAGACCACCAAGTTAAGCCCTTCATCTCACCTGAACATGATTTGAATGCTTGGCTCCTAAATCCCAAGCGAAATATCAAGGATTTTAAGAAAGATATCTACTAATTTTAGTTTATAAAATATGAATCAATAGATTCTAAATAGGGGAATAATTTAGTTCTATAAAAATTAACTTCTACACCTACAACGCCTATTCTGACAGACTTTGTAACAGTCTAAGAAAAAAAGTAGATATTCATACAGTATCTAGATTTTTCAAAAATTCTTTATCATCAAATATTATTAACGAAACTATCCAAACCAAATCCGATGCATTGCTTCAAAGAATTCTTTAGTTATTTGACTAGCGAGGGTTTTTATTAAAAAAATTTTTCAAATAATTGCCACCTTGGTACATAAATTCTTGCTTTCCAAATTCAAATATGATATATTTGTAACATAAAATTTAAGTGTTATATATTTATAACACAAAAAAGGAGTCTATCATGAAAAAAAGTCAAAAAATGCGTGGCCTCATTGCAATGATTGCCGTAGCTCTCTTTATTGATTTTATTGTTTTATTTGGTTCTAATCTTAGTTGGGGACCCAAGTTAGTTATTACTGGTATTTCAGTACCAGGTCAAATTGTAGCTATTTGGAGCTGGCTACATAAGAGTCAGAAAGGTAAGGGAAAGATTATTTTTGACTTGTCTGCTAAGCTTTACACGATACTTATATTTGCAGCAAGCATTTTTTATACAGTAGGAATTTGGATTGCGACCCCAAGCGTAAGTTCTGGTATTAAAGAATGGATTTTGGGAATTGGCCTCGTTATTGAAGTGATTGTATTTGGTTTTTTCTCTTTGAAAAATGTCAAGGAAACTCCGGACGAACGCTTTTATGCTAATTTAGCAAAGGCAGCTAGCTTGATGTTTGTTTTTATACTAGGCGCACTGATGATCCTATCAGTTATCATTGGGTATATGGGGGCTCTCACTCTTTACATAGGCCAGATATTTATTAGCATAGCTGCCTTGATTTGCATCTTTGCGGTTGTCTATTTTATCTTGGAACGTAGAGGATAAGCATGGCTAAAGAAAGCAATATTATTACTAAGCTTAAATCTGTTCGTGAGTCCACAGGCATGACCCAGCAGGAGTTAGCCGACCGCATCGGCATGCGACGCGAGACAATTCTGCACTTGGAAAATAACCGTTACAATCCTTCGCTGGAAATGGCTCTTAAAATTGCTCAAGTTTTTAATCTGAAAGTAGAAGACCTCTTTGAACTCAGACAGAAAGAGGAAGCATAATTCTTTTCGAGACCTAGTATTAAGTTCATTGATTGATTAGGAATTGAAGCCAAAAGAAAAAATCCTTTGAAAATGTGCTCTTTTAAAATATAGTAATTCTTTCGAATTAACCTTTACTAAATTGTGATGCTTTACGAGCTTTCTTAAGATCTGGTTTCCAAAATACTTTGAGTATACTTATGGCATTGATGCCCCTAAGCAAGCGACTTTCTGGTTGGCTTCCTCTTAAACTGTATTGTCACTAATATTTGAAATCCCCTTCCTTTTAGGGTACAATGGTAGAAATGAATTTTTGAGAGGATCAGAATGAAAAAACTAGCAACCCTTCTTTTACTATCAACTGTAGCCCTAGCTGGATGTAGCAGCATCCAACGCAGTTTGCGTGGTGATGACTATGTTGATTCCAGTCTTGCCGCTGAGGAAAGCTCCAAAGCAGCAGCACAATCTGCCAAGGAGTTAAACGATGCTTTAACAAACGAAAACGCCAATTTCCCACAACTTTCTAAGGAAGTTGCTGAAGATGAAGCCGAAGTGATTCTCCACACAAGCCAAGGTGATATTCGCATTAAACTCTTCCCTAAACTCGCTCCTCTAGCGGTTGAAAACTTCCTCACTCATGCCAAAGAAGGCTACTATAACGGCATTACCTTCCACCGTGTCATCGATGGCTTTATGGTCCAAACTGGAGATCCAAAAGGGGACGGTACAGGTGGTCAGTCCATCTGGCATGACAAGGATAAGACTAAAGATAAGGGAACTGGTTTCAAAAACGAGATTACTCCTTATCTCTATAACATCCGTGGTGCTCTTGCTATGGCTAATACTGGTCAACCAAACACCAATGGCAGTCAGTTCTTCATCAACCAAAACTCTACAGATACCTCTGCTAAACTCCCTACAAGCAAGTATCCAAAGAAAATCATTGAAGCCTACAAAGAAGGTGGAAACCCTAGTTTAGATGGCAAACACCCAGTTTTTGGTCAAGTGATTGACGGTATGGATGTTGTGGATAAAATTGCTAAAGCCGAAAAAGATGAAAAAGACAAGCCAACGACTGCTATTACTATCGATAGTATCGAAGTAGTGAAAGACTACGATTTTAAATCATAAAAACCAAAAAATACAGTATCCATATTCGGTACTGTATTTCTTTTACTCTCATTCTTAAGTTAAATTATTAAAATCCCAGATTTGGTCCATCCAGCCTTCATAAAAGTCTGGTTCGTGGCAGACCATAAGAATAGATCCCTTATATTCTTTGAGAGCGCGTTTGAGTTCATCCTTGGCATCCACATCCAAGTGGTTGGTTGGCTCGTCCAGCACTAAAACGTTGTTTTCACGATTCATCAAGAGACAGAAACGAACCTTGGCTTGTTCCCCACCTGACAAGACCTGAATTTGACTTTCAATATGCTTGGTTGTCAAACCACAACGAGCAAGGGCTGCACGAACTTCTGCTTGGTTGAGAGCTGGAAAGGCATTCCAGACAGCTTCAAGAGGAGTTTGGCGATTACCGCCTTCTACTTCCTGTTCAAAGTAGCCAAGTTCTAGGTAGTCTCCACGTTCAACTTCTCCAGCGATTGGCGGGATAATTCCCAAGAGAGACTTCAAGAGAGTTGTTTTTCCGATACCATTTGCCCCGATAATAGCAACCTTTTGATTACGTTCAAAGGTAAGATTTAAAGGCTTGGTCAGAGGACGATCATAACCAATTTGCAAATCCTTAGCTTGGAAAATAAAGCGACCTGGTGTACGAGCTGGTTTAAAATCAAAGGATGGCTTTGGTTTCTCACTTTGCAGTTCGATAATATCCATCTTATCCAATTTCTTCTGACGAGACATGGCCATGTTTCGTGTTGCAACACGCGCTTTGTTTCGAGCCACGAAGTCCTTGAGATCCGCAATTTCTTTTTGCTGACGTTCGTAGGCAGCCTCTAGCTGAGATTTCTTCATAGCATAGACTTCTTGGAACTGGTAGTAGTCACCAGAATAACGCGTCAGCTGTTGATTTTCCACATGATAGACAATATTGATAACGTCATTTAGGAATGGAATGTCGTGTGAAATGAGGACAAAGGCATTCTCATAGTTTTGGAGATAGCGCTTAAGCCAGTCAATATGCTCAGCATCCAAATAGTTGGTCGGCTCATCCAAAAGTAATATATCAGGCTTTTCAAGGAGAAGTTTTGCCAAAAGCACCTTGGTTCTTTGCCCACCTGACAAAGAAGTTACATCTGTATCCATGCCAAAGTCCATGACACCAAGGGCACGCGCTACTTCGTCAATCTTAGCATCCAAGGTATAGAAATCACGACTCTCTAAACGGTCTTGAAGTTCTCCCACTTCTTCCATGAGAGCATCAACATCCGCTCCGTCTTCAGCCATTTCCATATAGAGGTCATTGATACGGGCTTCCGCTTTGAAAAGCTCATCAAAGGCTGTACGGAGAACATCACGTACCGACTGCCCTTCAGCAAGGACGGAGTGCTGATCCAAGTAACCAGCAGTCACATATTTGGACCACTCAACCTTCCCTTCATCTGGCAGCATTTTACCAGTCACGATACTCATAAAGGTTGATTTTCCTTCACCATTGGCACCGACCAGGCCGATATGTTCTCCTTTGAGAAGACGGAAGGACACATCTTCAAAAATTGCACGGTCACCAAAACCGTGACTCAGATTTTTAACTTCTAAAATACTCATTTTAATTCCTTATCTTGTTTTTATGTAATTGTTTATAGAGAAACCAAGCCAGATAGCCACCCAAGGTATTAGTCCACAAATCATCAATCTCAAAGACGCGATTGAAATCAAAGAAAAAATCCAAGACTAACTGCGTACACTCAATTCCAAGACTCACTAGAAAGCTAAAAAGTAGCACCTTTTTTGTTTTTCGCAAGTTTGGAAGGAGATAAAGGAGTTGGAATATCAAAGGAAAAAGTAAGAAGACATTGAGGATATTTTGTAAAAAAATCCAAGATAATTGTCCTACATCACTCACTTCGCCCAGTTTCCAAAGAGAATTGAAAGGAGTCAAAAGAAAAACCAGGCGTCCAAGATGCTGAATACCTGGAGTTTCCACCCCCACGGGAGATTGTTCTTGAGGAGTAAAGCAAAAATAGACAATGCAAATGCTATAGAAAATAACTCCCCAGACCAAAATATGATTATAAGTCTTCTTCATAATTAAGGATTGACTGCTGCGACTGCTTTCTGGCGGTCACGTTTCATTGTATTGGAACGCAATTGTCCACAAGCTGCATCAATATCAGTACCATGCTCTTGACGAACAACACAGTTAACCCCTTTTTTCTTAAGCGTATCATAGAAGGCCAGGACGCGCTCTTTAGGACTACGGCTATATTGGTCATGCTCACTAACTGGGTTATAAGGAATCAAGTTTACATAAGACAATTTCTTGATGTTCTTGAGCAATTCAGCCAATTCCAAGGCTTGTTCTACACCGTCATTGACTTCATTGAGCATGATATACTCAAAGGTCACACGACGATTAGTTGTCTCAATGTAGTACTCAATAGCCGCAAAGAGTTTTTCAATCGGAAAGGCACGGTTAATCTTCATGATGCTTGAGCGCAATTCATTGTTAGGTGCGTGAAGGGAAACGGCAAGATTAACCTGAACCCCTTCATTAGCAAAATCACGAATTTTATGGGCCAAACCTGAGGTTGAAACCGTAATGTGACGAGCACCGATTGCCATTCCCTTGTCATCATTGATAGTACGAACGAAATTTAAGACATTGTTGTAGTTATCAAAGGGCTCACCGATTCCCATGACAACAATATGGCTGACGCGTTCGTCCTGTCCACGCTCATCAAAGTATTTCTGAACCAGCATGATTTGCGCTACGATTTCCCCATTATTGAGGTCACGTTGTTTCTTAATCAAACCAGAGGCACAGAAGGTACAACCGATATTACAGCCGACCTGAGTGGTCACACAGACTGACAAACCATAGTGTTGACGCATAAGTACAGTCTCTATCAACATACCATCTGGCAATTCAAAAAGATATTTAACTGTCCCATCAGCAGACTCTTGCACGATACGCTGTTTCAAGGGATTGACCACAAACTGGTCATTAAGCTTAGCAATCAAATCCTTGGAAAGGTTGGTCATCTCTTCAAATGACTGGACACGTTTACGGTAAAGCCATTCCCAAATTTGATCTGCACGGAATTTCTTTTCTCCCTGCTCCAAAACCCATTCCTGCATGGTTTGACGTGTTAAACTATAAATTGACGGTTTCATTTCTTCTCCTTATTCTCTACTCACTTCTGACGAATGACAAAATGACGTTGTCCCTTGTCCTCTTTCTGAGAATACTGGTCTTTCTGACGACGTCTATTTTTCTTATCTGCATTCGGTTTTCGTTTGGTTTGAGTAGGTTTCTTTCCTTTTTTCGAAGGTGTTTCTTCTTCCTTCTTACGCATTTTCTTGTCAAATGATGCTCGCTTAGGAGCTTCATTTTCTAAGACAAAATAGGCACAACCATAACTACAATACTCTAAAAGGTAGTCTTGTAAACGACTGATTTTTTCAAGTTTTTCTTCTGTTCGATCATCCTTATAAAAACCTCGTAGACGAAGCTGTTCGTTGCTCCAGTCTCCCACGATATAATCAAACTTGGTTAAGACTTCTGAAAAACGCTGATTAAAAGCCGTCACATCGAAGGCATCCTTGATGTTTTCCACCAAGGAAAAAGCTATCCCTTCCGTTTCAACCTTGTCCCCGTGTAAATGAAACTCAGGACCAGGAAACTTGTTATAGTTGTATAATTCAGGTGCAATTTCTTTTCGCATAGATATCCTTTTTTCACGATTACTTAATACTTTATTCTACCATAATTTCTAGCAGTTAGCACGTTTCTCATAAAAATGAAAAAAGTCTGACGATTTTGTCAGACCAAAATAATATAACCTTAAAAAGAGAAGAACAATTCTTCCCTCCAACTATCATTATTTAGCAGCTGCGTACAATTCATCTACTTTGTTCCAGTTGATCACTGAGAAGAAAGCTTTGATGTAGTCAGGACGCACGTTGCGGTATTTCACATAGTAAGCATGTTCCCAAACGTCCAAGCCCAAGATTGGTTTTTTACCTTCTGAGATTGGTGTGTCTTGGTTTGCTGTTGAAGTCACTTCAAGTTTCCCTTCTTTGTTGACAACCAACCATGCCCAGCCAGAACCAAAACGAGTTGTTGCTACTGCAGTGAAGGCTGCTTGGAATTCTTCAAATGAACCAAATGTTGCATCGATTGCTGCTGCAAGTTCTGCTGATGGAGCTGTTTTCTCAGGCGTCATCAATTCCCAGAAAAGAGCGTGGTTCAAGTGTCCGCCACCGTTGTTGATAAGTGCTTGACGGATATCAGCTGGGATAGATTCTACATCAGCAAGCAAGGCTTCAAGATCTTCACCGATTTCAGGGTGTTTTTCAAGAGCTGCATTGGCATTGTTGACATAAGTTTGATGGTGTTTGTCATGGTGCAAGTGCATTGTTTCCGCATCGATGTATGGTTCCAAAGCGTCGTATGCATATGGAAGATCTGGTAAGATAATAGCCATCTGTAATACCTCTTTTTCTTTCTATATGAAAATGATAACGCAAACATTCAATTTTTTCAAGTTTTTTGCTTATAGATAAGGAAATCACTGAGATACTTTCTAATAATACTCTTCGAAAATCTCTTCAAACCGCGTCAACGTCGCCTTGCCGTACGTATGGTTACTGACTTCGTCAGTTCTATCCACAACCTCAAAACAGTGTTTTGAGCTGACTTCGTCAGTTTCATCCGCAACCTCAAAGCAGTGCTTTGAGCTGACTTCGTCAGTTTCATCCGCAACCTCAAAAACATGTTTTGAGCTGACTTCGTCAGTCTTATCTACAACCTCAAAGCAGTGCTTTGAGCAACCTGCGGCTAGTTTCCTAGTTTGCTCTTTGATTTTCCTTGAGTATAAAACAAGCAAATTAGCAAGAAACCCACGACAAGATAATGTTGACGCGGGTTATAGTTTCAAAAAATATCAATTGACCTGACTAGCAATCTGTAGGAGTACCTTTTCAAAAAGGAAACTCTTTTCATAAAGACCTGTCTTAATCTGATAGTCTGTCTCAATCAAATAAGAAATAGCTTGCTTCAAAAAGCTCAAGGAAAGTCCTCGCGCATCTCTCAACGCAAACTTGATTTGATAGGGATTAGGATTACGTCCGAGATAACTACCTAAACCACTTGCAATCTGCGATTCTGTTTGCCCAGACTCCGCCAAAATCTTCACCTGAGTAAAAGTCCGAAATTGTCCTAGCATAACAGCAATCAACTTAATTTCGTCTTCCCCTTGCAAGGTCAAATCTCTAACCAAGTCACGCGCCTGGTCCATCTTTTTAGTCAGAATAAACTGAGTTAAATCAAAAATATTGTCCTGCAAGGTCTTGGGAATTGCGTTAACAATATCCTCTTCCTCGATAACAGAGTCTTCTTTATAGGACTGTAAAAAGAGGAGATTTTTCTGAATTTCACTAAATTGAAAACCCGACTTGATGAGGAGATTTTCAAAAGAATGATTGGTAAACTGCAGACCTTGTTTCTGACTCCACTTTTGGAAATACTGACGCAATTCTTGTTCTTTGGCTTCTACTGCATCAAAGACCTTGGCATCACGCTTCAGTAATTTAACCAACCGTCTTTTGCTATCCAGCTTTCCTTCTGCAAAGATTAACAACTTGGTTGTTGGTGAAGGATTATCAAGGTATTCCTCAAACGACTTGAGTTCATCATCTGTTAAAAAGCGTTTCTTGGCTGTTGTCATATCGACAAAATGGTCTAATATCACGATTTTCTCATCCGCAAAGAAAGGAAGGCTGACCAGCTCCAGTTCAACATCCTTGTAAACCACTTCTTTCATATCAAAGTAGGCAAAGTTGAGGTCGGCAGAATCATAGCCAATCTGTTTCAATACTTGACTCTTCATAATTTCAAACTGACCCTGATCTGTCCCTGTAAAAAGGTTCAGGCTCGGTAAATTTGATAAAGTCAACTTCTGGCTTTCTTCAATAGCTAGCATCTCCTCTCCTTTCTTCTGATTTTTCGATTTAATTTAGTCAATATAGCGCAATTTCCCACGGAAATCTTCTAGGCTCTCGTACCCTTTTTCCGCCATGATTGCTTTTAGTTCATTGGTAATACGTTCGAAAGCACCGACGCCTTCTTTGTGAAGGGTTGTTCCCACCTGCACCATACTCGCTCCACAGAGGATATGTTCAAAGGCATCACGACCAGTCAGAACGCCACCTGTTCCGATGATTTGGATTTGAGGGTTTAAGCGTTGATAAAATGCGTGAACATTAGCAAGAGCAGTCGGTTTGATATACTCTCCACCGATACCACCGAAACCATTTTTAGGACGGATAACGACAGACTCGTCTTCTATATAAAGGCCATTTCCGATAGAGTTGACGCAGTTGACAAACTTGAGCGGATATTTGTTGAAAATAGCTGCCGCTTGGTCAAAGTGAACAATATCAAAATATGGTGGCAATTTAATTCCAAGAGGTTTAGTGAAGTAGGCAAACACCTCTGCCAAAATACGGTCTGTTGTCTCAAAATCATAGGCAATCTGAGGTTTTCCTGGAACATTTGGACAAGAGAGGTTTATCTCAGTCAGACCACGAAAATCACTCTCTTGGACTTTTTTCAAGATAGTATGGGTTTCCTCTGGAGACATGCCGACTAGAGATAAGAAGAAAGTTCGGTTTGTCTCTTTTTCCTGCAAGTCCAAAAGATAGTCCAAATAATAGTCTAAGCCATTATTCGGCAAGCCCATAGAGTTGATAGAACCAAGTGGAACATCTTGATAACGTGGCTCAGGATTTCCCTGACGAAAGTCCAAGGTCGCTGTCTTAGTGACAAAGGTTCCTGCCGCTGAGTTTTTAACCCCTTCCAGCTCTTCTATCGTCATACAAGCCACACCTGCTGCATTCATCAAGCAATTGTCAAACTCAAAACCAGCAATTTGCGTTTTCGTTGATACCATGATTCTAATCCTCCAGATTCCTTTTATTGCTAATATTATACCACAGTTTTAATTCTAGGTTTACTAGATTCTATGGTTCTATCTATTTATTCGGAAAAGAAAGTCTAGTGCAGAAGTCATGCTATGGAAACAGCTAGTGTATTGGAAGTTTGAACAAGACTTGGGTAACAGACTTTTGAATGAAGTCCAAGCAACAGGGAGAAATCTCAACCATGAGTCCATTCCATGACTCTGTTGCTCTAGAAAACCTTGCAATAGTCAAGTGATAACGAATAAAACTTTGGATTGAAATATCCCCATGATTATCTATTACGAGGAGAAATCTCAACCTTTATCATTTTTAAAGAAATACATGTAAATCTCTACTTTCACAAAATGGATTTTCAGAACAGTATCCCAGTATAGTTAAAAACTATAAAAAAGAGAGGAAGTTCCCCTCTTAATATTTTATTTGACTGCTTCTTTCAAAACCTCTACCTTGTCCAAACGTTCCCACGGAAGATCAATATCTGTACGTCCCATGTGTCCATAAGCCGCTGTTTGACGGTAAATTGGGCGCTTGAGATCCAGCATTTGGATAATTCCTGCAGGGCGAAGATCAAAGATTTGACGAGCCGCTTTTTCAAGTTTGCTTTCAGCTACTGTTCCTGTACCAAAGGTATCGATACGGACAGAAACAGGCTGGGCAACACCGATAGCGTAAGCCAATTGCACTTCTGCTTTCTTAGCAAGACCTGCTGCAACGATATTCTTTGCAATATAACGAGCTGCATATGACGCAGAACGGTCCACCTTAGTCGCATCCTTACCAGAGAAGGCACCACCACCGTGACGAGAGTAGCCACCATAGGTATCCACGATAATCTTACGACCAGTCAAGCCTGAGTCTCCTTGAGGTCCACCGATTACAAAACGACCAGTAGGATTGATGAAGAATTTTGTTTGCTCATCCAAGTAAGAGGCTGGAATAACCTCTTTGATAACCTTGCTAATGACATCATTGTGAATTTGTTCGTTGCTGACTTCTGGATCGTGCTGAGTTGAAATAACGACTGTGTCCACACGTACTGGACGGTCATTTTCATCATACTCAACTGTAACTTGTGATTTAGCATCTGGGCGAAGATAGCTGATTTCCCCAGACTTGCGAAGTTCTGCCAGACGACGAACCAATTTATGACTGAGTGAAATTGGCAACGGCATGAGCTCTTCTGTTTCATCCACTGCAAATCCAAACATGAGCCCTTGGTCTCCAGCACCAATTAAGTCAAGTGGGTCTTGATTAACATTTCCACGGACCTCCAAGGCTTCGTTAACACCTTGGGCAATGTCAGGAGATTGTTCCACCAAAGATGGGTGTACTCCTACAGTCTCAGCAGAAAAACCATACTCGGTATTGGTATAGCCAATCTCTGCAATGGTATCACGAACCACACGGTTAATATCTACATAGGCATTTGTAGAAATTTCACCAAAAACGTGGACAGATCCAGTGTATACAGCTGTCTCAGCAGCAACGTGCGCCTCTGGATCCTGTTCTAAAATAGCATCCAAAATCGCATCTGAAATTTGGTCTGCAATCTTATCTGGATGCCCCTCAGATACAGACTCAGACGTGAATAATTTACGTTCTGACATAAAAATGTCCCCCCTTAAAAATAGTGTTATAGAGTTACAAAGTACTGATAGAAATCCCTATCATCTACGAGTTGCGACGCGAAAGAAATAAAAACAATACTTTTTTATTTCTGAAACTAGTAAGGCGCATAGGGTGACCGCATTATAGCGGCAACCGTAGAATGACGAGCGACTACTTTGGAGCCGTCATTCTTTGCGAGTTGCGACTCGCAAGAAAAAATAGAAATACCTACCATCTTATCGGGACTATATAACTTTATCATTATACCATTTTTCAACACAATTTGCAGTCTTTAATGTAGTGTTTCGGTTTAGATAGTTCGTTCTCATAAAGCAAAAAGTTGGAGCTCCGTACTCCAACAATTTCTATTAAAATGTTTGGCGTTTTGCTTTACGCTCTGCACGACCTCGAGCGCGATTTTCTGCACGCTTGGTCTTACGGCGCTTTTCATCAACCGCCCATTGAATTTTCTTCTTATAACCTGGTTTGACTTTTTTCTTTTTCTTTTTAACCAAACCAATCATTTCGATATCAAGTTTATCTTGTTTTTTCTCACGGTTGGCACGACGATCACGGTCATAAGTATCTTGAAATTCCCCGTCTTTGATCATCTTAGGAGTAAACTTGATTCCCAATTTCTCCAACTCACGGATATCCGAGTCATCGCTTGGTTGGTAAAGGGTAATGGCTGTACCTGGTAGGCCATTGCGTCCAGTACGACCAACACGGTGCACAAAGAAAGATAAGTCTTGCGGAATGGCATCATTGATGACATGGCTGACACCTTCAATGTCAATCCCACGCGCTGCCAAGTCTGTTGCGACAATGTACTCAAAATCCAGATTTTTCACCTGATTCATGATTCGCTTACGTTCACGAGGAGCAATATCTCCATGAATCTTCGCTACCTTCAATCCTTGAGCAGTCAGATATGAATGCAATTCATCAGCACGTGTCTTAGTATTAACAAAAATCATTGCCAAATAAGGCTGCATCAACTGAGTCAACTGATAAATTTGAGCATTCTTGTCACGTCCCTTAGTAGAAATCAACCAATTATCAATAGTGTCAGAAATGACCGTTTTGGTCTTGATTTTCTCCATGACAGGATTTGATAAGTATTTTTTCAAGAATGGTTGCAATTTTTGTGGAATAGTCGCTGAGAAGACCATGAATTGCAGGTCTTTTGGAAGGCTGCTAGCAATCTTATCAACAGTTTCTAAGAATCCCATATCCAAGGTCATATCTGCCTCATCAACCACAAAGGTCTTGGCCTTGTGAATAGCTAAATCACCAGATTTAACCAAGTCGTAGATACGGCCTGGTGTTCCAATAACAATATGAGGCTGATTGCTTGCCAATTTTTCAATCTGGCGAGCCTTATCAGTACCACCCACGTAATTAACCACACGAACTTCCACTTCTGAGTGGGCAGCAATCTGACGGGCTGCTTGGTAAATTTGAGTAGCTAATTCACGGCTCGGTGCAGTAATGACTGCTTGAACACTATCGCTGATTTCATCTAATTGCTGGAAAATCGGCAATAGGAAAGTGTGAGTCTTACCCGAACCTGTTTTTGATTCTCCTACTAGGTCACGACCTGCCAAAACAATGGGAATCAACTTATCTTGCACCTCTGTTGGAGTTGTAAATTTTAACTCCTCCAAGGCTTCTCTAATATAATTTTTAAATTGAAATTTCGTAAATGACATACTATCCTCGATTCTATCTATCTTATCAATTATACCACATTTTATTCCATTTCAGTAGTCTCACTTATTTATACTCAATGAAAATCAAAGAGCAAACTAGGAAGCTAGCCGCAGGTTGCTCAAAACACTGTTTTGAGGTTGCAGATAGAACTGACGAAGTCAGTAACATCTATACGGCAAGGTGAAGCTGACGTGGTTTGAATTTGATTTTCGAAGAGTATTAGGCTATTTCCAGTAGCTTTTCTAATCAGAAAAAGGCTGGAATTTTATAATCCCAACCTCTTTTCATACTCAATGAAAATCAAAGAGCAAACTAGGAAACTAGCCTCAGGCTGTACTTGAGTACGGCAAGGCGACGTTGACGTGGTTTGAATTTGATTTTCGAAGAGTATCAGTTATTATTTCCAGTTTAAAATAGCACTCAAGCCATAGTGATCACTGACTTGCGGACTATTGTTACCATCAAATACAACATGTAAATTTTCTACCTCTAACTCTTTGGTAGTAAAAACATAGTCGATTCGAAGGGGTTCAGTGTTCCCTTTCCATCCATCTATTTCTGGTGGAACAGTATAGCTACCACTTTTCTCTTGACTAACTTCAAAAGCGTCTTGTAAGCCCAATTGACTAGCTAAAATAGCTTGGTAGCCTTCCTTACCGGCTGGGTTGTTGAAATCTCCAGCTAGCAAAAGTGGCTTATTCAATTCTTTCAAGACAGCTTCAAATCGTGCCCATTCTTCTTGGAAACCTTTATCCCACCAAGAAAGGTGGACACTTGCAACTGCAAGCTCCTTACCATCGACTACAGTTTCAGCCAAGGCAACACGGCGAGTATGATAGTCTGTTGGATCATCCACATCTGAAACCAAAATTTCTCTGGCTTCAATAGGTGTTTTAGACAAGATAGCCACACCTTCATGGTAGCGGTCATAACCGATATGATTATAGGCCCAAGTCCAGTAGTAATTTTTCCCTTGCTCAGACAACTTTTCAACCAAGAGTCTAACATAGTGATCTTGGTGAATAGGCTCAGCTGCTGGCAAAGCTTGATAAAGGTCATTGACCTCCACCTCTGAAGAGGTGATCTCCTGATTGATTTCTTGGAAACAAATCAAATCATAGTCCTTTTCAAGAATATCCTCAAGCAAAATCTGGAATTTTTCCTCAGCTTCTTTCTCCATCCAACTGTGAGTATTGAGTGTTAAAAATTTCATTCTTTTCTCCCAAAATAAGAGGTTGGAATACAGCTTCCAACCTCAAGTATATTACAATTCTACTTTAGCAACTGCTGTTTTAGCTGCAAGAGAACCTGTTTTTTCTAATTTAACTGATTTAATTGCATCACCATTTGTGAAGACAACTACTGTTGAAGTTTCACGACCTGCTGCACGGATAGCATCCAAGTCAGCTGTGACAAGAAGATCACCTGCTGCAACTTTTTGTCCTTCAGCTACATGAACTGTAAATGGTTTTCCTTCAAGACTTACTGTGTCCAAACCAATGTGAACCAATACTTCAAGACCTGCTTCAGTCACAAGACCAAGAGCATGTTTTGTAGGGAAGATGCTTGATACAGTACCTGAAACTGGAGATACAATGTTTCCATTTGCAGGTTCTACAGCAAATCCGTCACCCATCATTTTTTGAGCAAATACTGGATCTTTTACTTGTTCCAAAGCAAGAACTTGACCGTCAGCTACTGAGTAAACTTCCTCAGTAAGACCTTTGAAGTGAACAGTGTTTTGTTGTGCTTCAGTCATTTGACTTGGAAGAGTTTCAGGAATAATTTCACCTGAATCAAGGATATCTTGGATATCAGATTTCAATACGTCAGCTTTTGGTCCATAGATAGCTTGAACCCCTTGTCCTTTCATGACAAGACCCATAGCTCCTTCTGCTTTCCATTGTTCTGCATCACCGACTTTGTCAGCATCTTTTACAGTTACACGAAGACGAGTCATACATGCATCAACATCAACGATGTTTGCACGTCCACCAAGAAGGTTGATAATATTTACAGCTTGAGAACCTGCTGCAACTTTCACTTCGCTGCTAGCTTCTTCTGAACCTTCAGCAGTTTCGTAATTTCCGTTACGTCCTGGAGTTGCGTAGTTGAATTTTTGAATCATGAAGTTTGCGATAAAGTACATGATTACGGCAAAGAGAACAGTTACCCAGATAAAGTTAACAATATCCATACCGATACCAGCGCTAATCGCAATAGGTGTACGAGTCAAGAACTCGATTGAACCGAATGAGTGCATACGTAGGTTTACTACATCAGCCATAGCGAAGGCAGCACCTTGAACAAGTGAGTAAACAAGATACATAGGTGTTGCTACAAACATGAACATGTATTCGATTGGTTCAGTAACCCCTGTCAAGAATGTTGCAAGAGCTGTCGCAATCATCATACCTTTATATTGATGTTTCTTATCAGCATCAACATTACGGTAGATAGCCACGATCACACCCATCAAGATACCGAATGAACCGATCATTTGTCCAACTTTGAAACGAGCTGGGTGAACAGTATCTAACAATTGTTGGTAGTGACTTGCATCAGTACCTTTGAGGTTAACAAGGTCTGTTACCCATGCAAGCCATAGTGGGTCTTGACCAAATACTTGAGTACCTTTAGCTGCACCAGTTAAAATGTCATAAGTACCACCAAGAGCTGTGTAGTTCATTGGGATAGTCAACATATGGTGAAGACCAAATGGCAAGAGCAAACGTTCCAATGTACCATACAAGAATGGTGCAAGGATTGGAGCAGTTTGTTGTGAGTTAGCAATCCAGATACCAAAGCTATTGATACCAGTTTGCACAAGTGGCCAGAAAGCTGAAAGTACAATTGCAGCAATTATTGAACGAAGAATAACTACAAATGGTACAAAACGTTTTCCGTTAAAGAATGAAAGTGCATCAGGAAGCTTACGGAAGTTATAGTATTTATTGTAAGCAGTTGCTCCAATAAAACCAGAAATAATCCCTACGAAGACACCCATGTTCAAGGCTGGAGCTTCAAGAACACTGATAAAGTAATCAGCAACTTTGATTGAACCACCAAAGAGAGTAGTTACCATAGCATCTGGATTTTTCAACATATCGCCTGATACACCAAAGATTGTACCAGTGATACGGTTAATCAAGATGAAGGCAAGACCAGCGGCGAAAGCACCACCAGCACGTTCTTTAGCCCAGCTTCCTCCAATAGCGAGGGCGAACAAGATATGAAGGTTAACGATAACTCCCCAACCGATTTGCTCTAGTACACCACCAGTAATAACGAGTGGTGCAAAGGTTGGGTTAATCATCACGATAGACTTACCGATTGAAATCATCAAACCAGCAGCCGGCATAACCGCGATAACCACCATCAAAGCCTTACCGAATTTTTGCCAAAATTCGAAAGACAAGACATTTTTGAATGTATCTTTCATCATTCAAATCTCCTTTATTTTTATTTAGGTAAACGTTTTACGAAAACGTTTGCACCTTTTATGATTTAATTATACCACTTTAATTTTTTTTGTAAAGGCTTTTACAAAAAAAATTACACTTTTTTCTAAAATTTTTGTAGCAAAAAAGGAGATCATTTAATCTCCTCATAAAAGTAGCTAGTTTACCTAAATCTTCAAGAATCGGCGCATGGAAATTCCTGATCCCAGTGAACCGATGAAAATTCCAATCACAAATAATAGGGCAATCATCAGAGGAGTAAATACCTCTGGCGCAATCATAGAAAGATTTTGACCTACCAATGACTTATTGACAGATTGGTAAACCATTCGATAAACAATAAAGACCAACACTGATGGCGCAGTTGCTCCAAGCAAACCAATGAAGGCACCTTCAAGTAAGAAAGGTCCACGGATATAACTGTTCTTAGCACCAACCAAGCGCATGATTTGAATTTCGCGACTGCGAGAAATAATGGTAATACGAATGGTATTTGAAATCAAGAAAACTGCAATGAAAATCAAAAGTCCTGCAATAACTAATCCCCAAACACGGATAAATGATGCTAGTTGGAATAGGCGTTCTGTATTGGCACCACCATCCTGAACCTCAGACACACCTTCAATTTTTTTAGCATCTTCAGCCACAGTTTTTACATCACTTGGCGTATTTGTATCAACGATATAGGCATCATAGAGGGGGTTGGCATCTCCTTCAAAAATTTTCCAGTTATCACCCATTGTCTCGGTTAATTTTTCATATTGTTCTTCTTTACTTGAAAAAGTAACACTCTTAACAGTAGACATCCCCTTCAAAGCATTGTATACCTTGTGGTAGTCATTATTTGTAACAGTTTGACCTTCTTTTTCAATAGTCTCGCTATTATCAGCTACATCCTTGCGAATATAAACCATTACTCGAACATTATTTTCAATATCTGTAGCTAGTTTCGCTGTATTGAAAATAACAGAAGCAAATATGGCAACCAAGGTCAAAGTAATCATGACTGAGCTGACAGCAGCCACTGTCATCCAACCATTTCGTTTCAAACTTTTTAGTGATTCAAATAAATGGCGAAAAAATCTACTAATCATCGTATCCATACTCTCCTTTTGATTCGTCACGAACGACACGCCCATTTTCAATGGCAATGACACGGTGGCGCAAGGTATTTACAATCTGGCTATTATGAGTCGCCATCAAAATAGTTGTCCCTTGTAGGTTAATCCGTTCCAAGAGATTCATAATTTCCCATGAATTATCCGGGTCCAGGTTTCCTGTTGGTTCATCGGCTATCAGTACTTTGGGATTATTTACAATAGCACGCGCAATCGCAATCCGCTGTTGCTCTCCACCTGAGAGCTCATTTGGGAAAGAGCGAACCTTGTGCTTCAACCCAACCAAGTCTAAAACTTCCATCACACGTTTTTTGATATTACGGCGATTTTCCCCGATTACTTCCATAGCGTAAGCAATATTTTCATAGACCGTTTTCTTTGGCAATAGTTTATAATCCTGGAAGACAACCCCAACACTACGACGTAGAAGCGGGACGTCTTTCTTTTTGATCTTAACCAGATTAAAACCAGCAACTGATAGGCTTCCTTTATCGATTTTTACTTCACGATATAGAGAACGAATGAAGGTTGACTTCCCTGCTCCTGAAGGTCCTACAATGTAAGCAAATTCCCCCGGTTGAACGCTGACCGAAACACCGCGTAGGGCAGTCGTTCCGTTGTCGTATTTTTTGACGACATCTCTCATTTCAATGATTGACATGTGAGTTCCTTTCTATCTTAGCTGATTCGCCACTTGAGGTAGGCATCGATAAAACCATCTAGGTCTCCGTCCATAACCTTATCTACCTGAGCAACTTCAAAGCTAGTTCGATGATCTTTTACCATAGTATAAGGCGTGAAGACATAAGAACGGATTTGGCTTCCCCATGTGATTTCTTTTTTCTCACCCTTGAGGGAATCTACCTCCGCAGCTTTCTTTTCTTGCTCCATTTGATAGAGCTTAGCCTGCAACATCTTCATAGCTCGATCTCTATTTCCATACTGGGTACGATCCACTGTTGATTGGACAACAATTCCAGTTGGAATGTGGGTCAAACGCACACCTGTTGAAACCTTATTGACGTTTTGTCCACCGGCACCACCTGAACGGAAGGTATCCATCTTGATGTCATCTTCCCGGATTTCCACTTCAATGGTATCGTCCAACTCAGGCATCACTTCTACAGATGTGAAAGAGGTATGGCGACGTTTAGCAGAGTCAAATGGTGAAATTCGCACCAAACGGTGTACTCCCATTTCTGACTTTAGAAGACCATAGGCATTAGGTCCTTCAAATGATAAGGTTACCGACTTAATACCAGCTTCATCTCCTGCTTGGTAATCCAATACTTCCACTTTAAAGCCTTTGGCATTTCCATAGCGAGTATACATACGAAGCAACATATCACCCCAGTCCTGCGCCTCAGTACCACCCGAACCTGGATGAATTTCCAAAATCGCATTATTATGGTCATAAGGTTCTGACAAGAGAAGGGTCATCTCGTAACTGGTCATCATCTTATCAAGTTCTGATAACTGTTCGACCAGTTCATCATGCACTGAATCGTCTTCTACTAAAAAGTCCAATAAAATTTCAACTTCATCCTGCAACTCTTCCATCTTATGGAAGGTATTGTAAGTGTTTTTTAATTCATTTAATTCTTGCGACGTTTTTTGGGCCGCGATATTATCGTTCCAAAAATCAGGTTCTGTCATCTTGTTTTCCAAGATGGCAATCTCTTCCTCTAAACCTTCTAGGTCAAAGAGACCCCCTGAAAGAAGCTAATTTTTCACGATTTGCGTCAATTTTCTGACGAATTACTGAAATGTCCATAAATACTCCTTTTTTACATCATTTCATTATAGCATATTTTATCATTTCTTTCCATCTTTTGCTCTACTCCTCTTTTCATGAAAAAAGAAGCCTTTCGGCTTCCCTTCTTACAAGACTTTTGCTGAAGTACGAGTAATTTCTTCTACTTGAATATTCTCTGATTCAAATTTTTCTTTCAAGGCTGGTAAATCAATTGAGCCATCGATTTGAACTTCGATAATCACCTTACCATCTTTACGCGGAATATTGACTGTATGAGAGATATTCAAATTTTCTTCTGCAATCAAAGAAACAATCTTTCCGAGGACACCAACTTCATCTTCTGTAACAAAGCGCACACGAATTCCTTCTTCTCCATAACCAGCAATTTCAAGGAAGGCTTGGAAAACGTCACGGTCCGTAATAACCCCATAGACTTGATGGTTGTCTACGACAGGAAGAATACCAATCTTGTTTTTCAACATCAAATAAGTTGCATCTTCTAGACTAGCATAACCTGAAACAGTGACAACATCGCGAATCATGACATCTTTTACTTTGGTCTTATTCAGAAGATAATTCATCTCATAGATAGAAAGACTGGTTGCTTTTGATGGACTTGCTTGGGCAATGGTTCCCTCAGTCACCAAACCAACTAATTGATCATTTTCGATAACAGGCAAGCGGTGCAACCCTTGCTCTCTCATCAAATCTGCTGCATGAGATACTGTTGTATCTGGACTAATATAAACTACCTTGCGGGTCATAAAATCTTTAACTGCCATGAGACTTCTCCTTTTCTATTCTTATCTCTATTATACAATCTTTTTGTAAATCTATCAAACGCTTACATTTCTTTTTCAAAATTCAGAAAAGTATGAATAAGCTAGCAAAAAGAGCTCTGAAATCGAGCTCTGTGAATGAAGGATAGGTACGCTTCATTCGATTTTATTTCAATTATCAGAAGCTAACCTTCCAGTGCAGATGAGAATTGCTTCGCAATCTTCATCCGCCGACTAAAAAGGTCCCCCGGACTATAATGATGATTGCTTCGCAATTTCCATCCGCAACCTAAACTAGTCTCCCAGACTATGCGAAGATTACTTCGCAATCTCCATCTACCGACTAAAAAGGTCCACTGGACTATAATGATTATTACTTCGTAATCTTCATCTGCCGACTAAAAAGGTCCCCCGGACCTTTTTAGCCACCCAGATATGCTTTTCTGACTTCTTCTGATGAGGCGAGTTCTTTTCCTGTTCCGGACAGGACGATTTTCCCTGTTTCCAATACATAGCCTCGGTCAGAGATTGCGAGTGCCTTATTGGCATTTTGTTCAATCAAGAGGACAGTTGTCCCTTGCTTCTGGATATCTTGAATGATATCAAAAATCTCTTGGATAAAGATTGGGGCAAGTCCCATTGATGGTTCATCTAAAAGAAGAAGTTTTGGTGTTGACATAAGAGCGCGTCCCATGGCAA
This sequence comes from Streptococcus sp. Marseille-Q6488, assembly GCF_946902925.1. Classification (NCBI taxonomy): domain Bacteria; kingdom Bacillati; phylum Bacillota; class Bacilli; order Lactobacillales; family Streptococcaceae; genus Streptococcus; species Streptococcus sp. Marseille-Q6488. The sequence goes on along the minus strand of NZ_CAMPPZ010000006.1, from coordinate 139,792 downwards.
GCATTTGTTGTTCTCCTCCTGAAAGAGTGGCTGCGTCCTGGTTCTTGCGTTCTTCAAGACGTGGGAAGCGTGAAAAGACCTTCTTCAAGTTAGCTTGATTTTCTTCACGATTTTTCTTTAAGAAAGCTCCCATTTCAAGATTTTCCATAACAGTCAAGCCAGGAAAGACGTGGCGTCCTTCTGGAACTTGCGAAAGACCACCTGCCACGATTTTCTGAGCCGGCATTTTTTGGATTTCTTGACCTAAAAATTCAATCTTTCCTGAACTCGGTCTAACCAAACCAGACAAGGTACGGAGAATGGTTGTCTTACCTGCACCATTGGCACCGATAAGGGAAACTACTTCTCCTTCATTAACTTCAAAGCTTACATCACGGACTGCTTGGATCATACCGTAATGCACAGAAAGATTATCAACTTTTAACATAGACATTAGGCTTCACCTCCTAGATAAGCTTCGATAACGCGTTTATTGGTCTTAATTTCGTCTGGAGTTCCCTGAGCAATCAAACGACCATATTCAAGTACGTAGATACGTTCTGTTACTTCCATGACCAGATTCATATCGTGTTCAATCAGCATGATCGTAATCTTAAATTCATCTTTGATACGACGAATTAACTCAGTCAATTCAGCTGTTTCCTGCGGGTTCATACCTGCGGCTGGTTCATCTAAAAAGAGAATTTTAGGTTCCGTAGCAAGGGCACGAACAATTTCCAAACGACGTTGTTGTCCGTAGGCAAGATTTTTAGCAAGAGTTTCTGCATCACCATCCAAATCAAAGATTTTCAACAATTCCAAAGCCTTAGCCTTTAATTCTTTTTCACTCTTGTAAAAAGCTGGTAAGCGCAAGAAACTAGCAAAAACATGTTGTTTGTGATGGTTGCCAAAAGCAATCAAAACATTGTCCAAAACTGTTAAGTCTTTAAAGAGACGGATATTTTGGAATGTACGTCCAAGTCCCAAAGAAGCAATCTTATAAGGTGACTTTCCATTCAAAAGGTGACCATCTAGGGTTACTGTTCCCTCGCTTGGTTCATAAACACCGGTCAAAAGATTGAAAAGAGTAGTTTTCCCAGCTCCGTTTGGACCGATTAGTCCAACCAATTCCCCTTCGTTCAATTCAAGAGTCACATCTCCAACAGCTGTTAGACCGCCAAAATGTTTGGTTAACTGTTTTACTTCAAGTAATGCCATTAGTTTTGTTCCTCCTTCTTAGATTTTTTAAAGAAACGTGATAGACTCAATTCCCATGTTCCAAGGAGTCCACCTGGTCTGAAAATCATTACCAATACCAAGGCCAAAGCATAAATAATCATACGCACGCTGGCAACATCTTGGAGAAGCATATTCAAAATTCCAAGAACAATAGCTGAAACGATGGCACCTGTAATGGAACCTAGTCCACCAAATACAACAATGATCAAAACGTTGATTGAGTTGATGAAAGTATAATCTTTCGGTACAACAGACCCGATAAATCCTGCCTGAAGTGACCCTGCAATACTTGCAGTAATAGCACCAAAGACAAAGGCGATGATTTTAATTTTAGTCGTATTAACCCCAACTGACTCAGCAGCAATCTCATCCTCACGAACGGAGAGGGTTGAACGACCAATTGGACTACGCAAGAAGTTCAAGGTTGCAATGGTTGTAATCACGACAAAGAAGTAAACCATTTGCCAAGTTGTAAAGTTTGGAATTCCCAAGATACCTGCTGCACCATTTGTAAGGCTTCCACCATTGATGATAAAGATACGGATAATTTCAGAAACACCAAGAGTCGCTACCGCAAGATAGTCCCCCTTCAAGCGTAAGGTTGGAATTCCGACAAGCAAGGCAACTGCCCCTGAAAGCAAAGCCCCTATCAGCATGGCTCCAAAGAAGGCACCGTAGGTTGGTGATTTAGAACCAATAATAGCTGCTGCATAGGCACCAATCGCCATAAAACCAGCATGCCCAAGTGAAAATTGTCCTGAAAAACCAACGATTAAGTTGAGACCAACAGCCAGAATAATATTAATTCCGATTTGTTGTAAAATCTGTACATAGAATAGATTGAGTACTCCGACTGAAACCAGTACACTAATCAAGCCATAGCCAGCTAACAAAAGAAGTAACCATAGAATATTAACTTTTAAATTTTCCTTCATCGTTTACACCTTCTCTTTCACATTTTTACCAAGGATACCAGCTGGGCGGACAATCAAGATCAACAACAAAATTCCATAAACAATGGCATCACGGAAGTCTGACATTCCAAAGGCTGTCGCAAAGGTTTCCAATAGACCAATCACAAAGCCACCAAGAGCCGCACCAGGAATAATTCCGATACCACCAAGTACTGCGGCAACGAAAGACTTAAGACCTGGAGTAACCCCCATCAAAGGCTCAAGAGAGTTATAATAAAGGGCAATCAGAACACCAGCCGCACCCGCAAGAGCTGAGCCCAAAGCGAAGGTAAAGCTGATCGTACGGTTTACATTGATCCCCATCAATTGTGCCGCATCGCTATCTACGGATACCGCACGCATGGCTTTCCCCATCTTAGTCTTTTGGACAATGACTTGTAACAAAATCATCAAAATCAAGGAAATGGCCAAGATCATTAACTGAACGTTTGTTAGGCTAACTGGTCCCAAATCATAGCGAACTGTTTGAATCGCTTGAGGGAAGGCACGAGTATTGGCACCAACCAGATAGACCATGCCATACTCCAATAGGAAAGAAACCCCAATAGCTGTAATCAAAACAGCAATACGAGTAGAGTGACGCAAAGGTCGGTAAGCAAGGAACTCAATCACGACACCAAGAATAGCTGTCGCTAGCATGGCTACAATAAGCGCTACAAAGAAATTCATTTGGAAAGAATTAATCAAGAAATAACCGATAAAGGCTCCCATCATATAAATATCACCATGGGCAAAGTTGATGAGCTTGATAATTCCGTAAACCATGGTATATCCTAGGGCTAACAGCGCGTAAACACTACCTAGAATCAAACCATTTACTAGTTGTTGGAGCATAAGATTCACTCTTTCTATTTATAATTTGGAGGGTTTTCCCTCACTTTTTGATAGGTTCTTAAACATCGAAACAGGGAGTGAGTCCGAGGCTCATTCCCTATTTCAACATTTTCTATTATGGTTTTACAACTTCTGCTGCTTCAACCTTACCATTGTTCATGGTCATCATGTAAGCAGTTTTGACTGTGTTGTGGTCTGCATCAAAGCTTGTTTGACCAGTTACACCTTCAAAATCTTTTGTTTTAGCAAGGTTATCCTTGATCTCACCTGAGTTTTTAGCACCTTTTGCTGCGTTTGCTACAAGGTGAACTGAGTCATAAGCCAAGGCTGCAAATGTTGAAGGCTCTTCATTGTACTTAGCACGGTATGCGTCAAGGAAGGCTTTTGCTTTAGCTGAAACTTCTACAGTAGTTGAGAAGCCTGAGATAAAGTAGATGTTTGATGCTTTTTCAGCAGTTGCTTGTTGTACAAACTCCTCACCGTTAAATCCATCACCACCAACGATTGGTTTGTCAATTCCCATACCACGCGCTTGGTTTACAATTTTACCAGCTTCAGTGTAGTAACCAGGAACGATGATAGCATCAAAATCTTTCCCTTTCATTTTTGTAAGGGCTGCTTGGAAGTCTGTGTCACCTGCTACGAAAGTTTCATCTGCAACGATCTCACCCTTGTAGGATTCGCGGAAAGATTTAGCAATACCTTTAGCATAGTCGCTGGCATTGTCAGTGTAAAGAACGACTTTCTTAGCTTGCAATTTATCAGTAACATAGTTTGCAATAATTTTTCCTTGGAAGCTATCTTGGAAAGTTCCGATAAAGAGGTAATCTTGACCTTTAGTCAATCCATCTTGAGTCGCACTTGGCGAAATCAATGGAACACCTGCTTTTGTAGCGTTAGCCACCGCAGCTGCAGTCGCACCAGATGTCGCAGGTCCTACGATTGCTGATACTTTAGATTGAGTTACAAGGTTAGTTGTTACTGAAGCCGCCTCAGCTGTTTCAGACTTGTTATCTTTATCAACTACTTCGATTTGTTTTCCATCGATACCACCTGCTGCATTGATTTCATCAACAGCAAGTTGGGCACCTTTTTGTTCAGATGTTCCGTAGGCTGCTACTGCACCAGTTTCCTCAAAGTTAAACCCGATTTTGATTGTCTTTTCCTCTACTGAGTTACCAGCAGTGTTGACTGCTCCAGACTTCACTTCTCCACAGGCTGCAAGAAGTGCTACACTTGCAAGCGCCACAAACGATAGGGCAAATTTTTTCTTCATCTTTTTTTGTCTCCTTATTTCTTAAATAGTCTGTTAAGAATATATCGAATTATCAGAAAATTGTCAACACTTTTCTTTAAATTTTTATCTGATAACGTTTTCCTATCGGTAAAGGTTACCCACAAAGGGTGTTTCCAGCTCTTGGATATGACAAACTCTGACTTTTTTTATAAATTTTTCCTTGCTCAAGCGCCCGACCAATTGCTCCACTTCTTGAGTTGGAACATAAAGTTGTAAGTAACGATGTTTCTTGGAATGATAGGTAATATCTCCATAATCCTGCAGTTTTTTGGCATCACGATTATAGTAAAGATAGATAATCAAGCCAGATCGATTGACTTTTTCAAACATGATAAATCCTCTTTCTAAGAAATCTCTCCCTATTATACCAAAAAAAGCAAACCCAGTCGAGTTTGCCTTCTTTGATCATTAATTCAATGAATTGTTGGCCATGATTTCATCAATAAAGCCATATTCAAGTGTTTCTTGGGCACTCATCCAGTTATCGCGTTCTGCATCTGCATGGACTTTTTCGATTGACTGACCTGAATTTTTAGCCAAGATTTTTTCCAAGGTATTACGAGTTTTAAGCAAGTGTTCTGCAGCGATCGCCATATCGGTTTGTTGAGTACCACCACCTGTACCACCCATTGGTTGGTGGATCATGTACTCAGCATTTGGAAGCATGAAACGTTTGCCTTTTGCTCCACTTGATGCAATAACAGTCCCCATAGATGCAGCCATTCCCATAACGATGGTTTGGACATCTGCCTTAATAAAGTTCATGGTGTCAACGATCGCCAAACCAGCTGAAACGGAACCACCAGGTGTATTGACATAAAGGTAAATATCTTTTGTACTATCTTGGGCATCCAAGAAAAGCAACTGGGCAATAACTGAGTTGGCCATGTTGTCTTCAACTGGGCCTGTCAGCATAATGATGCGGTCTTTGAGAAGACGTGAGTAAATATCGTAAGAACGTTCTCCACGACTTGTTTGTTCAATAACTACAGGAATCATTTATTTCTCCTTTTGAGTTTTATTTTTGTTGGTCAAATGACTAAAGATAAGACTATTATAATATATTGGTCAAAAAAGGTCAAATTTTTGCTCTGTTTTCATTAGACAGAAACAAAAATTCAACCTCCTTTCGTGACTGGAAATCCTTTTCCAAGTCATTCTTCTTTTAATTTTATTTCGTACCGAACAAGCGGTCTCCAGCATCTCCAAGACCTGGAACGATATAACCGTGTTCGTTCAAGCGTTCATCCAAGGCTGCTGTAAAGATTTCTACATCTGGATGAGCTTCTTGAAGGGCTTTTACACCTTCTGGAGCAGATACAAGGCAGACAAACTTGATATTTGATGCCCCACGTTTTTTAAGTGAGTCGACAGCTAAGATTGCTGATCCACCTGTTGCCAACATTGGGTCTACCACAAAAATTTGACGTTGGTCAATATCTTCAGGCAATTTTACCAAGTACTCAACTGGTTGAAGTGTTTCTTCATCACGGTACATACCGATGTGACCAACTTTAGCAGCTGGAACCAAGCTCAAGAGACCATCAACCATCCCGATACCTGCACGCAAAATTGGAACGATGGCCAATTTCTTACCTGCCAATTGTTTTTGAACTGTTTTTGTAATTGGTGTTTCGATTTCCACATCTTCTAGTGGAAGATCACGAAGTACTTCATACCCCATCAACATTGCAATCTCATCTACTAGCTCACGAAAAGCTTTTGTAGAAGTATCTGTACGACGCAAGATTGACAATTTGTGTTGAATCAGCGGGTGATTAATAACTTCAATTTTTCCCATTTTTGGAATTCCTTCTTTCAATTTATTCTTCTTATTATACCAAAAAACGGTTTAAAAATCTTTCTAAACCATTTATTTTTGATAATTTTTACATTAGATCAGCCTCTTTAAGAGCTGCCTGTACTGTCTCAAGTGGTAAATGGGTCAATTCTGTTCCCTTTTCTTGATAAAGGTATTGGGCATAGTCGTCCATTCTGTACTGGTTGATATAAACCACGCGCTTGCAACCGACCTGCAGCAATTGTTTGGTACAGTTCAGACAAGGAAAATGGGTTACATAGGCTGTAAAACCTTTTGGAACACCACGTTCTGCACCTTGAAGGATAGCATTGACCTCAGCGTGAAGGGTGCGAACACAGTGGCCTTCAATGACCAAACATTCGTGGTCAATACAATGTTCGGTCCCTGACACCGAACCATTATAACCAGTGGAAATAACCTTATTATCCTTAACCAGAATCGCACCCACTTTGGCACGTTTACAAGTGGAACGATTGGCAATTAGTAAGGCTTGGGCTGCAAAATACTCATCCCATGCTAGTCTTTTTTCAGTCATATCTCTTCTCCTTTTTCTCTATTTTTTAAAAAATGGTAACCGTAAATCCGCTATCTTTTCAGCAGGTACCTTCATGCCATCCTTGATCCATTTTAGGAGGACAGAGACGATGGCCGAGCTCCAGAAGGAATGAAGATAAGAGCTGACACCTTTTGATTTCCCATGGTATTTTTCTAAAAATTCCTGCATGGCTTGGACAAAGATTTTTTCCAGATGATAATCCAAGGCCAGTTGAATCACTCTGGCTTCCTTTCTTGCTTCTCGGAAAAGGTGAACCCAGACCAGATAAAGGTCTGTCTTTAAATCATAATGATGCAACTGTTCCATAATATTGTGGACACTCCGTTTAAAGACACTCTCTAAAATTTCCTCTTTGGAATCATAATTGCGATAAAAGGCCGCACGCGAAACGCCTGCACGTTTGACCAATTCAGAAATACTAATCTTGGTCAAGTCCTTTTTTTCTAAGAGCTGCAAGAGGGCTGTTTCGATGGATTCTCTAGTTAATAAATTGGATTCTTGGTTTGATTTTCTGAGATTTTCAAGAGACTTTTCAGAGATTCTACGTTCAGACATAACATTTTCTTTCTACTTGTCACAACAGACGGATGAGGCTTTTGTTTCAAGGGCTTTCATGATATAATTGTAAAAAAAGACAGAACCTTTGTCAATGTATAACTGACAAAGATGGAGAATTTCTATGACTTGGAAGATTATTGCTGACTCTGGTTGTGATTATCGTCAGCTGGCAACACCAGCTATTGACACGACCTTTGTAAGTGTTCCTTTAACCATTCAAGTAGCTGATCAGGTCTTTGTTGATGATGCCAGTCTTGACATTGACCAAATGATGGAAACCATGTATGCAACCGCAGAAGCTTCAAAATCAGCTTGTCCAAGCCCAGATGATTATTTGCGAGCATTTGAAGGTGCCAAAAATATTTTCCTAGTAACCATCACTGGTACTCTCTCTGGCAGCCACAATAGTGCTCAACTAGCAAAAAATATTTATCTGGAAGAACATCCTGATACTAAAATTCATGTAATTGATAGTTTGTCTGCTGGTGGGGAAGTTGACTTGCTCGTAGAAAAATTGAATGACTTGATCGACCAGGGCTTATCTTTTGAAGAAGTGGTTGAAGCTATCACTGCCTATCAAGAAAAAACCAAGTTACTTTTTGTCCTAGCCAAAGTCGATAACTTGGTGAAGAACGGCCGTTTGAGCAAGCTTATCGGTACGGTCGTTGGCCTTCTAAATATCCGTATGGTCGGAGAAGCTAGTGAAACTGGAACCCTTGAATTGCTACAAAAAGCACGAGGACCAAAGAAATCAGTTCAAGCAGCCTATGAAGAGTTGATAAAAGCTGGATATGCTGGTGGTCGTATTGTCATGGCCCAACGCAATAACGAGAAATGTTGCCAACAGCTTTCAGACCGAATCCGTGAAAATTTCCCACAGGCGGATATTAAAATTCTCCCAACATCTGGTCTCTGCAGTTTTTATGCAGAAGATGGTGGTTTGCTGATGGGATATGAAATTGATTAATTGCATTCTTGACAAGAGGTGACTTCATCTCTTGTTTTTTTGTGGTACAATAGAGCTATGAAACATTTTGATACTATTGTCATCGGTGGGGGACCTGCTGGTATGATGGCTACGATTTCCAGTAGCTTTTATGGTCAGAAAACCCTCCTCATCGAAAAAAATCGGAAACTTGGAAAAAAATTAGCTGGGACTGGTGGGGGACGTTGCAATGTAACCAATAATGGTAGCTTGGACGACCTGCTAGCTGGAATTCCTGGGAACGGGCGCTTTCTCTACAGCGTCTTCTCCCAATTTGATAACCATGATATCATTAACTTTTTTACGGAAAATGGGGTTAAACTTAAAGTCGAAGACCACGGCCGCGTCTTTCCTGCTAGTGACAAGTCTCGTACCATTATCGAGGCCTTGGAAAAGAAAATCACTGATCTAGGTGGTCAAGTTGCTACTCAAACGGAGATTGTTTCGGTTAAAAAGGTGGATGACCAGTTTGTCCTTAAATCCACAGACCAAACTTTCACTTGTGATAAACTCATTGTCACAACTGGTGGTAAATCTTATCCTTCGACTGGTTCTACTGGGTTTGGTCACGAGATTGCCCGTCATTTTAAACACACCATTACCGAGCTTGAGGCAGCTGAGAGTCCATTATTAACAGATTTTCCACACAAGGTCTTGCAGGGTATTTCGCTGTACGATGTGACCCTAAGCTATGGTAAGCATGTCATCACTCACGATTTGCTCTTTACCCACTTTGGTTTGTCAGGCCCTGCTGCCCTGCGTATGTCTAGTTTTGTCAAGGGTGGGGAAGTTCTTTCACTGGATGTTTTGCCTCAACTTTCTGAGAAGGACTTGGCTGCATTCCTAGAAGAAAATCGTGAAAAATCCTTGAAAAACGCTTTAAAAACTTTGCTTCCAGAACGCTTGGCAGAATTTTTTGTGCAAGGCTATCCAGAAAAAGTCAAACAACTGACTGAAAAGGAACGCGAACAACTTCTCCAGTCTATCAAAGCACTCAAAATCCCTGTGACCGGAAAAATGTCCCTTGCCAAGTCCTTTGTTACCAAAGGGGGCGTCAGTCTCAAGGAAATCAATCCCAAAACTCTAGAAAGTAAGCTGGTACCTGGACTCCACTTTGCTGGCGAGGTACTGGATATCAATGCCCACACGGGTGGGTTTAACATCACTTCTGCCCTCTGTACTGGTTGGGTGGCGGGATCAAACCCAATCTAAATCTGAATTATTTAATGGCTAAATCAGCCCCAAAAGAAAGGAAGTCCTTTGGAACATATTATCTTGTTAAGGGGAGTTACTCCTAATGGAAAAAATGCTATCCCTAAAATGTCTTATCTAGTAGATATCTTAACAGAAGCCGGTTTTCAACAAGTTCGAACCTATATTCAAAGTGGAAATATTATTCTTGAAAGTAACTTAGCTCTCGAAGAAATACGAGAACAGGTTCATACTCTAATAAAGGAAAAGATTGGAGCCAATCTCAAAATAATCATTAAGAATAAGGATGATTTTGAAAACATTGTCCAAGAAAACCCGTTTGGAGAACACTATCTTTATGACCGTATACACGTGATTTTTTATCAAGAATCTATTCAAAGTCTCCCTTTAGAAAAATTGAAAATTGATTACGGTGAAGAAGAAATTTGTATCGGTAACCATTGTCTTTACCTCTATCTCCCTAGAACTGCAAAACAAAAGAAACTCCATACCAACTATCTTGAAAAGCTTTTTAATGTAGATTTGACTATGCGAAAACTAAATGTAGTAGAAAAATTATTAAGCAAGTAGTGCTTGAATTTAGTAAAAATCGGAAGAATACTCCTCCGATTTTATTTTGTCTGAGTTTGGACATAGTGGGCAATGACATCTGATGTATACTGGGCTGTTCCAGTTCCAAATTTGTCAATGTTTTCCTTAAATTCTGGATTGTAGACGTAGCCTTTACCGATATGACCGAATACCTCAATAGAGCAGTCGAATCCATAAGTACGGATGGCTTGCAATAGTTTAGCAGCTTCTTCTTGGTTTTCTGTTGCTGTTACAGGTATACCAGCTTGAAGATTTTGTGCCAAAGCTTGAAAAACTTGGTTGAAGGCAGCCGTAGCCTCATCTTCGTGACCTTTTTGGCGCTCTAACGCTTGGTCCATGACTTCTTGTCCATATTTCTCTACCGCCTCTTGGTGGTATTTTTGATGGTCTTGGTAGTTAAATCCAGCAAATTTCTCTTGAATGCTCATTTCTCTTTCTCCTTTTTGTTCTTGAATGGTTTTTTGCAAGGTTGAAATCAAGGTATCCAGATGTTCCCTTTCTCGAGTCAAATAGTCCAACTGCCTGGTCAAATGAGGCAATAAATCTGTCCTTTCTTCCTTTAATAGCTCTGCTATTTTTTCTAAAGAAAAACCTAGATATTTGTAGTAAAGAATGACCTGAAGGCGTTCCAAATCCTCCTGACTGTAGGTTCGATAGCCGTTTTCCGACTTTAAAGGAACCAAAAGTCCTATCTTATCGTAGTGGTGCAGGGTCTTGACGGAGACACCTGAAAGCTGCGCAGCTTCTTTTATATGGTACATGATTTCCTCCTTATACTCAATGAAAATCAAAGAGCAAACTAGGAAGCTAGCCGCGGGTTGCTCAAAGCACTGCTTTGAGGTTGTAGATAAGACTGACGAAGTCAGTCACATATATAATCCAAGGCGACGCTGACGTGGTTTGAAGAGATTTTCGAAGAGTATTACATTGATAGTATAACCCCTCCCCTTAGGTCAGAGTCAAGCGATTTTGCGAAATTTTTTACTTTATCATAACATGAAAATGGTTTTCTTGACAGACCTTAGAAAACATGATAGGATAGTCAAGTCTATCAATCAAAAGAAACGCTCACTTTGAGTACTGATGAGGCTATTTGCCAAGGGCAGTAGCTTTTTCTTTTGTAATACTAATTTTAGGAGTTTAACTATGTCTGAAAAATCGCAATGGGGTTCTAAACTGGGCTTTATCCTAGCATCTGCTGGTTCAGCTATCGGACTTGGTGCCGTTTGGAAATTCCCTTACATGACTGCTGCTAACGGTGGAGGTGGCTTTTTACTAGTCTTTCTCATCTCCACTATTTTAATCGGTTTCCCTCTTTTGCTAGCTGAATTTGCCCTCGGCCGAAGTGCTGGTGTCTCAGCTATCAAAACCTTTGGAAAACTAGGCAAGAATAGCAAGTACAACTTTATCGGTTGGATTGGTGCCTTTGCCCTCTTTATCCTTTTATCGTTTTACAGTGTTATTGGGGGCTGGATTTTAGTCTATCTAGGCATTGAGTTTGGAAAATTGTTCCAACTTAGCGGAACTGGTGATTATGCTCAGTTATTTACTTCAATCATTTCAAATCCAGCCATTGCTCTAGGAGCTCAAGCAGCCTTTATCCTATTGAATATCTTTATTGTATCACGTGGGGTTCAAAAAGGGATTGAAAGAGCTTCGAAAGTCATGATGCCTCTGCTCTTTATCATCTTTGTCGTCATCATCGGTCGTTCCCTCAGTTTGCCAAATGCCATGGAAGGCGTTCTCTACTTCCTCAAACCAGACTTTTCAAAACTGACCAGTGCTGGTCTCCTCTATGCTCTGGGACAATCTTTCTTTGCCCTCTCACTAGGGGTTACAGCCATGCTGACCTATGCATCCTACTTGGACAAGAAAACCAATCTGGTCCAGTCAGGAATCTCCATCGTAGCCATGAACATCTCAGTATCCATCATGGCAGGGCTAGCTATTTTTCCAGCCATGTCAGCCTTCAATATCCAGTCTGAAGGGGGACCGAGCCTGCTCTTTATCGTCTTGCCTCAACTCTTTGACAAGATGCCTTTTGGAACCATTTTCTACATCCTCTTCCTCTTGCTCTTCCTCTTTGCGACGGTCACTTCTTCCGTTGTTATGCTGGAAATCAATGTAGGCAATATCACCAACCAGGACAACAGCAAGCGTGCCATGTGGAGTGCCATTTTAGGAATTTTGACCTTTGTCTTTGGAATTCCTTCAGCCCTATCTTACGGTGTCATGGCGGATGTTCACATCTTTGGGAAGACCTTCTTTGACGCTATGGACTTCTTGGTTTCCAATCTCCTCATGCCATTTGGAGCTCTCTGCCTTTCACTTTTTACAGGCTATATCTTTAAAAAAGCTCTTGCCATGGAGGAACTCCATCTCGATGAAAGAGCATGGAAACAGGGACTGTTCCAAGTCTGGCTCTTCCTTCTTCGTTTCATCATTCCAATCATCATCATCGTGGTCTTTATCGCCCAATTTATGTAATCAAAAAGGACTTGAGTAATGAACTCAGGCCCTTTCTTATTTTATGGATGGCTAACAATCAATTCCAAACCTTGCCCTTCTAGAGTGCAAGCTTCAACATCACTTGGTAGGATAAAGTGGCTGCCTTTTTGGATTGGATAGTTTTTTCCGTCAACAATCAGTTGACCTTGACCAGCTAAGACACTAAATAAGCTGTAGTCAGCTGTCTTTTCGAAGTCAACTTTTCCAGTAATTTCCCACTTGTAAACTGCAAAGAAATCATTGGATACAAGGAGAGTTGAGCATAAATCATCAGCTTTGACAGTTACAGGACGGCTATTTGCAGGCTCACCAATGTTTAATACATCAATGGATTTTTCAAGGTGAAGTTCACGCAAGTTACCATTATCATCCTTACGGTCAAAGTCATAGACGCGATAGGTGGTGTCACTAGATTGTTGGGTTTCAAGAATCAAGATACCTGCTCCAATAGCATGCATGGTGCCGCTTGGTACATAGAAGAAATCTCCAGCCTTAACAGGGACTTTAGTCAACAAGTCACCCCAGTTTTTAGCTTCGATTTGCTGGCGGAGTTCTTCTCTTGACTTGGCATTGTGTCCGTAGATAATCTCTGAACCTTCATCCGCAGCTATGATGTACCAGCATTCTGTTTTTCCGAGTTCACCTTCATGCTCGAGTCCGTAAGCATCGTCTGGGTGAACTTGGACACTGAGCCAGTCGTTGGCATCGAGGATTTTGGTCAAAAGTGGAAATACAGGCTCTGGACGGTTGCCAAACAATTCACGGTGCTCTGCATATAAAGTAGCCAGGTCTGTTCCCTCGAAACGACCATTGGCAACTTTAGAGACACCATTTGGATGGGCTGAGATAGCCCAGTATTCTCCGATTTTTTCACTTGGGATATCGTAGCCAAACTCATCACGTAGCTTGGTTCCACCCCAGATCTTTTCTTGCATAACTGATTGTAAAAATAACGGTTCTGACATCTTGATCTCCTGTCTGATTTTTCTTCCTTCATTATAGCAAAAAAAGAGTTCCATTTGAACTCTTTTTAACATCTTATAAAGTAGGGAGAAGATTTTATAAAAATAGTAACGATATACTTTTTTCTTTGATAGAGACGAACATAAAAGACTCTCGTAAAGCTAGCTGTAACTGGACTTGTTCCCTCAACTCTCATTCAAAAATTACTTTAATGAAGCATCTATTTTCATAAACGAACAAAACTGAAACCAGTCTTCTTTTTAAATCAATGCCGTAATAGCTGTTACTAAACCAAAAACGATACCTGGTGCATTAGCAGCTGCAAGTGGAATATCTCTTTCCTTCTTGAAAAGACCATAGTAAACCCAGAGACTACAGTTGATAGCTGCGACTAGGGGTTGAATGAAGTTGCCTTTTTGACCGGCAAGATTATTCATGATTTGTGGGAAATATGACACATACATCATAACAGACATAAATGTCGCTGCCCAGCCCAACACTTTCATTTGTTTTTCAGACATTTTCAAAACCTCTTTTATTCTTTTATACTTTCTATTTTATAATTTAATACAAAAACAAGCAAGACTTTAAGAATTTTATTATAAAAATGTAAACTATCACAGTCTTGTAATAAGAAACAGACCGGATTGCTCCGATCTGTTTGATCCATAAAATGTAAAAATGAATAGCTATTGTCAATCAATGGATGGACTGATTGATTGTCAGTAAGCCGTGGTTAATGATTGCTGCAATATCTTCAAGACCATGCAAAATAAAACTTCCTATAATCAGTCCTATAATAACTGAACAGATAATCATGGTCACACAGATTAGATAAATATCCTTTTTTTGCATCTCTTTCCTCCTACTATCTATTCATGGAGATATTTCAATCCCAAGTTCCAATGAAATAAGAAAATCCACTTACTACTGCTGTTTAATCATATTTCTCCTTTCCATATCAGTTTCATTTTCTACTGTTATATTTTTATTATAAGATTTTAGGAAAGCGCTGTCAACTATTTATATGCAATTTCTTTATATTAAAAAGACCGGATTGCTCCGATCTTTCAATAGTTCATATTCTCACATTCTGTTTTAAGAATAATTAAGGTTATCTTCAAATAACTAAGCCCCTTATTTCATACGATAAAAATCAATCACTAGACCAGCAGGACCTTTAACTAATAAGGACTCTGTTCCCCAATCGGTTACAGTTGGACCGTTTAAAACCTGGATACCAAGCTCGTTCAACCGTTTGTAGTTCTGGTCTACATCCTCAACCTCGATATGAAGAATGATTCCTGACTGAAAATCTTCCAAAGGAATCAAATGATTTTGTGACAACATCAGACAGTGACTGCCAATCGTAAACTGAGCAAAACCATCATCAGCATAATCTGCCTTTTTATCCAAGATATGCTCCAAGTCAGCACAGACTTGGGGAACATCTGAAACAATAATATCTAATTGATTTAAATTCATTTACTCTCCTCCATAAAAAGACCGGATTGCTCCGATCTTTTTATGTTTCTCTCTATGAAAATCAAAGAATAAACAAGGTGAAACCAAGTTTGATGGCAAATATTTGCTCATCAAACTACGAAAAATCCTTTGGGACTTTTTCTAGGCTCCACACTAGATTCCATCATTGAAATTTATGGTTTCAATGATGGAATCGTCGGCAGTAAGCTAATAAAGAAGTCTATAAATTTATCTTTGATTTTCGGCTAGAGGAATTATTTAATTGCGCGTGATTGCAATCCTTCTTCTTCCAAGAAGAGACGGAATGGTACGAGTTCTTCTGCTTCGTATTTTTCCTTGAAGGCTTTGATTGCTTCTTCTGAGTGTTGTTTTGGATCCAACTCAAGTACTTCTACTGGAAGTGGACGGTGTGGAGTGATGCGAGCATCGATCACAACAGTTTTACCTTCTTTGTTCAATTTAACAGCTTCTGCGACAACTGCATCGATGTCTTCGATACGGTCAACTGTAAATCCAACAGCTCCTTGAGCTTCAGCGATTTTCGCATAGTCAGCATTAGGGAAGTCACAACCAAACAAGTGTTTGTTTGTGTCTTCGTATTTGTCCTTGATGAAGGCATATTTACCATTTGAGAAGACAACGTTGATAACTGGAATGTCGTATTGAACGTTTGTGATAACGTCTGGGTAGCACATGTTGAATGCACCGTCACCCATGATGTTCCATACTTGGCGATCTGGATTGTCTTTCTTAGCAGCGATACCACCAGGAAGGGCAATACCCATTGTCGCAAAGAGTGGAGATGTACGCCACATGTTCTTAGGTGTCATGTGAAGGTGACGAGTAGATGTTTGAGTAGTGTCACCTACGTCGATTGAATAGATAGCGTCTTGATCAGCATGTTTGTTGATTGCATTGTAAACTTGATACAATTGCAATTCACCCTCAGTTTTACCTTCGATTTTGTTCATGTAATCACGCCAGTTTTGGTTGTTCTTAACGTTTGCACGCCACCATGGAGTTGATTCAACTGGGTTTACTTTGTCAAGGATAGCTTTAGCTGCTTGACCTGCGTCACCAAGGATTGAAGCGTCAAGGGCGTGACGTTTACCAAGTTTGTAAGGGTCGATATCGACTTGGATGAATTTTTCAGTGTTCTTGAATGCTTCGTAAACTTCAGCAAATGGGAAGTTTGAACCAAGGAAAAGAACTGTGTCTGCTTCAAAGACCACTTCGTTGGCTGGCTTCCAACCAACACGGTAAGCAGAACCTGTCAAACCTTCATAGTTCCATTCGAAAGCTTCAAAGTTTTTACCAGTTGTGATGATTGGTGCTTTGATTTTACGTGACAATTCAGTAATCACTTCACCAGCTTTCACACCACCGTAACCAGCGTAAATAACTGGACGTTCAGCATTGTTCAAGATTTCAACAGCTTTGTCGATTTCAACTTCGTTCAAAGCAGGAGCGATGAATGAACGTTCGTATGAACCTGAACCGTAGTATGAGTTTTCGTCGATTTCTTGGAAACCGAAGTTTACTGGGATTTCAACAACAGCTGGACCTTTTTTAGAAACTGCAGCACGGCAAGCTTCGTCGATTACTTTTGGCAATTGCTCAGCGTAAGCTACACGTTTGTTGTATACAGCGATACCGTTGTACATTGGGTTTTGGTTCAATTCTTGGAAAGCATCCATGTTGAGTTCGTTAACTGGACGTGATCCAAGGATCGCTAGGAATGGAGTGTTATCCATAGCTGCATCGTAAACACCGTTAATCAAGTGAGTCGCACCTGGACCACCTGAACCAACTGCAACCCCGATTGAGCCACCGAATTTAGCTTGCATAACCGCTGCAAGAGCACCTGTTTCTTCGTGGCGAACTTGCAAGAAGCGGATATCTTTTTCTTCAGCCAAAGCGTCCATCAATGAGCTGAGTGTTCCTGATGGGATACCGTAGATTGTGTCTACGCCCCATGTTTTCAATACGTTAAGCATTGCTGCAGATGCAGTAATTTTCCCTTGAGTCATAGTGATAACTCTCCTTCAATTTTTTTAGACTTGGAGAATACGATTACATAGAATTGGAAACGTTCTCCAAACTTTTACTATTCCACTGTATCATATTTATGTTGACTTTTCTAAAAATCTGCTCAAAACTCTCTATTCTCTATTCTAATACAGTTTTGAAAGTGCTGTCACTCCTGTTTTATAACAAAGAAATCCAGTCATTACTTTTAGTCTATTTTACTAAAGTTTAGTAAGAGTGAACTAGTCAGAACAGATACAGAACTAAAGGCCATAGCTAGACCTGCCAGTTCTGGATTGAGGGCCAGTCCAACACCTGAAAAGACTCCTGCTGCAATCGGAATTCCGGCGACATTGTAGATAAAGGCCCAGAAAAGATTGAGCAGAATTCGATTAAAGGTTTTCTTACTCATGTCAAAGGCACGAACCACTCCTAGGAGGTTATTAGTTGTCAACACCAAATCTGCTGACTCGATGGCAATATCTGTTCCAGCTCCCATAGCAATCCCCACATCTGCTACACTAAGGGCAGGAGCGTCATTGATACCGTCCCCAACAAAGGCTACTTTTCCAGTCGCTTGTAGTTTATGGATTTCATGGGCTTTTTCTTCTGGCAAGACACCTGCAATGACCTCTTCGATTCCGATTTGATCGGCAATAGCACGCGCCACACCTGCATTGTCTCCTGTCAGCATGACTGTTTTAAGACCTCGTTTTTTCAGCTGACTGATGGCTAGCTTGGCATTTTCCTTGGGGATATCTTGCAAGGCTAGCAAGCCTTTGATTTCATTGTCCACAGCCAAGAACACAACTGTCTTAGCTTCTTTTTCCAGTTCTTCTAGTTTATCTTGATGAGTGCTAGAAATATCCATGCCATCCAGCATTTTAGCATTTCCAAGCAGAACTTGTTTTCCATTGATTTGCCCTGAGACACCTTTTCCGTGCAAGGCTTGGAAATTTTCCACAGTGTGAAGCTCAAGTCCAGTTTCAGTCGCTCGCTTAACAATAGCCTCAGCCAGTGGGTGTTGAGAAGCTTCTTCCAAGGAAGCTGCCAATCCAAGCACTTCTACTTCGTCGCCGATGATATCTGTGACCACAGGTTTCCCTTCCGTCAAAGTTCCTGTCTTATCAAAAACAATAGTTTGGACTTTCTGGATTTCCTGTAGAACCGTTCCATTTTTGAGGAGAACTCCCATCTTGGCACTGCGACCTGTCCCCACCATAAGGGCTGTCGGTGTTGCAAGTCCCAAGGCACAAGGGCAGGCAATAATCAAAACAGCCACCCCATAGAGAAGAGAAGAGACAAAACTCGCTCCAAGCACGACTACACTATCCCTGAGCAAGACAAACCAAACCCAAAAGGTCACAATCCCTAAAATGACAACTGCTGGAACAAAAATGCCTGAAATTTTATCCGTCAAGTCCTGAATCGGCGCACGACTTGTCTGAGCTTTCTTCACAAAATCCACAATCTGAGCCAAAACAGTCTCTGAACCAACTTTTTCTGCTCTAAAAACAAGTGTTCCACTATTATTGATGGTTGAGCCAATAACAGTATCTCCAACTGTCTTGTCCACAGGTAGACTCTCACCTGTCACCATAGACTCATCAATACTAGAGATACCTTCTACTACGACACCATCAACCGCAATCTTTTCACCGGGACGCACTCGAATCAGGTCACCTACCTTGACTTGCTCCAAAGGGACTTGAACATAGTTATCCTCACGCAAGACTTCTGCAGTTTTAGCCTGCAAGTCAAGTAATTTCTCCACAGCTTGGGAAGTATTTTTCCGCATTTTCTCCTCAAAAACGGCTCCCATAAGAACGAAGAAGAAGATAAATGCAGCACTTTCAAAGTAAACGGGGAGGCCAGCGAAGAGGGCAACTAAGCTATAGAAATAGGCCACTAGGGTTCCCAGAGCAACCAAGGTATCCATGTTGGCATTGTGCTTTTTAAAACTAGCCCAAGCACTTTGAATATAAGGACCACCTGCTACTAGCATAATCGGTGTTGTGGCTAAAAAGGTGCCCCAACGCATGACTTGGTGACTAATTCCTCCTGTCGACATCCCAATCATGAGGATCACAAGAGGCACAGTAAAGATACTAGTAATCCAAAAACGCTGTAAAAGTGACAGAGATTTTCGAGTCTTCTCAACGACTGTATAGCTTCCCTTTTGCATCTTCATACCACAAGAAAATTCATGTTGGCCTAATTCTTGAGGTGTAAAACGAATTGTTTTCTCTTCGTCTACGCCGATTGGTTCCAAGATGCCTTCTTCTTCAAAAAGAATCTCCTTATAACAGTTTGAAGGTGTCACACGGTGAAAGGTGATCTCAGCAGGAACTCCTTTTTGCAGTTGAATGTGGGCTGGATGATAGCCTTTGTCTGCCGTGATACGGATTTTTTGAACACCATTTTCAAGACTTGCTTTTACAATTTCAGTCATAGTCTCCTCCTACTCTACTATCATCTTACCGTGCATCATATTCATGCCACAAGAGAAACCATACTCTCCAGCCTGCTCAGGCGTGATTTCCACTACATACTCTTCCCCCATAGGTAGGTCCGCATGGACACCAAAATCTGGAAAAACAATTTGATCCAGACAGGGTGAAGGATCCTTGCGGTCAAAGATAATGCGGGCTGGCACTGATTTCTTGAGGATAATCAACTCAGGCGTATAGCCCCCCATGACCTCCACTCGAATCTCTTGGTAGCCCTTTTTTTGCTGGGCCTTTTGTCCAGATTTTTCAGGCTTTTTGAAAAACCAGAACAAGATAAACGCGATAAGGGCAATACAAATAATGGTTACAATACTATTTAACATGACGTCTCCTTTACATACAATTACATTTTACTTTTGTTACAGCGCTTGATTTCTTCTCAGAAATCACAGCTTCCAAGTCTTCCAAGTCAGCCTGAGTAAAATCACATTCAGTAATCAAATCAGCCAACAAGTTCTTAATCCTACGAGAACAAACCTTGTCCTTGATATCTTGGACAAGTAAATCCCGACTTTGTTCCAAAGTTAAAAGGGCTGAATAGACAAAGAACTTGCCTTCTTTTTTCCTTGTCAGACACTCTTTCTCAACCAAACGAGCCAAAAGAGTCTGAATGGTCGACTTGGACCAGTCGAACCGCTCCGCCAGAACCCTAATCAAATCCGTACTAGTCTGCTCTCCTTGCATCCAAATAATCTTCATTACCTGCCATTCTGCATCTGAAATCTGCATCATCACACCTCCAAAATCTACATTTGTCAATTATGTTAAATAGTATACTCTTAAAATCTACATTTGTCAATTATAAAATCAATCTTTTCTTTAAAAAATAGAATTTTAATCATTTAAAAAACGATTTGCAGTCAAATATTACTATATAAACAATAAAAATATGCTATACTAAAGAAAAAAAGAAAACAACCACTAGGGGTGCGTAAAGCTGAGATTAACAACTGTTAGACCCTTTGACTCAATCTAGGTAATGCTAGCTGATGGAAGTGGAAATGATAATGGGGACTAGCAGTCTTCTATTACCTTCCTAAAACAGACTTGCTTGTTCTTGAGAATACAAACTTCAGTTGGTTGGGAGGTTTTAGATGACTTATTTACCCGTTGCTTTGACCATTGCAGGTACTGACCCCAGTGGTGGTGCTGGCATTATGGCTGATTTAAAGTCGTTCCAAGCTAGAGATGTCTATGGAATGGCTGTTGTAACCAGTCTTGTCGCTCAAAATACCAGAGGTGTTCAATTAATCGAGCACGTTTCTCCTCAAATGTTGAAAGCCCAATTGGACAGTGTCTTTTCTGATATTCCACCTCAGGCTGTAAAAACTGGGATGTTGGCAACTACCGAAATCATGGAAATCATCCAACCCTATCTTAAAAAGTTGGACTGTCCCTACGTCCTTGACCCTGTTATGGTCGCAACAAGCGGTGACACCCTGATTGGTACCAGTGCCAGAACTTACCTAAAAACAAACCTACTTCCCCTTGCAACCATTATCACGCCCAATCTTCCTGAGGCAGAAGAGATTGTTGGTTTTTCAATCCATGATCCTGAAGACATGCAGCGTGCCGGTCGCCTGATTTTAAAAGAATTTGGTCCTCAGTCTGTGGTAATCAAAGGTGGGCATCTCGAAGGCGGTGCCAAGGATTTCCTCTTTACCAAGGATGACCAATTTGTCTGGGAAAGCCCACGAATTCAAACCTGTCACACCCATGGTACTGGGTGTACCTTTGCTGCAGTGATTACGGCTGAACTAGCCAAGGGCAAGACTCTCTATCAGGCAGTCGATAAGGCCAAGGCCTTTATCACAAAAGCCATCCAAGACGCTCCTCAACTCGGTCATGGCTCTGGCCCAGTCAACCATACAACTTTTAAAGATTAAGAAAAAAACTCTCTAGTTCCTACTTTAAGGGAATTAGAGAGTTTTTATACTCTTCGAAAATCTCTTCAAACTACGTCAGCTTCCATCTGCAACCTCAAAGCTGTGCTTTGAGTAACCTGCAGCTAGCTTCCTAATTTGCTCTTTGATTTTCATTGAGTATTAGTTAGGAAATAATGTCATCCAGCTTTGATAAAAAGGCTTGGGTTTTTGCCTCAATATCTTCTGCCTGCATCAAATCACGCACTACAGCTACTCCAGCTATGCCAGTGCCCATAAGCTGGTCAATGTTCTCTGAAGTCAAGCCGCCAATAGCAACTACTGGAATGTCAACCGTTTGGCAAATTGTTTTCAAGGTCGATATCAGAGTAATGGGCGCATTTTCCTTGGTGGTGGTTGGGAAAATGGCTCCTGTCCCCAAGTAATCTGCACCTGATGTTTCTGCTTCCAGAGCTCTTTTTATTGTTTTAGCGGTGACACCGAGGATTTTTTCAGGTCCCAAGACTTGTCGGGCAACCGAAACTGGTAATTCATCGTCTCCGATATGCAGACCTGCAGCATCGACTGCAAGACAAACATCCAAACGATCATCGATTATCAAGGGTACCTGATAAACATCTGTTATTTCCTTGACTTGTTTTGCTAGTTGATAATATTGATTGGTTGTGAGATTTTTTTCTCGTAATTGGACTATGGTAACCCCTGAACGGCAAGCCGTCTCAACCTTTTCAAGAAATCTTTCCACGGAATCTTGGTAGCGATTGGTTACCAGATATAGTCTAAGTGCTTCTCTATTCATAAACCTCTCCTTTGATGGCATCTAACCAGTTTTTATCTCTCCTTAGAAGCGAAAACTGATTGAGTACTTGGTAACGAAATTCTTCCAATCCCATTCCTTGAACAACTATTCTCTCAGCGGAGATATTAAGATAAGAGACTGCTAAACACGAAGCTTCAAATCCAGTCTTTCCTTGGCTGAGAAAAACGGCTGTCAAGGCTCCAACCAAGTCTCCTGTCCCTGTTATCCAGTCTAATTCTGTACAGCCATTTCCCAGTACAGCGACCTGATTCTTCGAAACGATGAGGTCCTTAGGACCAGTAACTAAGAATGACATACCAGGATAGGTCTGACACCAGTCTTTCAAGACTTGAAGCAAATCCTCCGTTTCTTGATCTTTAGCACTGGCATCGACCCCAACGCCGTGGTGTTTTAAGCCAACAAGACTTCGGATTTCTGACATATTTCCTTTAAGGACCGTAGGGCTATTGTCTAAAAGGTCTTTAACTAAGCTCTTACGAATGACTGAAGCTGTTACGCCAACCGCATCTACTACCATTGGGAGACAAACTTGAGCTGCATAAGAAGCTGCCATACGGATTGCTTTTTCCTTCTCAGCTGACAAATGCCCCAAATTGATGAAGAGTGCCTGGCTTTGCTTAGTAAAATCAAGAACCTCACGGGAATCATCTGCCATAACTGGTTTACATCCCAAAGCCAAAATCCCATTTGCTAGCATCTCACAAGAAATCTCATTGGTAATACAGTGAATTAGGGAAGTCATTTCCAGAGGAAAAGGATTTGTCAATGCCTGCATCAGTCTATCCTTTCACCAAAGAAATATCCTTGCACTTTTTTAAAGAATTCCTGCTTGATTAAAAATCGAAAGGCAATAAAGGAAATCGCTGTACCAATCAAGGTTGCTCCAAAAAATCGAGGAGTATAGATAAACCAACTAAGCTTAGCGGCCGATCCTGTAAAGAGTACCATAACAGGATAGGAAACAATAGAACCAATAATACCTGTTCCCAAAATCTCTCCTAGAGCGGAATAATGAAATTTTCGACCATACTTATAAAAGAGACCTGCAAGGAGGGCTCCAAAAGTCGCTCCTGTGAGAGCTAAAGGCGGAATCCCTTGAGTCGTCATACGGATAAAGGCTGTGACTGTAGCCATAGCCAAGGCATAAACAGGTCCCATCATGATTCCTGCTAGAATATTGACTACACTGGACATCGGTGCCATTCCCTCAATCCGAAAGATAGGCGTAAGGACTACATCAAGGGCAATCATCATGGATAAAATGGTTAATTTGTGAACTTGCAATTGGTGCTTTCTCATATTTCTATTCTTCTCCTTTTTCTAAGGAGTGTAAATCACTCTTCCATGTCTGGTGTTGGTAGGCCATTTGCCAAAACTTAGCTTCCATGTGAACACTGATGTGGAAGGCATCTAGCATTTTTTTCTTGTCTGTCTCATTACTTTCGCGATAGAGTTGATTGACTAGCTCTCCCTCCTCTCTGATCTGTTGCTCTAACTCATCCGTAATATAAGTTTCAATCCATTGTTGGTAGAGAGGATTTGGTGATGGTTTAAGATTAAGTGATTTGCCTATATCATGGTATAACCAAGGACAAGGCAGCAAACTTGCAAAGGCAATGCCCAAGTTTGGCTCTGCAAATTGCCGATAAATGTGAGAAATGTAATGATAGCAGGTTGGAGCGATTGGATGTTGCTCCATTTCCTGATCGCTGATTTCCAATTCCTTGAAAAATTGTTGGCGGATAAATAACTCACCCTCCACTAGACTCTGAGCATTTTGTTTCAAGAGTCTTTTCATCTCTTGGTTTGAAGTCTTATCAGCCAAAAGGTGATAGATTTCTGAGAAGGCCTTCAGATAGTAGGCATCCTGAATCAGGTAATAGCGGAAAACGGCAGGTTCTAAATCCCCCTCTTGTAATTGTAAAATAAAGGGATGATGAAAGGAAGCCTGCCAAGCTTCCTTGGATAATTCCATCGCAATATCTGTAAATTCCATAATAACTCCTTTATAAAAATAGACTGGTTTGAAGCAATAAAAAGAAAAGCAGGTAGATTAATTTTGTTTTTTTAGGAATATAAAAAGTCCGATAGCTATTCTTCAACTGTGCATGTTCGTCATATCCATGCGCCGACAGGGCTCTCAGGTAAAGATGGCGCCACCTAAAGACTGTCATCAGAACCTTGCTGTAAATCAAGGGCGACCAAAAATGCAGTTCTTGACCACGTAATAGGCAAGCTTCTTTTAGGGACTTGATTTCTTGCTGAATGAGGGGGAAGGAATTAAATACCACAATCAAGGCATAGGCCCAAGAGCGTGATAACCCCTTTTGGGCCAAGTACAAGAGAAGCTCTTTTAGGGAAATAGAGGAAACAAAAACAAGACCAATACAAACGGTCACAAAGGCCCTCGTTCCAAGCATGACTGCCTGCGAAGCATCTCCATGTAACTGAACTGCCCAGTAGTTGGCAAAGGATGGCAAAATGGCGAGCAGAATCATCCAAGCCAATACTTTAAATCGACGGTAATAGAGCATAAAGAGAATACAGAATGCGACTACCGAAAGATTCAGAGCAATCGAAGGAATGAAAGATGTTTCCAAGGATAAAATCAGCAAGAAGAGACTGATAATCGGTGTCTGGGTTGCTACTTTGACCATACTATCTCACCTCCCCTTGGATATTGCTACTCTGAGACGTAAGTGGTTTGGTAATTGTCACTGATTTCACATGACGAAGACCCTGACTAGTCATCTCAATCCAATAATCAACCACAGAGATCAAGGGATCTAAACGATGGCTAATGATCAGAAAACTTCTTCCTTGATTTCTCTCCTCCACAATCCACTTGCAAAAATAATGGCAAGCTCTATCATCCAAACCTGCAAAAGGTTCATCTAGCAAGATCACTGAAGCCTTACTGGTCAAGATGGTCAAGAGCTGAAGAATTTTTTGCTGACCACCACTTAATTGATAGGGACTCTTATCAAGAGCCTGCTCCAGATCAAAATATCGTAAAGCTTGGAAAATTCGTTGATTTCTTTCAGAATCAGGTCCATCTAATTGAAGCTCTTCTCGCAGACTGACTCGGATAAACTGTTTCTCAGCTTCCTGAACAACACCCGTCAGGTCACGATACAAACTCTTTTTCTTTTTCAGGACTGTCCCCCTCCAGGTAATGCGCCCCTTATACTTTTGAAATTGAAGAATAGACCGAAAGAGGGTTGATTTCCCGACACCATTGTCACCCAAAATACAGGAAATTCCTTGGTAAAATGTGAAATCAGCAATCGAAAAGAGGGGGCGGTTACCAAGCTCACAAGTCGTTCGATCCATATGGAATAGTTCTGGGCTAGAAGCAACCTCCTTTGAAACAGCCTGTGTCATTTCAGAGGCAGGGATTTGAAACACTTCCCTTAGTTGTCCAACTCTTAGCCCCACCATATGGTCGATATAGGCTTCATAATCAGATAAATCATGGTCGCACAAAATAACTGTCTTCCCATTAGAGACCAACTCTTTTAGAATCTCCAATATCTCTATCCTACTCTTGCGATCAATGGAAGCAAAGGGCTCATCTAATAGATAGACCCTAGGATTCATAGCAAAGAGAACAGCCAAAGCAGCCTTTTGCTTTTCTCCACCTGATAAGTGATGGATGGGACGGTGCAAGATGTCCTTGCAACGACATTGCTGGACAACCTCTGCTATTTTAGAATCAATTTCCTGAACGGGATAGCCGATATTCTCCAAGGTAAAAATCAGCTCCTCAAACAAGTTCTCCATGGTAAATTGATGATTGGGATTTTGAAAGAGAATACCAACCGTTTGGACACGTTCGATGATAGAAAGCTGACTGACCTCGCTCTCATCTATCAGGACTTGACCGCTATAGGGAAGAGAACTAACTTGGGCAATAACTTGAAAGAGGCTCGATTTTCCAGACCCACTACTCCCAACTAACAAGGTAAAAGCTTGCTCATGAAAAGTAAAATCAAGCGGTTCCGAAAAAATTGGGGCCTGAATCTCCCGTAATTCCAGCCCCATCTATGCCTTTCCTCCAGTTGCAAACTGATGATAGAGTTTGACAATGGCACGAACCAAAATGGTACAGAAGAAATAAACAGAAATAAAACGCACCACAAGCAAGGAAAGGACAAAAGGAAGAGAGAAGGCGTAGTAACCTAACTTAATGTATTCATAGACAAAGCTAACAAGCGTAATCCCAATACTACTAGCAGTTAGAGAGAGCCAACTTTCATAGCGATTCTTGGTTACGATAAAACCAAGTTCACTTCCCAAACCTTGAACCAAGCCAGACAAAAGGGCACCTAGACCGAATTGGCTACCATAAAGGACTTCAGCAAGCGCAGCTAGCACTTCTCCAATCGTTGCACTTCCGACTCTCGGAACAAAGATGGCAGCAATGGGCGCAGCCATACACCAGAGTCCAAAGAGGATTTCATTGGCAAAAGCCTGTAAACCAAGAGGTGTTAAGAGTAGGCTGAGAATATTATACACATATCCTGAACCAACGAAAACGCCACCAAAAAAGATAGACAAGAAAGCAAGCAAAATAACATCTTTTAACTGCCATTTTTTCAACATAAAAAACTCCTTTTTTTAAAGAAAATTGGGGCACTCAAGGTGAGCTACCAAAAGGATTTATATCACCTTCATCCAGTTTCGTAAAAGAAAAAACTCTAATTACAGATACGAATTAGAGTTCAGCTTACAAGATTAGACCGTTCTTTTCGACATACGAAAAAAACATTTCACATTTCCCTTCGCCAGTATTAACTGTATCAGGTTCAATGGGTATCATCTCAGCCTAAAGCACCCCAAATGTCTTTATTATTTAATTATGTGATTATTATAACACACATTTTATACTAGTTCAAGAAATTGAACTGGAAATACAGCCTTGCACTCATAAATACAGCAGATCTTTCTTTTGCAAAAAACAAATGACCTGTTTGATGAATTAGCCATTCAAGCTGAATCTGAACATAGCTTTTTAAAAAAGGAAAATCCTACTCAGAATCCAAGGATAGATTGATACCTATTGTTCACTCATTTCTCGAACAGTTTTTTCTATATTTTTTGCATACGATATTGCTGAAATGATTGAAACACCATCTATATTGGTCTGTATAATGTCTTTAATATGTTGCGTCTGTATCCCACCAATTGCAACTAAGGGCATTTGTGGCAATAGTTTTCTTATCAATTTAAGACCTTCATAACCTATAGCACCACCAGCATCATCCTTTGACTGGGTATCAAATACAGGACCAACACCGACATAATCTACATATTCAACTTTTGATTGTTGAAATTCTTCCTCATTTTTTATAGAAAGACCAATTATTTTATCTGGCATCAATTTTCTAATTTCATCAACTCCAAGGTCATCTTGTCCTACATGTACGCCATCAGCATCTATTTCCAATGCTAACTCAATATCATCATTAACGATAAATGGAACATTGTATTTTTTACAAAGATCCTGTAGTTTAATTGCTAATTCGACTTTTTCTTTACCTTCTAAGGCTCCCTCCCCTTTTTCACGAAATTGAAATAAGGTTATACCACCTTTTAAGGCTTCCTCAACGACTCTATATAGATCTTTTCCTTGGCAAGTAGTCGTTCCACAAATAAAATATAGTTTTAGTAATTCTTTATGAAACATTTTACTTCACTCTTTTGAATTCCTTTACATCTTCATCTGAAATCTCGTATAAGGCATTCATAAATTCAACTTTAAATGTTCCAGGAAGATGTCCATTTGGACGTTTTTCTGCCATTTCTCCAGCGATATTGTAAACCAACATTGCTGTTTCTAATGATTTCAATTCTTGACCTTTTTCTAGTCCGATAAAGCTTGCTACCACTGCCCCTAATAAACATCCTGTCCCAATGACTTTTGGCATCATGGCACTACCATTATGAATCGTTACCACTTCTCCATTAACAGCAATCGCATCAACTTCTCCAGTCACTACTATTGGAATATGAAACTTAGCGTTGGCTGCTAGAGCAATCTCATCAATATTATCCACACCAGCACTATCTACTCCTTTAGATGCCACATTTATACCTACTAAAGAAGCAATCTCTCCAGCATTCCCCCTAATCGCAGCTAGTTTGTAATTGTTGATTAAATCATCTGCTACTTTTTTTCTATATTCTCCTGCTCCACAGGCTACAGGATCTAAAACTGCTGGGACATTATATTTCTCTGCAATTTTCAGAGCAGCTTGGTATAATTTCCAATTATCATCCGTTAAAGTCCCAATGTTAATCAATAATCCTCCAGCATATTTTAATAAATCTTCTAAGTCTGCTGGGTACTCGCTCATAGCTGGTGAGGCACCCAGTGCTACTAATCCATTTGCTGTGAAATTTTTTACTACATCATTGGTTATGCAAATGACCAAAGGTGCTTTTTCTTTTAATAATTTTAAACTTGTCATATTGAATTCCTTTCTTTTCACTTTATACGATCTATTGATTTCGATTTATCTCTATCTTTAGTTGAGAATTTTTTTCAGTTACATTGAATGATTTACCTCGTCAAATTTGTCAGTATCCTGAACTTTCTCTAGGCATCATAACCAATATCAAAAAAGGCTAATTCTAAAGCGACCGCTTGATTCCAGCGTTGCTGAAGTTCTGTCAAATCTTCTCGACCTTTTCCGACACGATTGAGTTCGTCAACCAGAAATTGAACCCACTCTGCAAAGAAAGGACCTCTGTGGAGATTGATCCATTCCGAATGAATGTAGGCTTCAGGTAGAGCCAAATCTTTAGAACCCCAGTCTAAATAGAGTCCTTCTGCAATGACCAGCATGACCAAAAGATGGGCATAGTCTGATGAAGCCACTGCCGAATACATCAGATCCTGAAAGGCTTTTGTTACAGGGTGCAAGGTCACTTCCAGATAGTCATTCTCAGATACTTTTAAGTCTTTGAAAGCCTTTTGGAAATAACCATCTTCATCTGCTTCAAGAAAGCCTAGTTGCTTGGCAAAACGGAGCTTGGATTCAAGCTGGTCTGCGTGGGCTACGCAAGCACCTAGCATGGATAAGAAGGCATCAAAGAAGTGATAATCTTGAATCAAGTAATCCTTTAAGACCTTATTCTCAATTGTCCCCGTAAAAAGTTCCTTAACAAAACGATGATTGATTGCAGCCTGCCAATCCTTCTGACTGCTTTTTAATAATTCTCCAACAGTCAAACCTGGCTGAAATGCATAAACCTGTGTTTCCATATTTATTTTTCCTCTCTTTACTCCTTAGTAATCAATAAAATACCAAGAGATACCAAGCAAAATCCTAGTTTTACTTGATACTTTTAAAGAACATCGAGAGCATTTGCAGAGAGCTACCCAAACAGGCCTACCCAGTTTTATATAAACAAAAAAACTCCAATTACAATCAAGAATTAGAGTTGACTTACAAGATTAGATTGTTCATTTCGCCATACGAAAAAAACTGTTCACATTTCCCTTCGCCAGTCTTAACTGTATCAGGTTCAATGGGTATCATCTCAGCTTAAAGCACCCCAAATGTCTTTATTATTTAATTACTGCACCAGTATAGCAAAAAATGAAAGCCCTAGCAAGATATTTGACCGAAAAATATCTTTATATAGTTTTTGATAGCGATTTATTCTTCCAATACACGAAGAAAAACCTCCACATTCAGTGGAGGCAATCTCTTTTATCAATACAATTTTAAGTCACGTGGGTCAACTGGGAAGGTTGGGTTGTATGGATTGTGACGGAGCTTGAAGTGTTTGACATCTTCAATAGTCTGAGTTCCAGACAACTGCATGACTGTCTTCAATTCCGCATTCAAGTGTTCAAAGACTTGACGCACACCAACACTACCGCCGAGAGCCAAGCCATAGATAACCGGGCGACCAATAGCTACTAAGTCTGCTCCTGAAGCCAAGGCTTTAAAGACGTGTTGACCACGGCGAACACCAGAGTCAAAGACAATCGGCACACGTTTGTCAACTGCTTCTGCTACTTCTTGAAGTGAGTCGAAGGCAGCTGGTCCACCGTCGATTTGACGACCACCGTGGTTGGTTACCCAGATACCAGAAGCTCCTGCAGCAAGCGAACGTTCAACGTCCTCACGGCATTGTGGTCCCTTGACATACACAGGAAGACCAGAGTATTCAGCGATAAATTCTACATCGCGTGGAGACAAGCGTTGTTTAGCTGATTTGTAAACAAAGTCCATTGATTTACCAGCACCTTCTGGCAGGTATTCTTCAACAATCGGCATGCCAACTGGGAAGACAAAACCATTACGCTTATCAACCTCACGATTGCCCCCTACCGTAGCATCTGCCGTCAAGACAATCGCTTTATAACCTTCAGCCTTCACACGGTCCATGATGTGGCGGTTAATGCCGTCATCTTTACTAAAGTAAAATTGAAACCAATGAGGTGTTCCTTGAAGGGCTTCAGAAATCTCTGGAAGGTCGACAGTAGAGTAAGAGCTGGTTGTATAGAGGGACCCAAACTCATGCACACCACGCGCAGTCGCCACTTCACCCTGTTCATTTGCCAATTTATGAGCTGCAACAGGTGCCATAATGATTGGTGAAGACAATTTTTCGCCTGCAAATTCAATCTCTGTACTTGGATTTTCTACATTACAAAGTGTATGCGGAACGATGAGTTTGTGGTTAAAGGCACGAATATTCTCACGCAAAGTGAAAGTATCTTCCGCTCCACTAGCGATATAACCAAATGCTGCTTTAGGGATCACTTGTTGCGCCATGGGCTCCAAATCATAGGTATTGATGAAATCTACATGACCTTCTGCATTGCTTGTTTTGTATGACATAAACTGTCCTCCTTGATTAAGTAAGCGTTTGCTTTTTACTATACAACTATAATAACTCTTTTTTCAATCATTTTCAAGAGTTTTGCTTAAAAACCATCTTATTTTTTCATACAATATACTATCCCTACTTTCCTTAAACTCTAAACTTTAGTCTATATTAAGTGAATCGTTAAGATTTTTTGCTGCCAGGCATTTGAACTACTTTTTTATTTGCTGATTCTATCTACTAATGCTATAAAAAACAAGTGAATAAGACACCAGAACATCCTCTAATAGGGACTATGGACTTATATCAGTCCCATATATACTGTTTAAGCAAGATACTATCCTAGTTGACGCTAACTTCCTATCCCACTTATTAATTTTTTATTTATAGTGAATCTGAACAAATCAATTGGAGAATCCAAGTCAATTTCTAGTACTTTTTGAAAAGTTTCAGCGTACTATCGTAAAATGAAATAAAACATGCGCAAATTGATTAGGGAATTTAAACCAATTTCTAACAATGTCTTAGAAATCAAAGTGTACTATTTCAACTTCAACACATTATACTTCATTTTCTCCTTAAATTCAGTCTCTTTTTGCATCAAAAAAATCCTCTGACAAGTACCAGAGGATAAGAGCTTATTTCATTGTTGGGAAGAGCAATACATCACGGATAGTGGTTGTATCCGTGAGGAGCATGCAGAGACGGTCGATACCGATTCCCAAACCACCTGTTGGTGGCATACCGTATTCAAGGGCTTCGATGTAGTCATAGTCGATACCTGTCGCTTCATCGTCACCAAGTTCTTTTGCTTTTGCTTGAGCTTCGAAACGGCTAAGCTGGTCGATTGGATCGTTGAGCTCAGTAAAGGCATTACCGTACTCCTTGGTCATGATGAAGAGTTCGAAACGGTCAGTAAAGCGTTGGTCTTCAGGATTTTTCTTAGCCAGTGGAGATACAGCTACTGGATGTCCATAGACAAAGGTTGGTTGGATCAAGGTTTCTTCAACAAACTCTTCAAAGAAGGCATTGATAATGTGACCAACTTCAGTATAGTGTTTCTCAACTGGAACTTTCTTCTCAGCAGCGATAGCTTTGGCTTCTTCCAAAGTCATGTCTTGCCAGAAATCGACACCAGTAATTTCTTTGATAGCATCCACCATGTGAACACGTTTAAATGGTTCATTGATTTTGATTTCAGTACCTTGGTAGTTGACTGGACTATCGCCCTTAACTGATTTAGCAGCATGTTGGATAATGCCTTCCGTCAAGTCCATGATGTCTTGGAAGTCAGCATAAGCTTGGTAGACTTCGATAGAAGTAAACTCAGGGTTATGAGTAGCGTCCATTCCTTCGTTACGGAAGATACGGCCAATTTCATAGACGCGTTCCATACCACCCACGATAAGGCGTTTCAAGTGAAGCTCAGTCGCGATACGAAGTACCATGTCAATGTTTTGGGCATTGTGGTGGGTGATAAATGGACGGGCAGAAGCACCACCAGCTTCGTTATGAAGAACAGGCGTTTCCACTTCAAGGAAACCTTTTTGGTCAAGATAACGACGGATTTCAGAGATGATTTTTGAACGAGTGACAAAGCGTTCAAAGCTTTCACGGTTAGAAATCAAGTCAAGGTAACGTTTACGGTAAATTGTTTCAACGTCTGTCAAACCGTGGAATTTCTCAGGAAGAGGACGAAGAGCCTTAGACAAGTGTGTGATGTGAGTAGCCTTGATAGAGAGTTCTCCCATATCCGTACGCATCACTTCACCTTCGACACCAAGGAAGTCACCAAGGTCTGCTTTTTTGAAGATTTCGTAGTTTTCTTCACCGACAGCATCCTTACGAACGTAGATTTGGATTTGACCTTCGCGGTCTTGAAGGTGGGCAAAGCCAACTTTTCCTTTACCACGTTTGGTTACCAAGCGTCCTGCGATAGTAGCTGTTTCGTTTTTATCATGTAATTGTTCTTTATCGAGGTCGGCATATTTATCTTTTAATTCTTGTGAATTTGCAGTACGTTCAAAGCGTTTTCCGAAAGGATCGATTCCTTGTTCACGGAGCGCAGCCATTTTTTCACGGCGAACGATCTGCTGGTCATTTAGTTCTTCCATATGTTCTGTTGACATGGGATCCTCCTAGTTTTACTCAAAATTGAATACGATGAGTCATTTTTTGCGATACTCCCATTTTATCATAAATAACCAAGAAATTCACGGATAATCTTTCAAAACTAAAAAGAACTTGACGCTAAAATCACTGAAAAAACTGGGATAAGCAAGAAATTTCAACATCTCAGAAAAGGGATCTGACCATGTTTATGGATTATACTTTAACCCTTGTAACTTTCATGACGTGTGCTACTTTTTATATAAGAGCAAGCCAAGCAAATCTAAAACTGAAACAATTGACGTAAAAAACATTAACAACTTCAATCTTGTCATTCATATACCTGATATGACAGAATAGTATAATTTTTAACCTTTTAGTCTTTTGATTTTTTACACTTCTTGCCAATTTTCTTGGTCTTCTTTAAAGCGTTTTAGGAGATCCAAGCCTTCTGGGGTGATATAGCCTTCTTCTTGGGCTAGATGGATAAGCTCGCTATAGTTTGAAAGTGTTACCAATTTCACACCAGCATCCGCAAAGTTCTTATCTGCTTTTGGCAATTGGTAGCTGAAAATCGCTACAACTCCAAGCACATCTGCTCCTTCTCGCTTAGCTGCGGCTACGGCTTCAAGAACAGAACCACCAGTTGAAATGAGATCTTCAACCACTACCATTTTTTGACCTTGAGCTACGCGACCTTCAATTTGATTACCAGCTCCGTGGTCTTTTGGTTTGCTACGGATGTAGGCAAAAGGCAAGTCCATCTTATCAGCAATGATAGCTCCGTGTGGAATCCCTGCTGTCGCAGTTCCTGCAATCACTTCTACCTCAGGAAAGGCTTCTTTGATGGCTTCCACAAAACCATTTTCAATGAGCGTACGAGTTTCTGGATAGGCTAGTGTCACACGGTTATCCGTGTAAATAGGCGACTTGATACCAGATGCCCAAGTGAAAGGCTCCTCTGGTTTGAGATAAACTGCTTGGATTTTCAAAAGGTGGCTAGCGATATCTTTAGCAAGTGTCATGGTCTTCTCCTTTTATTTTTCTAATCTAGTTCTTTAATTCCAGTCCTGTGTCCATTCATCCTTGATAGCATGATAAGCTGCAACAGGATCCTCAGCTTGAGTAATGGGACGTCCCACTACGATATAGTCACTACCGATTTGATAGGCATCTGCTGGCGTCATCACGCGTTTTTGGTCTCCAACAGCAGCTCCGGCCGGACGAATGCCCGGTGTCAGACAGATAAAATCTGGATTGGTAGCCTGCTTGATGACTTCCACTTCCTGAGCCGAGCAAACAACACCATCTAATCCCGCTTCAGCTGTTTTCTTAGCATAATGAATGACAGACTCTTGCAGGCTAGTTTGGATATTTTGAAACTCCTGCATCTGGGCTTCTGACGTTGATGTGAGCTGCGTTACAGCGATCAATTTGGCTTGTGTCCCCAGACCTTCACGCGCAGCCTTCATCATCTCTACACCGCCAGCAGCATGAACATTAGTCATATCCACTCCAAGCTGAGACAAGACCTTCATGGCTGACTTGACTGTATTGGGAATGTCATGCAGCTTAAGATCCAAAAAGACACTATGACCCAAACCTTTTAAATAGGACACAATCTCAGGCCCTGTTGCGTAATAAAGCTCCATCCCTACCTTTAGATAAAGGCTTTCTTCCTCTGGAAAAAGAGCTAAGAATTCCTTGACTGCCTCAAAACTAGGAAAATCAAGAGCAATGACTGGACGATGTTCTCGCATAGGTTTCTCCTTTTACCTTTGCTAGTGAGAGAGTCTGGGCAACAGAAGCCACGAAAAAAGGAACCTGCCAACAGCAAGGTTCCACGAAAAATGGGTAGTCTCCACCCTTTCACCGTCTAACCTTAGCTGCCTCTCTGGACTGCTTTAAAGGTTTTTTACTATTCTATTATTTCTACTAGCACTTGTCAAGTAAAAACAGCTAAATCCATGTTGACTGCTATTGAACACCTCACAAGACTCTTTCCAAAAGAATAGT
This sequence comes from Streptococcus sp. Marseille-Q6488, assembly GCF_946902925.1. Taxonomy (NCBI): domain Bacteria; kingdom Bacillati; phylum Bacillota; class Bacilli; order Lactobacillales; family Streptococcaceae; genus Streptococcus; species Streptococcus sp. Marseille-Q6488. Next base: position 104,576 of record NZ_CAMPPZ010000006.1, on the reverse strand, counting down.
TAAAGACTTTCACTTCGGACAGAGAAAAAGAGTTTGCTTGTTACCCTTTAATTGAACAAATGGGAATTCTGTTTTATTTTGCGGATGCCTATTCATCTTGGCAAAGGGGAAGTAATGAGAATGCGAATGGACTTCTTCGTGGGTATTTTCTTAAACCGATTTGGCAACAATTACCGAAAAAATCCTTAATGATGCTTTGCTAGCTTATTAATCACCGTCCCCAAAAATACTTGGATTACAAGACAGGTTTTGAAGCACTTTTTGAAGCACTTATAGAGGAGATTTAAAAATGTTGCATTTTTTATTGCAATTTATCAGTTATCTTATCACCCAAAACTTCTGCAATTAGTATGAGCACTATTGTTATTTTTCTTTTTTCGTACACTCAAATCAAAATATAGCAATAAGACTATTCTGTAGAATTGCTGTCAAAAAGATCAGTTCATTTTTTCCTTCCCACTTGTGTTTATAATCATTAAAATAACTCAATTAAGAAATTTTCTTTTTCCTAATAGTTAGCGTAATTAAAGTTAATAGAACAACAATCCAAATAAGTAGTGTTAGATTAGGAATTAGAGTTTTATTCCATGAAAATTCCTCCCATTTTGTGAAAAACTTAGTAAACAGTCCCATAAAACTATAATCTGTTATCTTCGCAACTGTCTTATCCAAACCAGATAGCATCGGTAAGAAAGCAACTAAAATCATAGCAGGAAGACTGATAACCTGAGCTACTACTTGGCTCTTCGCGGTTAAACCTATCAATAAATAGAATAAAATGATGGATAAAGAGGTTAGAAGAACGATTGTAATATAATTAAAAGTATGTACAATTGTAACTCCTAAAATAAGAGGAGTAGTTCCCATAATCACAAAAGTTAGCAAAAAAGAAGAAACATAGTTGATAAAATGTATTCGGAGCCTTTAACACCACTCAACAGAAGAGTTTGTAAATTGTACTTTTCTTTTTCTTCAGACAAGATAATAGTTATAGGACTTCCAACAGCCAAAGCCAAAGAAAAAGGTAAACACATCATCAAAAGAACTAATGCCTGTTGATCGTTGACCTTCCCCTGTGTTTCCATAAGATATTTATAAAAATATGTGAAAGCAAAAGGCACTAAAACTTGCAATAAAATACTCTTATTGGAAAGGATAATTTGACAACGCAACCATACCAAAGCCAGAAACCGTTTAAGCATTTAGCTTTCCTTCTGTTAATGTGATAAAAATATCTTCTAAAGTAGGCTCACATGAATGAATTGAAAAAATATTTTCCAGATCAGCCTGAGATACCTGTTCTAGTGATGTAAAATCAAAAGTTATCTGATTCCCATTATAATCTGTAAACTTAATCTTTTTATCTTTATTATATCTTTGAATGAGTTCAGAAGGAGCTCCTTGCTCAACTAATTTCCCTTTATTTAATAAGGCAACATAATCACATAAAAGAGTTGCTTCATTCATATCATGAGTCGTTAGAAAAATCGTTGTCCCTGCTGTTTTCAATTCTAAAATTAACTCATGAATTGTTCGAGAAGTTGTGGGATCTAGACCTGAGGTCGGTTCATCCAGAAAGAGTACAGCGGGGTTGTTGATAAGAGCTCGTGCTAAAAGCATTCGTTGCCTCATTCCAGTGGATAATTTTCCTGCTACCATCTTGCGACTATCATATAATTCTACTCGCTTTAACAAATTATCAACACGTGATTTACTAATATTATAAAATTTACTATAAAAAAGAAGATTGTTATACAGAGACATTTTCTCATAAAATCCACTTGTATCGCCAACCAATCCAATTCTCTTTAATTCACCGCTTGTTAAATTTTGAGATTTTTGTCCCAAAATAATAGATTGTCCTTTATCGGCAAGGAACTGCCCAGTCAGAATATTAATCGTTGTGGTCTTTCCAGAACCAGATGGTCCTAAAAATCCAAAAATCTAACCTTCTTTAACAGTGAAGCTTATATTATTTAAAGCTATTTTATCACCAAAACTTTTTGATAAATGGCTAACTTCAATCATACTCATTGCACCTCCTTTATATTCTACATTTTTACTTAACATCTATTTACTTATCTTTATCAAATAAACGTCTTAAAAAAAACAATAACATTAAGCATATAACCGTTAGCAAGATTGTTTCAATATTATTGATAATACGATACATTCTCAAGCAGTATAAAATAATTATATATATGCAAATACTCATTATACCTATTTTTTTAAACATACTAAGCCTCCTTGCTAAATAATAAAGTTATATAATAACTAAGACACACTATACCTAACATAATAAATATCCACAGCATTAAAAATGTTATCATACCAATAAAAATATCCACTGGTAACTGAATAAATGTTCTAAAATTAACAAGCAAAAATAAAATCTCAAACGATGAAAAAAGCCATACTATATTTTCCAATGATGGCAAAAATAATACCCAAGAACAATACTATTAATTGTGTTTCTATAACAGTGAACTGCCCAATAGCAGATAAAAAAGCTACTCCTCCTGATAATAAGCAAAAACAAACTGAACGAATAAATGTTTTCGCTCTAATATTGTTATCTTTCACTTTATTATTTTTTTACAAATTGGACATTCTCCGTTTTCCAGAACATATTTTTCTTGACTTAGAGCATGATTTCTCATATTATAAACGTAAGCGTTATCTATTAGGATTTCATTATAACATCCCAGAAATATTTTAATTATTAAATTAGTCATTATCCCTCCCAAAATAGCAGGCATCTCTGGTGTAGTCGGCCACTTTGTCTTATCAGATAAAGTGTACTTATTTATATCTTTGTTTATATTCCGACAACCAAAGCAAGAACCGATGGTAGGGATATATATATTATCAATAATAAGATAGCATCCATTAAACCCTCCTGATATGTAGGATATCTTATGCGATACAGCAAATTGATTGACAATTTTTATAATATCAATGGGCGTATCAATTGCTTTAACGATAAAATCTATACTCCCATATTCCGCAACAATGTTTTCTCATTCTTCTACTGAAGAAACTTTAATAGAAATAGGTACTACCTGAACATCTGAATTATACTTGTGTATTTTTTCAGAAAGAACATTAATCTTCTCCTTACCAACATCCGACTCTGTATAAAGAATTTGCCTATTTAAATTTGATGGTTCTATTATATCGTAATCAGCGACAATAAGTTTCCTCACTCCATACATACTTAGACTTAGAGATATATAACATCCTAAGGCTCCTGCTCCTAATACTAATACTGTTTTATTCTGTATTTTATTATACTCTTCATTATAAAATAACGAACAGTAACCTTTAGTTCTAGAATATCTCCTATCAATATCTATCTCATCCGAAACTAAAATTTGTTCATTTATAGTTCAAATGTTAGTTTACTGCCTAATACTTCTTCTATCTCTAATAGTTCCTTACAACTATTAAATAGATCGTTGATAAATTCTTGCGAAATTTGAGGTTCTATAGCTATTTCCCGCATACTCCGACCACGCAAATACATTATACCTTCTTTTTTATAAGCAAAAACATAACTATTTACGTAGAACATATTTCGTCCTTCCTCTCATATAATATAGAAAGCAGTATAGAAACAACCACCCCTCCTATACTACGAACAATAATATTAGGTGTCAAAAACTGTAATAGTTGACTCAAAGGGAAATAAATAATAACAAATGCTATTAAAAGTTGAACTATATATTGAAAATTCAAGTTATTATTGTTAGAATTCAAGTATCTTAAAATAATACCACTATCATACTGAAAAAAAGGAATTGAATTAATAAAAATCATACCTAAGTTAATGATAAAAAATAAGAGTCCAAGCAATTTATACGATGTGAACAATAAAACAAGTAAACCTGTAAGTGATAAAATCGAATTTGAAGCAATTCCTGCTAACATAATTTTCAAAAATTGTTTTTTATTTTTTAAGAATTGCACCCCACTTAAATCTACAAAAAAAGCCAAATTAAACAAAAGTAGCATTATTCCACAATTTGGAATCTCAATTTGATAATTATTAGCAATTATTGCATGACTAAATTCATGTATCGTTGCAGACATAATAACAACAAGCAACCAAAATAAAAGAATGTTTAGCGTTATTGGAAAGTTTTGGAAATTAGTCAAAATATCCGCCCTATAAATATACATAATAAAACATTGCAAAATAAGAGCCAATGGGAAAATACCAAATAGGATTTTTTCAAAATTCTTATTAAATCTTTTATAGTTTAATTTTTCAGATAATGTTATATTAAAGTCCCAAGATATTTTAAAAATATTTATCTTTTTTCGTGATTTCATAGAATCTATAAGTCCCATTTTACTAAGAACAATATAAAATCTTAAATAATATTTCTTCCCTACTAACACTAATAAGTCCGATATGGTAAATTCTTGACCTATTAGTTGCTCTAACCATTTTTTTCCTGTTTCCCAACTAATACATGTTTCTTACTGGATGGTATATATAGATGATACTGTCCCTCATAAGGAGTAGGTAATATCTTAATCTTATCAACAATTCTCATAACAAACCTAACCTTTAATAAATAAAAGAGGGGCTAAGTAAAACATACTCTAGTCCCTCAGTCCGCAATCAATAAAATAATGACTAATTCTATTAATCTCTTGCTGCAAGACTAATACGGAAAATTCAAATGACTGTCTAAAATGAAATTGAAAAAGCTTAATGTTAGTAAATGAACAAACTTCAACAACCAGCAAGAGCAAGGATTGCTAAACCAAATTCGATACCTGTTGCAAGTCCAGCTGAAAAATCACTAACTGGTACTGAAATTTTTTCAATTTCCTCAAATAAAAAGTTATCTTGCATGATTATCACTCCCTATCTTTTTAACAATAGGCTACTCCAATTAAGAGAACTACCCCAGTTCCAAGTAAAACTCCCCCAAAATTCACCATCTGTAGAGGCTACGATTTCTTCAATTTCTTCAAATAAGAATACTTCATCTGACATATGTGTTACCTTCTTCATAAAAAATTATTTTGCAATCGATTACACTGCATAATGTAACATAAAGAAAAACAGATGTCAAATATTAAACGTAAAAACTAGTCACTAAAGAACTATGAGAGAAAAAATCAAGCCTAGCGACGCGATGAGCGCTGGGTCGTTTGGTTTCGATTGCTCTCTTCCTCTTGTTTTTTCTTCTCTTCTTCCTGTTTTTTCTTCTCTTCTTCCTGTTTTTTCTCGGCTTCCTTAGCCTCTTGTTTGGCTTTTTCCTCAGCTTCCATAATCAATTTATCCGCCACAGTGTAACTATAAATTCCAGCTTCCATGTCAATCACACTCGGTTCTGACAATTGTGGCTTAATCTTACTGTAATAAGGCAGTTTCTTACTCATTTCAGAAAGGGGAACCAAGACTTCGTCCGAATCATTCATGGTCAATCGAATTAAATCTGAAGTTACCTTGCTTGGGGCTAATTCCACCTTCTGGATCGCAGCCTTGAGTTCTGGGCTAATTTGAGAAAGTTCTGAGACAAAAGCCTTGATTTGTTCACTATCATTAAAGAGAACTGATATATAAGTTTCTGGTAAACTGACCAAGCTCACAGAACTGGTCTCAAGCTGACCGCTTGAAAGGATTGGATAATGATTTTCACCAGAAACATAGTAAGCAACAATATCGTATTCCTTGATCTTGATAGTGAACTTGGTTGGAAATTGATAAACAAGCTGAGCTGAGTCAACCCAATAGTTAGACTTAATTTGCTCTTCATATTTTGCCTTGTCTAGCAGAAGGTTAATCGTATAATCCGAATCCTGAATGCCTGAAGCCTGTCGAATATCATCAGCCGTAGTTTGCACCGTTCCCTCAACACGGATATCCTTCATGGTCGCATAAGGACTGAGTAAGTAGGCAGAGATAATCAATAAAAGCAGACTTGGAAATAAAATCGTTAGAGCTCGCAAGATATGGAGGCCAGGAATCTTTGCTTTGGCTGCTTTTTCCTTTGGAGCCTTTTTAGCAAGATTTTTATCCTGTTCCTCCTTCTCTTTAGACCCTGATTCTTCTATCTCTTCTTCCTCTTTGTCACCCTCTGAGGATTCTACTTTTTCTTCAGACTCGTCCTTAGCTGATTTTGGGTCTTTTGGATCAGATTCACTCTCTTGCTCCTCAGTTGCATCTAACTTTTCAGATTTTGAAGCCATTCGAGCTTGTCTTTCCTTTTCCTTCTCCTCAGCTAGGGCCGCCTCTTCTTCAGCCTTCTTTTTTAGATATTCTTGGTTTCGTTTCTGCCATTCTGATAACTCTTTCAATTCTTCGAGGATTTCTTTGCCCTCATTTTTCTTATCTTTTGACATTTACTTTCCTTATGATAAATCTTTTTTCAACAATTGATAAAAATCTGCTAGAGATTTCAATTCCTTAGAAGCCTTCATCTTAGCTTTGTATTCTTCCTTGTGGCTTAGTAAATGAGAAATCTTCTCTTCCAAACTATCCAAGGTCAAATCGCTTTCTTGAAGCTCTTCTGCATAGCCTTTTTTTACAAAGTAAGCTGCATTTTCAATCTGGTCACCACGACTAGCTTCACGACCAAGTGGCACAATAACATGTAATTTTGCCATGGCCAAGAGCTCAAAAATCGTATTGGCACCACCACGTGTCACAACAATATCAGCCAATTCCATCAAGGGTTGATAGAGATTGGTTACATAGTCAACACGAAAGAGATTTTGGCTCAACTCGTTCAGACTAGAATCTCCAGTTAGATTGATAATATTGTAGCGTTCTGTCAGTTCTTTCTTATGGTCTGTCACCAATTGGTTAAAGACACGAGCGCCCGCAGAACCACCGACAAACAATACAGTTGGCAATTTAGGATTAAAGTGGGTTTGAATATCCACCAATTCATCTGGTTCTGGATTTTTTTGGTCTGAAACCTTGGTAACTGCTCCCACATGCTCGACCTTAGACAAACTTGAAGCTTGTTCGAAGGTTGAATACATCTTCGTCGCAAATTTATAGGCGATTTTATTGGCCAATCCCATAGACAGGTCCGATTCGTGAATAAAGACTGGCACTCCTGACACACGCGCTGCGATAACAGGCGGCACTGAGACAAATCCTCCCTTTGAAAAAAGAGCTTGTGGACGAAGTCGCAACATGATAAAGAGCGATTGGACAATTCCCCAGCCAACTTTGAAGACGTCCAGCATATTTTGCCAAGAGAAATAGCGACGCAATTTTCCAGTTGCAATGGAATGGAAGGTGACATCCAAGCCCGACTTGAGGATTTCTTGGTGTTCAATACCACGCTTGTCCCCGATATAGTGGACTTCCCAACCATCTTCGATGAACTTGGGCATTAACAAAAGATTGAGGGTGACGTGTCCAACCGTCCCCCCACCTGTAAAGACAATTTTTTTCATATTATTCCTTTAACTCCGCTACTGTGTCGATAAAGAGGTCGCCACGTACTTCAAAGTTAGCATACATATCCCAGCTGGCATTGGCAGGACTGAGAAGAACCACGTCTCCTTGAGTCGCAAGTTCATAGGCCTTGCGGGTCGCATCAGCAATATCAGTCGCATCCACATAAGACACACCAGCCTTGTCTGCTGCCCGTTTGACACGTTCTGCAGACTGACCAAGGATGACCATCTTCTTGAGTCCAGTAATATCTGGAACCAGTTCGTCAAACTCATTGCCACGGTCCAAACCACCTGCAATCAAGACAACCTTGCTGTTGTCAAATCCTGACAATGCTTTTTGAGTAGCCAAGATATTGGTTGATTTGCTATCATTATAGAACTTGACACCCTTGATTTCATCCACAAATTGTAGACGGTGTTTGACACCACCAAAGGCTGAAAGAGTTTCTTTGATGGTTTGGTTGTCTACACCACGAAGCTTGGCTACAGCAATCGTCGCAAGGGCATTTTCTACATTGTGGCTACCTGGAACTCCGATTTCGCTAGCTGCCATGACCACTTCTCCACGGAAGTAGAGCTGACCATCTTCCAAATAAGCTCCATCAACCTTTTCCTGTGTTGAAAATGGAACTACAGTAGCCTGTGTTTTGCTAGCCAATTCTTTTGCCAAGTCTTGGTTAAAGTTCAAAACAAGAAAATCATCCGCTGTCATCTTGTTCTGGATATTCCACTTGGCTGCTACATATTCCTCAAATGATCCATGATAATCGATATGAGTTGGCATGAGGTTGGTAATAACTGCAATCTCAGGATGGAATTCTTGGACGCCCATGAGTTGGAAAGAAGAAAGTTCCATGACAAGCGTGTCCTTATCTGTCGCAGTTTGAGCCACTTGACTGGCTGGATAGCCGATATTTCCTGATAAAAGACTATGTTGCCCAGCAGCAGTCAAAACTTCCCCAATCATGGTCGTTGTAGTTGTTTTTCCATTTGAACCAGTAATACCAACAATCGGTGCTTCAGAAATCAAGTAAGCCAATTCCACCTCAGTCAAGACTGGAATTCCCTTGGCCAAAGCCTTTTCAATCATAGGATTATTGTATGGAATACCTGGATTTTTCACCATAAGGGCAAACTCTTCATCCAAGAGTTCCAAAGGATGGCCACCTGTGATAACCTTGATCCCTTCTTCCAGCAAACTTTGGGCAGCTGGATTGTCCTCAAAAGGTTTCCCGTCATTTACTGTCACAATAGCGCCTAGCTTGTCCAACAAACGAGCTGCAGATTCACCAGACTTGGCCAAACCTAAAACAAGTACTTTCTTATTTTTAAATTGATCTATTACTTTCATGTCTCGAACTCCATTTCTACTCCTACTATTTTACCATTTTTATGGAAATAAAAAAGTCACAAAGTGTGTTTGTGACTCTTTCTTCTAACTGATACTCTTCGAAAATCTCTTCAAACCACGTCAGCTTCGCCTTGCCGTATATATGGTTACTGACTTCGTCAGTTTTATCTACAACCTCAAAGCAGTGCTTTGAGCAGCCTGCGGCTAGCTTCCTAGTTTGCTTTTTGATTTTCATTGAGTATGAATCTTACCATATCATCTATGTGATAAATCGGTAACTCGAATGACTTGGTCCACTTGCTCCCAAATGAGAGGATTGTGGGTTGCAATAATAATGGTTCGATTCGGATTTTTTAAAGATTCTAGGATAGAGAGTAATTCCTCAGAGTTTTTGGGGTCTAGTGAAGCGGTTGGTTCATCTGCGAGAATCAAAGGTGGATCCTTTAAAATTATCTTCGCTAGTGCAACACGTTGTGCTTCTCCTCCTGATAATTCAAAGATAGGTTGCTTTAAATCTAAATAAGAGAGGTTAACACGGTTTAGGGCTTGTTTCATCAAAGAGATTTTCTCTTTTTCTTTCAACTTTTTACCAACTAAACCCAGATTGAGGTTCTCTTTGACGGTTTGGCTTTCAATTAAACCAAAATCTTGAAATAGGTATCCTAAGTAATCTCTAAAGAAAACAGAAGGCTTGATGTCCTTAAGAGAAGTGCCATCATAGATGATTTGTCCTTTGTCATATGGCTCTAATCGTCCAATCATATTCAAGAGCGTTGTCTTACCACAGCCACTTGTACCAATTAAGGCATAAATTTTCCCACCTTCAAAATGAAGATTCGTATCTGAAAATAGCTGACGGCTTCCAAATTTTTTAGATATATTCTTTAGTTCAATCATCCTATTTTCCTTTCATAATTGTCATAGAAACACGAGATTCTTTCTGTGCTTGACGGTAAAGCGTCAAAACTGCACTAGCTAGAAAGACTAATAAAGTGAGTAAGCCAATCACCAAGTCTCGACTGCTTAAAATAAAGAGACTAGCACCAAATATAAAACTGGCAAATTGGCTAACCATATACTGAGCATGTGTTTCAAAAAATTGTAAACCTGAAATTCGTTTAATCAAGATATCTCGGCGGAATTGCTCGAAATATAGAAGATTGACAGAATAAAAGAGTAACAAGGAACTAGCTATCCCCACAATAGCTCCTAAGATTAAAGTTGCTGTTTCAGTTTGAACTTCATTATAACGAGTTAGATAAACACTTCTTCCTTCTTTAAGATAGGATACTTGCTCATAAATTCCAGCTTTCTTCAAGAGTTCTAGCCCACTCTCATATCCTTTGATAAAAAGTTGTTTTCCAGCATTGATAGACCAAACATATTTTGAAATGAAACTATCACCTGTAGATGTTGGAGTAAATACAACTAAAATCGGATCGGTTAAGTACCGAATGGATACTGGGCTTTCACCGTTATTATAAACAAATCGCTTTTCTCCAGTTGGAAGATAGCTAACAATCGCTCTCATTTCATACTCTAAAGGAGCACTTGCCTCCTCACTTGATTGCCCGTAATAGTTCAAACGTTCTTCAAAAGCTTTCTTAAGTTCTGCTTCCTGTGAACGAAGAGATTCTGGTAGTAAGAGTCCAAATTCCCCTTTTTGAAGATGGACTAACTTCTGTTTGGTCTCAGCATCTACCACGACCTTTTCCTTGTCCAAATAACTTGGGCTGACATAGAGAACATTAGCATCTGGACTATAGGTATCCAGTGTCTCTCCCTGTTCATTTTTTCCTTGAGGATTTGCAAAATGAATGAGATTATCTTTTACAAATAGAGCCTGTTCTTGTTCAACTGCTTCTTTGGAAAATTCATACCACTTGCTCTGATTTTCTGTATCTTTTCCTCTATCACCTAAGCCAAAAGAAATTTGATAATAGTCTGCTCTGTCCTTCCACGCTTGTTTTGAAATTTCAAGTTCTTTCAATCGTTGGTAAGACGTCAAGCCTGTCTTAACAGCGTATCCCACTGTAAAAACAGCTACTAACTGACACAATAGGGTTAAAGCCATCAAGCGTTTAAGGGGTAATCTCCCCTTAATAACAGGAACTAATGCTTTGTAACTCAAACTCATTAGATAAAGAAGCATTAGTAAAATTGAAATCGCCAATAAAAACAACAGATAGAAAGTAATCCCAAAACCATAGGTGGCTAACAAGATAGGATAAAACAAACCTTGACTAAAAAGAACGACTCCCCCACCTAGGAAGGAAAGGAGGGCTGATAGAAGGAGCCACTTGATATCAGTCGATAAAGAATGCCCCATAATGGATAAGAGAGTCTGACCAGAAAAGAGTTTTATACCTGCTGCTCTCATTTCCTTAATCCGAGTGATAATCACTAAAGCAAAGAAAGATAAGCCAAATATTGCTAAACTAATTAAAATAAGTGGATTTAGTAACATTCGAAAAGCAAGAGAATAGGGAGGTGTCTTTCGGTCAGCAATTGCTTTATAACCCAAATCTCCTAATTTATCGGCAAGCTTTTCTTTCGTCAAGGAGCCTGACAAAAGGAGATAACTATTTAGCGGATCACTACGTTCACGACTTTCTTGGCTAGCTTCTTGGAATTCTTTTGGTAAAGTTCCCTGACCATAAGTTGCATAAGTAAAGTGAGTCGTCCCATCCTTACTCGGCTCTACGATTCTTCTAGCTATTAAACTCTGTTCTGAGTTTACAAAATTCTCTAATTCCTTTTCAAATACCTTACGCGTCGGTTCCTGAGTATCTTTTTTGACACGAAGTAAGGAAACGGAATCATAGCTTGCATACAAATATTGTGGAGCACGTAAGACAATAATCCAAACAAAGAAGAAGCTGAGAAAAAAAGTTGATAATAATATGAATAGTTTCTTCATAGTAGACTCCTTGTATAAGAGAATAACCCTATAGAACAAAGATTTTATCTTTTATAAATTCTTAGAATTATTTTCCTAGTTTAATCCATCACACCCTGAACAACAAGACAATAATACTCTTCAAAAATTTCTTCAAACCGCGTCAACGTCGCCTTGGATTATATATGTGACTGACTTCGTCAGTCTTATCTACAACCTCAAAGCAGTGCTTTGAGCAACCTGCGGCTAGTTTCCTAGTTTGCTCTTTGATTTTCATTGAGTATAAATTTAATCCTTTCTTATTTTGAAAACGATTTCTTATAACTTAAGTATATCACTTTCTATATAATTTATCAACATATTTTACTAAAATATTATTAGTAATAGAATTTTACAGTTCCCCAAAAAATAGATGTCATTAACGAATTTTATTCCAGTTTTTCCCATTCATATTATCCAAGCAAAAGAGATGGTGATAACTCAAAAACAAATCGAAATATTGTAAAATTCCTAGCAAAAAAGAGAGCCGAAACTCTCTTTTTTATCTTCTTTTACTTTTTTTAACTGGCATGAGTGTGATGTCTCTCACACTAAAGTAAGCTAGGATTAACATGGCTATTGCTAGGAATATTTCTGTTGGTAATTGAAAAATTTTCAGAAAAGATAGAGCCAACAAAACCAAAAGTGCCACTAAAATACATACCATAGCGACGATATTGACTGTCCCTTTAATGCTTTCTGGTGTCGCAAATACATAGAGTAGAAGCAGTAAAATTCCTAGGACTAAATAAACCATCTTTCTCTCTTTCTAGCTCTTATTCAGCTGATTTTTTCTTCTTGTTAGCTTTCTCACGCTCTGCTTTGTTAAGGATTTGTTTACGCAAACGGATAGACTCAGGCGTTACTTCCATGTACTCATCGTCGTTCAAGAACTCAAGAGACTCTTCAAGCGTCAAGATACGAGGTGTCTTGATAACAGCTGTTTGGTCCTTAGTAGCTGAACGGACGTTGGTCATTTGTTTCGCCTTAGTGATGTTAACTGTCAAGTCATTTTCACGAGAGTTTTCACCGATGATCATTCCTTCGTAAACCTCAGTACCTGGGTTGACAAAAATCGTACCACGTTCTTCGATAGACATGATTGAGTAAGTTGTAGCCTTACCAGCATCGATAGAAACAAGGGCACCACGGTGACGACCACCAATTTCCCCTGGAATCAATGGCAAGTATTGGTCGAAGGTATGGTTCATGATACCGTAACCACGAGTCATTGACAAGAACTCAGTTGAGTATCCGATCAAACCACGCGCAGGAACAAGGAAGACCAAACGAGTTTGACCATTACCAGTTGAAATCATATCCAACATTTCACCCTTACGTTCAGAAAGGCTTTGGATAACAGATCCTTGGTATTCTTCTGGAGTGTCGATTTGAACACGTTCAAATGGCTCACATTTAACACCGTCGATTTCTTTTACGATAACTTCTGGACGAGATACTTGAAGTTCATATCCCTCACGACGCATTGTTTCGATAAGGATTGACAAGTGCAATTCTCCACGTCCTGAAACAGTCCATTTATCTGGTGAATCAGTTGGGTCAACACGAAGGGAAACGTCTGTTTGCAATTCTGCCTGCAGGCGTTCTTCTACCTTACGAGAAGTTACCCATTTACCTTCTTTACCAGCAAATGGTGAGTTGTTAACCAAGAAAGTCATTTGAAGAGTTGGTTCATCGATGTGTAGGATTGGAAGAGCTTCAACTGCATCTGTCGGAGTAATTGTTTCACCGACAAAGATATCTTCCATACCTGAAACGGCAATCAAGTCACCTGCTTTTGCTTCTTGGATTTCACGACGTTCCAAACCAAAGAAACCGAAGAGTTTTGTAACACGGAAGTTTTTAGTTGTGCCGTCAAGTTTAGAAAGGGTAACTTGGTCACCAACTTTAACAGTACCACGGAAGACACGACCGATACCGATACGTCCAACGAAGTCGTTGTAGTCCAAAAGTGACACTTGGAACTGCAAAGGCTCATCTGAGTTATCTACTGGAGCTGGGATATGGTCGATAATCGTGTCAAAGATTGGTGCCATAGTCGCTTCTTGGTCAGCTGGATCATCTGACAATGAAGAAGTTCCGTTGATCGCTGAAGCATACACCACTGGGAAATCAAGCTGGTCGTCATCTGCACCAAGCTCGATGAAAAGTTCCAATACTTCATCCACTACTTCAGCTGGGCGAGCTGATGGTTTGTCGATTTTGTTAACAACCACGATTGGGACAAGATCTTGTTCCAAGGCTTTTTTCAATACGAAACGAGTTTGTGGCATTGTTCCTTCGTAGGCATCTACGACCAAGACAACACCGTCAACCATTTTCATGATACGCTCAACTTCTCCACCGAAGTCCGCGTGTCCTGGTGTGTCCATGATATTGATACGAGTTCCGTTATAGGCAACGGCTGTATTTTTAGCAAGAATGGTAATTCCACGCTCTTTTTCGATATCGTTTGAGTCCATAGCACGCTCAGCCAATTCAGTACGTGCATCAAGCGTTTCTGATTGTTTCAATAATTCGTCAACGAGGGTTGTTTTACCGTGGTCAACGTGGGCGATAATCGCAATGTTACGGATATCTTCTCTTAATTTTGTCATGATTTCCTCTATAATATTCAAAATTTATTTTCTAACTGAACGATTATACCATAATTTCAAGTAAATAACATAACTCAAGCAAGTGTAAATGTTTTCACTCTGCTTTTCTTTTCACATCAAGCCTTTTCAAAGCAAGCGACTTATGATAAGATAAGCACAGTATGCGTTTAGATAATTTATTAGCCCAAGAAAAAATCAGCCGAAAGGCCATGAAACAAGCCTTACTCAAAGGAGAAATTCTAGTCGATGGTCGCCCAACCCGCTCCCTAGCCCAGAATATCGATACAGGACTGCAGGAACTCCTCTTTCAGGGCCAAATCATTCAAGGCTATGAGCACACCTATCTTATGCTTCATAAGCCAGCTGGTGTCGTTACAGCCAACAAAGACAAGAAACTTCCAACCGTCATGGACCTGCTTCCACCTAATATTCAGTCTGACAAGCTCTATGCTGTCGGCCGACTGGACCGAGATACGACAGGACTCCTTCTCTTGACCGATAACGGTCCCTTGGGCTTCCAACTCCTCCATCCCCAATATCATGTCGATAAAACTTATCAAGTTGAGGTTAATGGACTTCTAACACCTGACCATATCCAAGCCTTTCAAAAGGGAATTGTCTTTTTAGATGGTACTATCTGCAAACCTGCAAGACTAGAAATTCTATCTGCAAGTCCTTTCCTCAGTCAAGCCTCCATCACCATTTCAGAAGGAAAATTTCATCAGGTCAAGAAAATGTTCCTCTCAGTTGGTGTCAAGGTAACCTCCCTCAAACGTACCCATTTTGGCCCTTGGAGTTTGGATGATAATCTTCAAGAGGGAGACTATCGCCCCCTCAACTCAAAAGAGCTGACAAGTATTCGTGAATTTCTCAGAAAAAGTGGTTAAAAAATGAGCTCGGAAACATCCAAGCTCGTTTTCTTATTTCTCAACTTTGACTTTCCCTTTCCAAGAATCCAAGCCATAAGAAAGGATATAAATCTCAGAAAAACCTTGTTTTTTCAAGTAAAGGGCTGCATTTGTAACTCGTTGCGCACGTTGGTTTTCGTAGAGAAGGACAGGTTTATCCTTACGAAGGGCTGCAAGACTAGTCTTCAACTGACTTGAAGGAATATTGCGAGCCCCAAGAATATGTTTTCTGTGGAATTCTGCTGGGTCGCGCAAATCAATCAATTGACCCGTACGAATCAAGGCTTCAAACTCCTCATTGTCCACGATTTTAGCTGCACGTCGAATACGAAGATAGTTAAAGCCCATCCATGCCAACATTGCCAGTATAAGTGCCCACAAAATCCAAGTAACCATTAGTTCTTTTCTCCATTTTTCTCAATATAATCCAATTCTACCTTGTGCTCTCTGCGAAGAACTGCTTCTGCCTCTAGATAGTCTAATTTGTCCATCAACCCTGCATCGTAAATTCGAGAGAGCTCCAACTTCATCAGTTCAATATCATATAAGCGTTTTCCCATGTAAACAATAATACCAAATCGTTTGAGGAATTGCTGCACATCATAGAATGTTTTCATAAGACTCATTCTAGCAAAATTTTGTGTTTTTTTCAAGAAGAGACCCACACAATGCCCCTGATTTTCCTATCTTCTTTGGCGATTCTGACGCAAGTGTGGTACAATAAAAACATGAGAATTCAACAATTACACTATATTATCAAAATCGTCGAAACTGGCTCCATGAATGAGGCAGCCAAGCAACTCTTTATCACCCAGCCAAGTCTTTCCAATGCTGTGAGAGATTTGGAAAATGAGATGGGGATTGAGATTTTTATCCGAAATCCCAAGGGTATCACCTTGACCCGTGATGGGATGGAGTTTCTCTCTTATGCCCGTCAGGTTGTCGAGCAGACTCAGCTTCTGGAAGAACGCTATAAAAATCCTGTCGCCCACCGCGAACTCTTTAGCGTTTCGTCTCAACACTATGCCTTTGTAGTCAATGCCTTTGTCTCTTTGCTCAAGAAAAGCGATATGGAAAAATACGAGCTTTTTCTTCGTGAAACGCGGACTTGGGAGATTATCGATGACGTCAAGAACTTCCGTAGTGAGGTCGGTGTCCTATTTTTGAACAGCTACAACCGTGATGTTTTAACGAAAATGCTGGATGACAATCACCTGCTGGCTCACCATCTCTTCACAGCGCAACCGCATATTTTTGTCAGCAAGACCAATCCTCTGGCAAAGAAAGATAAGGTCAAACTATCTGATTTGGAAAACTTCCCTTATCTCAGCTATGACCAAGGAACTCACAACTCCTTCTACTTTTCAGAAGAAATTCTTTCTCAAGAACACCACAAGAAATCCATCGTAGTCAGCGACCGTGCTACCCTCTTTAATCTCTTGATTGGTCTGGATGGATATACGATCGCAACAGGGATTTTGAACAGCAACCTCAACGGAGACAATATCGTTTCTATCCCACTGGATATTGATGACCCTATCGAGCTGGTCTATATCCAGCATGAAAAAACCAGCCTATCTAAGATGGGCGAACGCTTTATCGACTATCTCCTAGAAGAAGTCCAGTTTGATAGTTGAGAAATGATAAGAACCAATATGTAGGCTAGCAACAACCTGCATATTGGTTCTTTTTACTTATAATTAAAAGTTTCCCCTGCCAGCTTATCAGCTAGCTTAGGAAAGAGAGTATAAAACTTATGGGCTAGGTTCAACAAAACTGGGAGATTGAGTTCCCGTTTGTTTTTCCCTATAATCTTGACAATCTTTTTAGCCACTGCATCTGGTTCTAGCAGGAAGCGTTCAACCGACTTGAGATAGGTGCCATCTGGGTCGGCTTGGTCAAAAAATCCTGTGCGGATTGGTCCTGGATTGACTGTCGTCACATAGACTCCATAGGGCATGAGTTCGAGGCGCAGAGCATTTGAAAAACCAATAGCCGCAAACTTGGTCGCTGAGTAGAGACTGGACTTGCCAGTAGCAATCAAACCTGCCATGCTAACAATATTGATGATATGGCCTTTTCGACTTTCCTTCATTCGAGCCGCAAGGCGACGAGATAGATTCATCAGGGCAAAGGTATTGACCTCAAACATCTGATGAATATCTTGGTCAGAAATCTGGTCAAATCCCTCAAAAATCCCGTAACCAGCGTTGTTAATCAAGACATCAATCTTGCCATAGCGGAGATAAAGATCAGTTACCAGAGCTTCTAGGGCTGAATCGTCGGTAATATCAATTTCAATCAATTCTGCATGGGAATAATTTCCGTAGAGTTGGGCTAATTTTTCCTTATTTCTACCAAGCAAGATGAGTTGGTCATTGGGCAGGAGTTTGACCATTTCTTGAGCTAGACCACCGCTAGCTCCGGTAATGAGAATAGTAGGCATACTTATCCTTTCTGTGACTGCTAGATTTCCACTTCTTCCAAGTCTTTGACCACATGGACATTTTCAAAAATTGTGGCAGCGTCTTTCTTGAGTTTGCTTATATCTTTTGAGAGGAAACGGGCACTGATATGGTTGAGTAGGAGGCGTTTGGCACCTGCTTCTACCGCTACTTGTGCAGCTTGCATATTAGTTGAGTGACCATGGTTACGAGCAATTTTTTCATCACCCTTGCCATAAGTGGACTCATGAACTAGGACATCTGCATTGACAGCCAGACGCACACTGGCATCCGTTTTTCGAGTGTCACCAAGAATAGTGATAATCTTACCTGGACGTGGAGCTGAGATATAGTCAGCTGCCTTGATTTCAGTACCGTCTTCAAGAACTACGTCTTGACCGTTTTTGATTTTACCAAAAAGCGGGCCAAATGGGACACCAGCAGCCTTGAGTTTTTCAGCATCCAGCGTTCCTTCCAAGTCCTTTTGAATGACACGATAGCCAACACAGAAAATAGTATGATCCAGCTCCTCTGCATACACCGTAAATTTATCGGTCTCAAGGATTTTTCCTAAAGAATCTTGGTCAAACTCATGAAAATGAATGCGGTAGGGCAAACGAGAACCCGACACACGAAGACTGGTTAAAACAAATGACTTGATACCTTGCGGTCCATAGATTTCCAAATCTGTCTGCTCTTCATTGGCCTGAAAAGCACGACTAGAAAGGAATCCTGGCAAGCCAAAAATGTGGTCTCCATGCAGGTGGGTAATAAAGATTTTACTGACCTTACGTGGTCGAATTGTGGTTTCAAGAATACGATTCTGCGTACCTTCTCCACAGTCAAAGAGCCAAACTTCGTTAATCTCGTCCAAGAGTTTCAGGGCGAGACTTGAAACGTTGCGGGCTTTAGAGGGCTGACCAGCCCCCGTTCCTAAAAATTGAATATCCATTCGATACTTTCTAATTAATCAATATATAACATGGCTGTGCGGTTTTCCGATCGGAAATAGCGCTTGCCAGAAAAAGCAGTAGCTTCTTGTAATAGCTCCTCTTGGCTGTATCCTTTAAGACGCTTGCGACCATCAGCCAAGCTTTCCAAATCAGTCAAAGCTGTGAGATTTTCCACACTAACAACTTCCTCATCTCCAACAGCCTTCATGTAAATCTTACCAGACTCCTCAAAGACTAGTTGATGGGGAAAAATTTGTGCAATTTCAAAGAGCAAGTCTTCTGAAATAACCTCTTTCTTTTCAGAGAAAATCCGACCCAGACCCTCACTCTCATAACAAAAACCAAAGGATTTACCAGACAGGTTAAGGCGAATAAAGGGCTTGTTTTCTAGAGTGAAACTAGGTTCAGCATTGTAGAGATTCAGTTCCTGACTGAGTTCCGCAAAATAATCCGTCGCAGCCTCAGGACTTTTTTTCTGGTATAGCTCTGCAAAGTAAGCATTGACCACGCTAGGCGGAGGAGTGATCAGTGCCAACTGCTCCTGCTCTGTTTTACCAGCTAGAAGTTGATCCAGATAGACCTTATCCAGACTTGTATAGCCCCCATATTTTAGAGCCAACGTTTTAATATCAGTCATAAAATTCCTCTAACCTCCATTTGTTTTTCTCAGAAATGTAGCCTGTAATCACTTCGCCGTCATCCTGATAATCACGTTCTTCCAGAATCGCCACACTTTCTAAATCATGAATCTTATAGGACTTAGAAAAAGGCACTCGCAGGGTAAAGGGTTCGAAAATATCCTTGATTTTCTCTAAAAACAAAGCCTGCAAATTCTCACGACTATCCTCAGACTTAGCAGAAATGAGAGCGTATGGCGTTTGAGTAGGCGTGAAATCCTCCACCAAATCCGCTTTATTATAAAGTGTCAGACGAGGAATATCTTCCATGTCCAGGTCTTTCATGATGGACAGAACTGTTTTTTCATGCTCCTCATGGTAAGGATTGCTAGCATCGATAACATGAACCAGAAGATCCACATGCTTGCTTTCTTCCAAGGTTGACTTAAAACTGGATACCAGCTCTGTCGGCAAATCTTGGATAAATCCCACGGTATCTGTCAAAGTTACTTGGAGATTGCCTCCCAGATGGATACTCTTAGTCGTCGCATCCAGAGTCGCAAATAGCTCGTCCGCTTCATACTGAGTCTTACTTGTCAAGGTGTTCATGATGGTTGATTTCCCAGCATTGGTGTAACCAATCAAACCAATCTTAAAGATGCTGGACTCCAAACGTTTTTCTCTGACAGTCGCCCGATTTTTCTCAACCACCTTGAGTTGGCGCTCGATATCCGTGATTTGGTTGCGAACACTACGACGGTTCAGCTCCAGCTGGCTTTCACCAGGTCCACGGGAACCAATTCCCCCTGCCTGACGGCTGAGCATAATTCCCTGACCAACCAAACGAGGCAAGAGATATTTGAGCTGGGCTAGGTGAACTTGGAGCTTCCCTTCATGGCTTCGAGCTCGCATGGCAAAGATATCCAAAATCAACTGCATACGATCAATAACCTTAACACCCAGAACTTCTTCTAAATTGACATTTTGCCTTGGCGTCAGACGGTTGTTGACAATGACAGTGGTGATTTCTTCTGCATCCACCATAAGCGCAATCTCTTCCAACTTACCAGAGCCGACGAAGGTCTTAGAATCATATTTTTCACGTTTTTGTCTGTAGCTATCTACAACGATTGCCCCAGCTGTCTTAGCTAAACTGGCCAATTCTTCCATGGAGAGGTCAAAATTGTCCATGCCCTGCAATTCCACACCTATGAGCAGGACTCGCTCCTCTTTTTTTTCCGTATCAATCATCTAAAAACTCCTCTATCTGGCTTAAAATGCGGTCTTGCACACCAGCTTCTCCAATCTGATAAAAGGTGACCTGCATGCGATTACGGAACCAGGTCAACTGACGCTTGGCAAAACGACGAGTAGCCTGTTTGAGACTCTCACTAGCTTCCTCCAAGGTCTGCTCTCCACGGAAGTAAGGAAAAAGTTCCTTGTAGCCAATTCCTTTAGCGGCCTGCACATCAGGGTAATGGTCAAAGAGCCACTTAGCCTCATCCAAAAGCCCAGCCTCAAACATCAAATCCACGCGGCGATTGATACGTTCATATAATTGACTGCGCTCATCATCCAAGCAGATAATCAATGGTTCATACAAAGTCTCTTGATTTTCCAATTCCTGACCAAAATGGGCAATTTCCAAGGCACGCATCGCACGACGACGATTAAACTGAGGAATTTTAAGGTCTGCTTGCTCCACCAGATGAGCTAATTCCTCATCTGTATAAGGCTCCAAGCTAGCCCGATAGGCCAAAATCTCCTCATGGGGAGTCTCCCCACCTAGGTGGTAACCTTCTAGCAAGCTCTGGATATAAAGTCCAGTCCCACCAGCGATAATGGCCAGCTTGCTACGGCTGTGAATATCCTCAATAGCCATCTTAGCTTCTGAAACAAAATCAAAAGCCGAGTAAGACTCGGTTACCTCTCTAACATCGATTAAATGATGAGGAACAGCTGCCTGCTCTTCTGGACTAGCCTTAGCCGTTCCAATATCAAGTCCTCGATAGACTTGCTGGCTATCTCCACTAACCACTTCGCCATTAAAACACTTTGCAACTTCAATAGCAAGGTCTGTTTTTCCAACAGCAGTCGGCCCAACAATCACAATTATTTTTGTTTTCATCTTTTTTCCTTGAAAAATTCCCATTTTTTCGTTACTATTATTATAACACAAAAAGGTCAGTCAGAAAAATGTGACCTCTTGAGGAGACTGGCTGATTAAGAAGATAAAGGAGGAAGACTCATGGCTAAAGGATTCGCTAAAGGTCTTGTAACAGGTGTCGCAGGAACTGTCGCTGCCGTTGCAGGTGCAGTATACGCATTTAAAAAGAAAGTAATCGAACCAGAAGAGCAAAAAGCAGCTTTCATCGAAGAAAACCGTAAAAAAGCAGCTCGCCGCCGCGTATCACGTTAAGAAACAAAAGAAGTTGGGATTTATTGTCTCAACTTCTTTTTCTATTCTTCTATACTGAGCAAACTAAGAAGCTAGCCGCAGATTGCTCAAAGTACTGCTTTGAGGTTGTAGATAAGACTGACGAAATCAGCTCAAAACATGGTTTTGAGGTTGTTGATGAAGCGACGCTGACGTGGTTTGAAGAGATTTTCTAAGAGTATTAAATAGCTAGGTCAAACTTCAACTGTGGCTTGACAGGGGCATAATCCACCAACTCAAAATCTTCTGCTTTGATATCAAAGAAATTGGTCCCATCTGGAACATTCAAGACCAAACGTGGTTGACAGTTTGACGGCTCACGACGAAGCAATTCCTGAGCTTGTTCAAATTGATTGTCATAGATATGGAGGTTGTTGATGAAGTAGAAGAACTTACCAACCTTCCAGCCAAAATGCTTGGCAATCATCATTTGAAGAGCCACATACTGCATAGCATTGATGTGGTGGGCCACTAGCATATCATTGGAGCGCTGGGTCAAGGTCGCATCCAGATAGATTTCTCCATCTACACGGCGGACATCAAACATAGTCTGAAAGGCACATGGGAGCAACCCATCTGTTTCTTCGAAAGCTTGGTAATCCCAAAGGGAGATAATGTTTCGACGGTTCCAAGGGTTGGCTTCTAACTGCTTGAGAATCTTATTGATGATGTCGTGTTTCTTAACAACAGCACCATAGCGCTCACCAATGGTTCCTGTATCTCCCACTTCCCAGTCATTCCAATAGTGAACATTGTACTTATCATTAAGCACTTCTAGGCTATTAGACTGGTCTTGGTAAATCCAAAGTACTTCCTTGATGGCGGATTTAATTGCAATGGGACGCAAGGTTGTGATGGGAAATTCGCCCTTAGCCAAGTCATACTCGGCAAATGCACCCGTTACATACTTGGAGTTGGCAACAGTCCCATCCTTGTACTTAGGACGAGCCTGCTCTGAGAAAACACCTTCCTTTAGAATGCGTTCAATATTCTCTTTAAAAATCGTATCTGCTTTTGTCATTTACTCTCACCTCATTTATTTCCTAACTAGTATAGCATAAAAAAGAAAAGAGGAACATTACTAACTCTAGGTTAGCATTTTTCCTCTCTCATTATCTTATTGCAATACAAGTGATGCTGCTCCGATAACTCCAGCGTCATTTCCTAGAGTTGCAAGAGCCAATTTTGTTGATGTGCGTACTTGTGGGAAGCTATTTTCGTCGTAGACTTTTTGAACACCTTGTAGAAGGAATTCTCCCGCAGCTGACACACCACCACCAATTACGATTGTTGATGGGTTGAGGATTGAACCGATGTTGGCACAAGCGATTCCCAAGTAACGTGAGAAGTTACGGTAAACGATCAAGGCGAGGTCGTCTCCTTCTTTTGCGAGGTCAAAGACAGTCTTAGCAGTTACTTCTTCTCCGTTATCAATCAAGCGTTTCAATGCTGCATCACCTTCGTATTCATCGGCATAGCGACGAGTTAAGTTGACAATCCCTGTTGCTGAAGCGACTGTCTCAAGGCAGCCTTTCTTACCGCAGGTACATGCGATTGGTTGGTCAAAGTCAACAGTGATGTGGCCAAGCTCACCTGCTGCACCAGCAACACCGTGAAGCAATTTGCCTTCTGCGACGATACCACCACCAACACCAGTACCAAGTGTCATAAAGACAACATCTGGTTGGTTATCACCAGCCCCCATCCAGCGCTCACCAAGAGCTGCCACGTTGGCATCATTATCAATGAAGAATGGAATACCCAAGGCTTTTTCAATTTTTTCTTTAATTGGTTGAAGGGTTTTCCAGTTCAAGTTGTAGGCACCAATAACAGTTCCTTTTTCGCGGTCAACCACACCTGGTGATCCCATCCCAATTCCTTGGAAGTCCGCTGCTGCCAATCCAAGCAAGTTCAAACGATGCTGAATAGATTCAATCATATCATCAACGATATGACTTCCCTCATCCAAAATGTTGGTCTTGATAGACCATTTTTCTTGGATTTCTCCTGCTGTTGTTAAGATTGCAAATTTGATAGAAGTTCCACCAAGGTCAATCCCAATAATCTTTTGACTCATCATATTCTCCTTTTTCATTGTATAGTAATTGAAAATGCTTACAGCACTAGTATAACAAAATTCATTTACTTATGCAAAGGTTTGCATTAACTTTCTAAATTTTATCTGATTTATGGTTTCCAGAGACCTGAAGCATCTACGTAGTAACGTCCATCATCAACTCGCTCATTCTTAGCCATTTTGCCATCTGATTTCAAATAGTAGTTTCCTTGCCATGCATTGCGAGCATAAGAACCATCTGATTTCAAGTAATACCAGGCTTGGTAAGAAGAGTCATAAACCCACTCACCTTGTGCCATTTTACCGTTTGACTTAAGGTAGTAAGCTCCTTGCCATGCATTTTTTGCATAAGAACCATCTGCTTTCAAATAATACCAAGCCTGATAAGAATCATCATAAATCCATTCGCTCTGGGCCATTTGACCATCTTCTTTCAGGTAATAGCTTCCCTGCCATGCATTTTTCACTGGATTGCCATTTCCATCAAAGTAATACCAAGTACCATCCTGCTTAACCCAGCCACTTGTTGTTGATGAACTTGTATCAGTTTGAGTTGTAGTCTCTTGTTTTGCTTTAAAGGCACCCTTAGGAGCATTTTTCAATTCGCAAGCCACACCATCATGATCGCGGTCTAACTTGGCAGAATAACCGGGCTCTCCCTCATGAATATCTGCATATCCATTCGCCCAAGCTTCCTTACAACTCGAAAAATGAATGTTTTCCTCTGCTAACACAGGTTGTGAAAACAAGGCTAAAACTGGCAAGGTAGCCAGACTCATTTTTAAAAATAGACGTTTGTCCATTTGGTTCTCCTCTAACGATGTTATCGATTTCACTATTATTTTATCAAACTTATTTCAGCAATTCAAGGAAACTTCTGGTATTTTCTACAAACTCCTTTGGTTTTTCCTTATTCAAGACATGAGGTCCATCTGGTATAATCTGAAATTGAGATTCTGATATTAGTTTATGAAGACTTCTCATAGAACTGAGATTCGGTTTATCTTTGCTGCCACAAATTAGTAAGGTTGGATAAGGACAAGTTCTTGATATATCAGTTAAATCAAGTGTCTTCAATTCCTCAGAAACTCCGACCATAAGAGCTTTGTCTGCTCCCTGTTTTTCAAATACCCTTTTGGGAAGTAGTTTAAAAATCAGCAACTGAAGATAAAATAAGATATTACCGGACAGTTTAAGTGGACATCCTGATAGAACCAAAGCTCGAAGATTTGGTAAATCGTAACTAGATAGTTCTAATGCCAGGGCAGCACCTAAGGACAATCCAATCAAAACAAAAGGTTCTGTCTCTTGAGCTAGGTGTTGATAAACTCGCTCCTTAGCTTTTTGATAGCTGCTAACTCCAGAAGGAAATAACTCGATAGCCTCAGAAGGATAATCTGTCAGTAGATTCCGAACTTCTTTCCAAGACTCTGCTGACTGCCCTAACCCATGCAAAAATATCAGTTTCATCTAATTCTCCTCTAGGCTTAATTCATACAAGCCTCTCACTGCATTACAGCCATATATAGCCTCAACTTGGGCTAAGTCTGTCAAGGTCAAGACTTTCTCTTCTACTTGTCCTGTTTCTAGTAAATACTGACGGTAAATTCCTGGCAAGATTCCAAATCGGACTGGCGGTGTATAAAGTTTTCCAGTGATTTTCAAAACCAAATTTCCTATAGAGGTTTCAAGTAGTTCTCCTGACTTATTGTGATAAATTTTCTCTTGTTTCCCTAGGCTCAAGTGAGGTCTGTGGCTTGTTTTGAAGTAGGTAAAGGCATGTTGCAAATTAGCTTCCTGAAGGCAAAGTTTGGCTTTGCAGAAGGTCGGACTGAGAGGTTCCAATACTTGACGATCGACTTCTATCTCTCCAGACTTGCTAAGGCTAATTCGCAAGCAGTAATCTTGATTAGCATCACAAGTCTGACACTCTGCTTCAATCCTTTGTCTCAAAATTTCTGGGTCAAAAGGATAAGCAAAATATCGACTAGCTTTTCTCAGTCTTTCCAAATGTTGTTCTTCAAACAGCAAGCACTTCTGGCTGATTTTCCCTGTAGTAATCAGTTTGAAACGAGCTTGTTTACGATAGAGAACAGCTGCCTTTTGATGAACCTCTCGATATTCATATTCCCAAGTGCTATCCCAAGTAATGCCTCCGCCAACTCCATAAATGGCTTGACCTTTGTGAAGTTGAATGGTACGAATGGCCACATTAAAAATCCGTCGTCCATTTGGAAGCAAGAGACCAATCGTTCCACAGTAGACTCCACGCGGTTGTGGCTCCAAGTCCTTGATAATCTCCATAGTCGCAATTTTGGGAGCTCCCGTTATGGATCCACAAGGAAAGAGAGAGCGAAAAATTGTAACTAAATCAACATCTGCTCGCAACCGACTCTTGATGGTCGAAGTCATCTGCCAAACAGTTGAATACTGCTCTACCTGACACAGACGCTTCACGTGCTCACTCCCCACCTCAGAAATACGGTTCATATCATTGCGCAAGAGGTCCACGATCATCATATTTTCAGAGCGATTTTTGGGGTCCTGTTCCAACCAAGCTGCCTCCTCCAAGTCTTCTTGGTCAGTCATGCCACGCTGAGTCGTTCCCTTCATTGGTCGCGTTGTCAACTCGCGGTCATTTTGCTCAAAAAAGAGCTCTGGGCTCATGGAAATCACTGCCATCTCGTCATGTTCCACATAGGCATTATAGCCTGCTTCCTGCTCTACTACCATACGATTATAGATAGCAAAAGGATTGGCGCTTAAATCTTGTTTGAGTTGGACGGTGTAGTTGACCTGATAGGTGTCCCCCTGCCGCAAATGATGGTGAATTTGAGCAATCGCCTTTTCATAGTCCTCTGCAGGCGTTACTTCCTGCCAATTTGAAGGCAAATCAACCTCATCATAAGTCAGAGGAATAGGGGAGGTCTCCACCCTATCGTGAACAGTAAAGTAAAGTAAATACTCGTCCAATAAAGGTGCCTTGTGAACTGCTAATTTTTCCTCAAAAGCAGGTGCAGCCTCGTAGCTGACATACCCCACCACATAATAGCCTTGCTCTTGGTAGCTTTCCACTTGTGCCAGCAAGGCTGTTACTTCCGCTAAATCTCTGGTTTTTAACTCTTTGATAGGCTGGGTAAAGATGTATCTCTCCCCTAAAGCCCTAAAATCAATCACTGTTTTTCTATGCATACCTTAAGTATAGCATAAAATAAGAAAACCCTCATCCGTAAAGCAGATGAGAGATTTCAATTATTTAAAGATTGAAGTTTTAAAGCTATTTGTTTGTTGAAGAAGTTTTTTATAAACTTTTTCTTTTACTTGCACAAGTTTACCATTAACTTTATTAGTAACCATATCTTCTTCAAGAGCTTTGGCAAATAATGATTTTAATTCATCATAGTTATGAATAGTCTCACCATCAATAGTAAAAGGATTAAAACCAGCGTTGGCTTTTTCTAACAATTCTTTATAATATTCTTTCTTAAAATCAGCAAATGATTGGAATCTGCCGTCAGATATTTTTTGTATAATATATTGATCTCCAAATTGTTTCCCTTCTTTATTAGCTTGAGATTTTAATTTATCTGAAGCATATCCTAAGAATCCTTTATCATAGCCATAATATCCCCAGAGTCTAAATGCATTATTCTTAAATGTAACAGCACCAGGTGCACCCTCACTTGTGTTACCTGCATAGATACTATTCATCATTTTAATTCCTACATAGGCAATACCTGGATCAAATACTTCTGGCTTATAGATATTATTATTCATCATACGATTAGTCATCAGATTATTATCAACTAAGTCATTAACACTGTTTAATGTTATTCCTTTCCAATCATCAGAACTCATATTTCGAACCTTGTCATATTGATCTTTTGACCCTACAGTGCGTTCAATAGGATCAACTTTCTTAAACCACAGTTGATTTAATTTATCATCATGTTTACTAATGACTGCATCACCTTCAACATAATCAAGAAGAGACAAGGTATCTATATAACCTTTCATATAATTATCAATGTCTTCTCTTGTTTTAAGAGTCTTCGGATCGGTAATATACCACTGATTTCCATCATTTGGACGATAGAAAGTCATATTAATTCCCAAAGCACCGTATTCATCAAACCATGTACTTGGTACTGGTGTTTGTAACATTCCTTGTGCATAGGCTTCTGCATGAGTCCCTGAGCGACGTCCATATCCTCCTAAATAGATTGCACGATCATTAACATGAGTAGTTTCATGTGTATACACAGAGATTCCAAACTCATCAATCATACTTAATGCAATATAATTTACTTCTGTTCGCGTATCCAAAGGATTATCCCAAATAACTGCATAAGCACCTGTTCCATTGTTACCATAATACTTACCAATAGGTCCAAACAATTCTCTCAATGGGGCATAGTCTTCTTTATTATTCCTCTTACCATACTTATCAGGCCATCCACCAGGTGCTTGATAACCTTCCCAAAGAGGAGTTACTGTATTTTTGACTAGCATATTCTTAACCTTATCTAAAGATAATCTATACCAAAAATCAAAGTAATTTCGATAACTGTCCGCTGCTTTTTCGATCTGATTTTTTATTCCATCGAAGGAGCTATGCCCTAACTTTTCTGCTGTTCCAACAGCCATTGCACTATAATTCGAGATTAAATACACATGTGATTTATTTAGATTTAATAATGGGAGTATCATCTTCCGATGAGTAGCAGACTGTAAATTATCCCAAACTTTGTATTTCGCTGCTTTAATTTCATCGACTTCCGAAGCACGCTCCGCTATATAGACATTCCCTTCTGTAGCTTTCTTAAACCAATCATAAATATTTACATCTGCAGTAAATAGTCGACGATTATAATTTAAAAAGTTTACCAAATTTTCTGATAAGGTTGTCTTAGAAATAATCTCGCTGAAAGCATCATATGTCCGATGACCTTTTATATTATCTTCTCTTGAACCGATTTCAATAAGCCTGTCTAAAACATCAACCTCTTTCCCATAAAAGTCTGGTTTGAACAGCATTAATTCTTTAATATTAACGTCACCGAATTTAACACCGTAGTAACGGTTTAAGTATGTTAAACCTAATAATATGGCAGCTTTGTTTTTCTCGACTTTATCACGAAGCATTTGACGAGCAGCTGGAGAATCATTTAACTGGTGTTCTTCATTTTGAACTAATTTTGTGATTAGGTTTGTTAAGTTTTCTTTAACAGCTGTGAAGCTTTCTTCTAAATATAAATCTTTGATTGCATTAACTCTATAGTCACCTAATCGATTTAGATGTTGATACATCGGTTGAGACTGAAGCTCTACTGATTCTAAAATAGATTTTATATCATTAACAAGAGTAGTGTTATCTTTTTGAACGATATTAGGTGTATATTTAATTCCTAAGTCAGTTATAGTATATTCTTTTACATTACTTAAACCTTCGCTACTAGAAGATAAGTTAAAGTAATCTTTTGTACCGTCCGCATAGTGAACAATAATTTTATTAGCTTCATCTAGGTTAGTGATAAACTCATTGTTGTTCATCGCTGTAACAGAAAGAACTTCTTTAGTATTTAGAGGGTGTTCTTTATTTAATTTATTACCTTGGTATACAATATAATCTTTATTGTAGAATGGTATTAATTTTTCAAGGTTTTTATAGGCTTGGTTATATTCAGCCTTGTAATCTTGAATACTAGAATAAGCTTTTTCTTCATTAAGTTTTGCAAGGGGAGATAGCTCACTTTCTAATTTATCAGCAGTAATATTGAAAGTAGCAACTTTAGCATCAGCCTGTTCTCTAGTTAATTGTTTTATTTTTTGCGGATTAGTGAAGTTATTAGATCCGCTGCTAGCGCCGTTGACTCTATAAATATCAAATAAGAATTGGCGTGCATCTCCATCATTAATTTCGTTTGAACCATATACTTCTTCACCTTTAATTACTCTAGCATAGGTAACAATATCTTTTATAACTCCCCAAGGCCAAGTTTTAGCAACAACACCACCAACAAAACGAGTATTTTTAACATCTAAAGTTCCTTTAGCAACAGAATTGGTAACTTTTGACTTAGTTCCAGACTGATAGCTATTTAACATATATGTAACAAAAGGAACTAGCATACTTGCGCTTGCGTTAGTGGCAGTAATGTTAGCCTCAACATAAGCTTTATTAACAAATCCCATGTAGTTCGAACCAGCAATTCCTCCGACTGTAGAATTGTTACCA
Organism: Streptococcus sp. Marseille-Q6488; assembly: GCF_946902925.1. NCBI lineage: Bacteria > Bacillati > Bacillota > Bacilli > Lactobacillales > Streptococcaceae > Streptococcus > Streptococcus sp. Marseille-Q6488. The sequence goes on along the minus strand of NZ_CAMPPZ010000006.1, from coordinate 74,561 downwards.
ACAGAGTTGATATTACCTATAAATGCTACGTTTTCTAGAGCAGCATTTTCTTTGATATTGTTTACAAATCCAGCAACGTTATTTCTAGCTGTTATCGTTCCAGTTGCTTTGATGTTTTCTATACGTGTAGCTCCGTTGATCTCATTCGCAATTGTCGCGATATTATCTTGATTAGATACATTAATATCAATATTTTCAAAATTTATATTTTTAACAGTTCCAGCTTTAATCTTGTCGAACAATGGATGTTCCAACTCAGTAATAGCAAATTGTTTTCCTTCAGAACTTAAAAGTTTTCCTGTAAATTCTTTAGTGATATATGATTTTCCATTAGGAACAACATTTCTAGCACTCATTGATTGTCCCAGACGATATTCTTTTGAAGGATCGTTTTCAATAGCTTCTATTAATTCTTTGAAGTTATAATATACATTATCTTCGTGGGCTTTAGGTTTTTCAATATAGTGAACGTATTCTTCTTCAAATTTATTATCAGCAGTTCTAGAGACTAAATTGTCTGCGATTGCCGTAACTTTATATACAGATGTTCCGTTAACTGTAGTCTCTTCTATATTTTGAACCGCTAGTAATGTAGTTTTTTGATTATTTGAAGTTATTTTTAAATAATAATTACTCTTATCATCAGGAATAGTTGTTATTAATGATTCATTAGTTTCTTTTCCATTTTCGTATTTGATTAAATCTGTACGTTTAATATCTTTAATCTCAACTTTTTTAAGGTCTAGTTGTATTGGTTGATTATCTAAGATTTCTGTTACATCACCGTCACCTCTATCGTAAACCATCGTTGTAGATAGGGTATATTCTTTGTAGTACTCTAGGTTCTTAAATGCAGCGCTTATAGTTTCATTAGTTACATCATCGCCTGTAAGCTCTACAGTGCTAACAACTGTTTCTCCTTTTTTCAGAGTAGCTGTGATTGATTTAATTTTTGTTTTATTTTGGTTTTCTAGAGAATACTTAGCAACTGCTTCACGTTCTAATACTTTCTTATCAGTCTCAATAAATGTTAATACCGGTTTTTCAGTTAATAGAACTAGGTTATTGATAGCTTCTTCTACACTTCTAGTAGCTTCGTCTACTTTGCTTTGAGTAGCAGTTTCATCTGCGTTTACAGGAGTTACTTCTGTAAGAGTATCTTCTAAAGCTTTCCATGTTTGAGTAGTGTATTCTTCTTTACGTTTGCTGTTAGCTGTGTTAATAGCGTTTTGTAATACAGTTTTATCTACAGCAAGAGCTTGAAGAGCATCTTGAAGAGCTTTAGTAGCTGCATCTATTTCACTTTGTTTAGGAAGTGAAGTAGTTTGGTTGTTGATTTCTTTAGCTTTAAGTTCAGCATTTTTGAATTCGTTCCAAGTTTTAGTGCTATAGTCAGCTTGTTGTTTTTGTTCAGCAACTGTTAATTGTTCCTGTAATTTCGTTTTATCAACATTAAGAGAATCGATAGTAACTTTAAGTTTATCAGTTGCATCCTTGATTTGAGCTTGAGTAGCTTTGTCGTTGTCTTTTACAGCTTGAGCGTCAGTTTTAGCTTCTTCTAAAGCGTTCCAAGATGTAGCACTGTAGTCAGTTTGAGTTTTTTCGTTTGCAAGGTGAAGTTGTTTTTCAAGTTCAGTCTTATCAGTATTCAAACCAACGATAGCGGATTTAAGTTTTTCATTAATGTGATTAATTTCACTTTGTTTTGCTGCTGTATTGTTTGTAACATTTTCAGCATCGGCTAAAACAGTTTGAAGATTTGCCCAAGTTGCATCACTGTAGTGATCTTTAGTTTTTGATTTCGCGTCAGCAATAGTTTTGTTTAATTCAATTTTATCAACGCTTAGAGCAGCGATAGCAGATTTAAGTTTTTTAGTAGCATCGTTGATTTGGTCTTGGGTCGCTGTGCCGTTATCTTTTACTTCCTGAGCTTTATTTTGAGCTGTACTCAAAACCGTCCAAGATCCCATGCTGAAATCAGTTTCAGTTTTCCCCTGTGCAATCTTAAGTTGATTTTCGAGTTCAGCTTTATCTGTATTTAATCCAGAAATTGCTGTTTTAAGACTTGCAGTCTCAGAATCTACTTCACTTTGTTTAGCATCCGTATTAGCTGCAACTTTTTCAGCTTCTGTGACTTCAGTTTGAAGGTTTTGCCAACTTGTATCACTATAATGTTCTTTTGTCTTTGTTTTTGCATCTGTAATCGTGCTATTTAATTCTGTCTTATCAACAGTAAGAGCTTCAATAGCTGTTTTTAACTTATCAGTTTCAGAATCTACTTGTTCTTGTTTAACTGATTCTGAAGAGTAGGTTGTTTTTGCAGCTTCTAAAACAGATCCAAGAGCATTGTAACTTGCTGTAGAATAATCAGTAGGAGAAACTGAACTAGCTTTATCAATTTGATTCTTTAACTCACTTTTATCAACTGGTTCTTTAGTACCAATACCTTTTATTTCATCTACTGGCTTGGTTGTTATTGTTTCCTCTAATACTTTACTAGACTGTTTTCCACCAATAGTAGTGACTTCAGTTAAAATAGTGCGTTCACCTGCCACACCTTCTCGAATAACTTTTGTTTCTCCCTTAGTGAGATTCTCATCGTCTTGCTCAATTGTCTTAAAAGGCACAGACTCTTTAGTTACTATAACTTCAGGTTTAACCTCTATTACATTTAACACACCTTCTTCAGGAGTTGTTTTATGTTCTACTTTTGGTGCTTCGTCCTTATGTTCTACGGTTTCTTCAACCTTGGCATCTGGAGTTGACTCTTCTTGTTTCGGGGTTTCTTCTACAGCTTTCTCTTCTTCAGGAGCTTCTGGTTGCTTTTCTGGCTCGACTGGTGCCATTGATGCCTTTTCGCCTTCACTTGGTGCGACTGGTTCACCTGCTTGTTCAACTTTTGGTTCCTCTGTTGATTCCGTTTGTTTTTCTACAGCAGGCGTTTCAACTTTTGGTTCTTCAACAGGTTGATTAGCAGCCTCATCTTTTGTTTTTACTACTTCTGGCTGTGCATCTTCTTGTTTCGGTGTCTCTTCCGATACCTTATCCTCTTTAGGATCTTCTGGTTGTGATGATTCTTTTGGTATCCTTGGTTGCTCAGGTTGTGTAGGTTGCACGGGTTGTTCTGGGACTTTTGGTTGTTCTACTGGTGGTTCAACGTTTGATTCCTCAGCTGGTTTGTCTGATGGTTGACTTTCTGGCTTGACTGGTGCTTGACTTTCTGGCTTGACTGGTGCTTGTTCATCTGTTTTTGAATCAACTACTCCACTTACTTCTTCAACTGGAGCTGATTCTACTGAATCTTCTTTCCCCTCTTCTACTTTAGGAAGGGTGTCGTCAGTAGGTTTTACTTCCGATTTTGGTTCTTCCTTTGGATCTTCTTCTATTTTAGGAGCTTCTTCTACTGAAACTTCCTCTACTCCTGCTTGGGTTTCTACCCTAGGTTGTGCTTGACTACTTGTTACTTGGGGATTCTCAACTTCGACTACAGTCACCTCTCCAGGTTTAGCTGAGGCTTCTTCTAAAACAGTATCCAAGCCAAGCGTTTTGAGGATGTCACCTGATAGATAACCAACATAGCGATAACCCTCCATTTCAACAACACCCTCTCGACTAGCCGGTGCTAGGGTCGCAACTGGGTCTACAGCTCCTGCACTAGGAAGAACTACCAATCCCATAGCTCCAACTAGAAAGACGCTGGCAATTTTCTTTCTCTTGTAGATTAAAAGCAAGCTCCCAACAGTCAGCAAACCAAAAGCTGTCAAAACAGATGCTTCTGTCCCTGTTTGTGGCAGCTGGTCTTTTTGATATACCAAACCATAGACAACTTCATTTCCATCAGGCTTTCCTGTCTGGATTAAATCTTTAGCTTCTTGTGAAATAACCTCTTTATCTACATAGTGATAGGTGGCTGCGTCCACTACAGAAGGAGCCATCAAAAGGCTTCCAAGAAATACAGAACCTACAACTCCCTTAATCTTACGAATTGAAAAACGGTCTTTTTTAAACACTTTCATCTCCTTTATTCATTCTCACGACTTTCTAATAGAATCTCGCGGATAGTGCGCACGCGCACCTCCGACTAATTTTGGACGACTAGCCAGCGCCGTTACGTGGGCATGACCAATCTCTCTCAAAAGAGGACGAATCGGAACCTGAACATGCTTAACATGCATGCCAATTGCAGTGTCTCCGATATCCAATCCAGCATGAGCCTTGATAAATTCAACCTCAACTGGATCTTGCATAAACTTGAAGGCTGCCAACTGACCTGAACCTCCTGCATGAAGGGTAGGAAGGACATTGACAATTTCCAGACCAAACTGCTCTGCCACCTGACGTTCAACAACGAGGGCACGATTGACATGCTCACAGCCTTGAACTGCTAAATGGATACCTCTACTACCTAGAATACCCAAGATAGTCTCCACTATCAGCTCACCAATCTCTTGACTGGATTGTTTCCCAATCTGACCACCTATCACCTCACTAGAAGATAGACCTAAAACAAAAAGGGCACCCTGCTTCAAATTGGCCTTTTCTAAAACATCTTCTAATACCTGACGTGTTTCTCTTTGAATCTGTGTCTCGTTCATCTCTGCCACCTCTTTTGTCACTATCTATCATACCGTTTTTTCTTGTTTTTAGCAAGATAGACAACCTAGAAAGCTTGCCCAATTACGCATAAAACTCCCAGAATTGACTGGGAGTTAGCTAGTTTCTATTCTATTTATGTATATTTCCACTTTCGTCCCTTTTTGGGGCCTAGAATCAATCTTCATCTGGTAATATTCTCCAAAATGAAGTTTGAGCCGTTGGTCGACATTTTGCAGACCAACTCCTCCACGTTTGAGGTTACTTTGACTACTATCGCCAGCAGCTTGGAAGCCAACGCCATCATCCTCAATGCGGATGACCAAGCCCGAATCCTGTTTCTGGACAGAAAGTTTAATATGTCCCTGACTTTCCTTCTCCTTAATGCCATGGTAAAGAGCATTTTCCACCAGAGGTTGTAACACCAACTTGGGCAAGACTAGATGATCAAAGGTAGGATTTTCCTCAATCTCGTATTCCAGCTTATCTCCATACCGTTGTTTCTGGATAAAGAGATACTGGCGAACATGATTGATTTCATCAGACAGGCAAATCAAATCCTTGCCTTGATTGAGTGCCAAGCGGAAATAGGTTGCCAAGGACTTGGTCACCTGAACCACACGCTGACTATCCTGAAATTCAGCCATCCAGATGATGGTGTCCAAGGTGTTATAGAGGAAATGAGGGTTAATCTGACTTGATAGGGCTTGAAGTTGGTACTGACGGGTCGTTTCTTCCTGGCTACGAATATCTGCCATCAGCTGATCAATCCGATCCAACATGGCATTAAATTGGCGAGTCACTTCTCTCAGTTCATAGGCACCAGTTTCCTTGGCACGAAGATTCTGACCACCAGAAGCAATTTCCAGCATGGTTTCTCTTAAGTCACTTAAAGGAGCAATCCAGCGTTTGAGACTGAACCACACCAAGCAGAGACAGACAAGAAGAGATGTGATACTAGCCCCAAGCAAGGTCCACAAGAGTTGATTCCTAACCTGATCTAACTTCTCCAGCGAAGATACGCCAAGTACCGTCCAATCAGTTCCTGCAATCTTTTCTTGACTGACGTAGGATTTGTGACCAGAAGTATAGCCCTGACCCGTCTCAATGTAGGATTTCATGGCCTCCATTTCGCTAGACGAACTATAAACTGTGTGTTGAGGATGATAAACAAATTCATGTTTTTCATTGATAATGAAAGCAAATCCCTGCTGACCCAACTGAAGCTGGTTGAGATAGGCTTCCAGAGTTTCGTAGGAAATATCCAAACGAAGCACGCCCAGATTGGCTCCCTTTGCATCAACAAGTTCTTGAGTGACAGAAATGACCCACTGACTGTCCGATTTACGAGCTGGGTTCAAAACTGGCATGGCTCCCCGATGAATAGCCTTTTGATACCAATCTTCAGCCATCATATCAGAGGATGTTTTCATCTGCACACTGTCATCTGTAGAAATGACCTGACCTGATTTGGTGACCAGTACAACAGCTTTCAAATCTTGGTCTGCCTTCAAGATAGTCAAAAATAGATTTCGGATTCCCTTGACCTTGTCTTGACTGGGATTCTCAGCATAGGTCAGGACATCTGCCTGCTGGGTCAAACTAGTCGAGGTGGTTTCTAATTTTTTGATATAAGACTGGATAAAGTGGCTAGTCTGGCTGATAGTCGTCTGGCTATTGCCCTCAATGCTAGCCTCAATGGCTGAAGAACTAGATTGATAGTAGAAAGTCCCAACCAGAGCTAGGAGAATGAGAAAGACCAGAAAGATGGAAATAACCATTCTGACTAGGAGAGAAGAACGCTTCATCGGCCTTCTCCCTTCTTAAACTGACGAGGTGTCACACCCGCAATCTGCTTAAAGCGTTGGGTAAAATAGTTCATATCTTCAAAACCAACCTTCTCTGCGATCTCATAAATCTTTAAATCCGTGGTCAAAAGCAAAAGCTTGGCTTGTTTGACACGTTCTCTCACCAGATAATCCTGAAAAGGCAGACCCAACTCTTTCTTAATCAAAGAACTCAGATAAGTCGGACTAAATCCCAAGTCACTGGCCAAAGACTTTAAACTAAACTGGCTATCAGCCAGATGGGACTGGATTTTCTGGGCCATGTTTCCTTCAAACTTATCGGTCAGTAAATCTTGTAACTGCTCTTCTTTCTCTTCCTTGTCCAACTTTTGCTTGATTTTCCTCAACATTTCCTCAATATCCTGACGAGAAAAGGGCTTAAGCAGGTAGTCATCCACACCGAGTTTGACAGCAGACAAGGCATAATCAAAATCATCGTAGCCTGTCAAAAAAACTAGATGAACCTGAGGATAGGTTTCTCGTACCAGACTGGCCAACTGGATGCCATTTAGCTGAGGCATGTTGATATCGGTTAAAATGATGTCTGGCACCTGCTTTTGAATCAATTCCCAAGCCTGCCTTCCATTTTCAGCCTGACCGATGATTTCCATATCGTAGGCTGCTACATTGACCAACTTGGTCAAGCCTTGTCTTACCAGATATTCATCTTCTACGATTAAGATTGTGTAGGTCATGCTTCTCTCCTTTGTCACTTACTAGTATCAGTATAGCAAAATTCTCCTCTAACTGCTTAGGAAATACTTCTTAGACTCAATGAAAATCAAAGAGCAAATTAGGAAGCTAGCCACAGGTTGCTCAAAGTACAGCTTTGAGGTTGTAGAGGAAACTGACAAAGTCAGCTCAAAGTACGGCTTTGAGGTTGTGGATAGAATTGACGAAGTCAGCTCAAAATACGGCTTTGAGGTTGTGGATAGAATTGACGAAGTCAGCTCAAAGCACGGCTTTGAGGTTGTGGATAGAGAGACTGGGCAAAAAGTCTTTTAAATTAGAAAACGCATAGTATCAGGTGTTAAAAATTCTTGATATTATGTGCTTTATTGTTAGAAAATTTGCTTTATTCTCTCCTCAAATTGAGTTTTTGCCCAGTCTCAACACTACCCACGGTAAGGCGATGCTGACGTGGTTTAAAGCGATTTTCGAAGAGTCTTAATCAACATAATCTAGTAAATAAGCATAGCCTTTTTCTTCCATTTGGTCTTTGGGAATAAAGCGGATGGAAAGACTATTGATACAGTAGCGCAAGCCGCCCTTGTCCTGTGGTCCATCCGTAAAGACATGGCCAAGGTGAGAATCTCCAACTCGGCTCCGCACTTCCATGCGTGTCATATTGTAAGACTTATCTTCTTTGTAAGTAGCAACATCTGGACTGATGGGTTGGGTGAAACTAGGCCAGCCACAACCAGACTCAAACTTATCCTTTGATGAAAAGAGGGGTTCGCCAGTTGCTACATCCACATAGATACCAGATTCAAATTTATCCCAGTAGCGGTTTGAGAAAGCACGTTCTGTTTGATTTTTCTGGGTAACTGCATACTCCTCAGGTGACAAGGCCTTTTTCAATTCCTCATCACTTGGTTTTGGATATTTGCTGGCATCAATGACGGGGTAGGCTGCCTGATTAACATTGATATGGCAGTAGCCATTTGGATTTTTCTTGAGATAGTCTTGGTGGTAATCTTCAGCCACTACAAAATTTTTCAAGGTCTCCTTTTCAACTGCTAGAGGTTGGTCGTATTTCTTAGCCACCTCATCAAAGACTTGGTTGATTACCTCTAAATCCTTGTCATCTGTGTAATAAACACCAGTACGGTACTGGGTCCCCACGTCATTTCCTTGTTTATTTTTGCTGGTTGGATTGATAATACGGAAATAATGAAGCAAGATTTCCTTGAGGGAAATTTGATTGGCGTCGTAAGTGACGTGGACGGTTTCCGCATGTCCTGTTTGGTTGATCAATTCGTACTTGGTTGTTTCCCCTCTACCATTTGCATAGCCTGAAACGGCATCTGTCACCCCGGGAACGCGTGAGAAATATTCCTCCACTCCCCAGAAACATCCCCCAGCTAGATAAATTTCGTGCAAGTCTGCATCTTTACTAACTTCTGTTTTTTTCACTGTTTTTCCTCCTTGGCTAACTGACGCTTTCTCAATTTGCGAGGCATCTGTCTGCCCTGCATTTCGCATCAATAGAAAATAGAAACCAGTTATGGCTAGGAAAAATACTCCTAGCAACAAGATGATTTTTAGCTTATCATTCATAGAACACCTCCTAGGCTAATTCCTTTAAAGTTTGCAAAATCGCATCTTTTTCCATGAATCCTGGTTGGGTTTTGACCAATTTTCCTTCACCATCTATAAAGGCTTGAGTTGGGTAAGAACGAACACCATAACTTTCCAAGAGCTTACCTGACGGGTCAACTAGGACTGGGAAATTTTTATAATCCAAGCCCTTGTACCAATTCTTAAAGTCCGCTTCAGATTGCTCTCCCTTATGTCCTGGTGACACTACCGTCAAAACTACATAGTCATCGCCAGCTTCTTTAGCAATTTCATCCGTGTCTGGAAGACTAGCCAGACAGATGGAACACCAAGAAGCCCAGAATTTGAGATAGACTTTCTTGCCCTTGTAATCAGATAAGCGGTAGGTCTTGCCATCTACTCCCGTCAGTTCAAAATCTGCAACTTCTTTCCCTTTAGCTGCGCTTGTTTTACTAGCTGTCTGCTCCATCTTCATTTCATCTTTCATTTGGTGTTCACTAGTCATGGACTTGCCTGAACAAGCCGTCAAACAAAGGAGCGAACCTGCTCCAAGAACACATGTTTGCCATTTTTTCATACTAATATTCCTTTCCATTTTATTCAAATAGTTGACTTAAAATTGAAGCATTTCCAAACAGAACCAAGATTCCCATCAGGATAATGAGGAAACCACCCACTTTTTTGAGGGTTCCGAGATAGGGATGGAGTTTTCGAAAATGTTTCAAAATATAACTAGAGGCCAGAGCTAGAAGTAAGAATGGTAGCGCCAAGCCCAGCGTATACACCAACATGAGACCAGCTCCCTGCCAAGCACCTGAACCACCTGAAGCCGCCAAGGCCAAAACAGATCCCAGAACTGGCCCCACACAAGGCGTCCAAGCAAAACTAAAAGTCAACCCCAGTAAAAATGCCTGACTATAGCCGTTGGCGTTTTTTCCCTGTCCTTGCAGTTGTAACCTCTTTTCCTTATAAAGCCCCTTAAAGCGTAGAATCTCCATCTGGTGCAAGCCTAAGAGAATGATAACCGCACCCGTCACATATTGAAACCAAGATGCATAAAGCAAATCGCCTAAAAAACCAGCTCCATAGCCCAACAAAATAAAGATAAAGGAAATTCCTGCTATAAATGCCAGCGTTCGCAATAAACTAGTAACTGAGATTGAATATTTTCCACTAGAAGCCTGAGCACCATCCTTATCATCTAGTAATACCCCTGCATAGACCGGTAACAAGGGTAAGATACAAGGAGAAAAGAAGGATAGAATCCCTGCCAAAAAGACACTTAGAAAAAAGAAAATATGACCCATAAAGTTCCTCCTATCATTTTGTTGATAGATTTATTATACTCCTTCCATTTTCGAAAAAACAGGGACAATGATAGGGAAAAATAGGAATTTAATCAGATGATTTAGAAATCTTGTACAAAAACTGTCAAAGCACAAAAGCGCATAGTATCAAGGCTTTATAGAACCTTGATACTATGCGCTTTTGTAATGGATAAATAGTTAGTCTTTTTTAAAGGTCGGATCTTTCAAACTCTGCACACTGGCATTGATCACCGCGCCTAGGATAACAATTTTAGCAATCAAGATAAACCAAAACATCATAACAACAAGAAGAACTGAACCTAAAATTCGGACGTCCACTAAATGATGGACATAGTAATTGAGATAACTAGAGAACAGAGTTAGTAAACCTAAAATCACTAAGAGAACAAAGGCACTGCCTGGTAGGGTATAACTAAGTTTCCTGTTAGATAGATTGGGAAGAAAATAATAAAGCATGACCAAGATAGCAAAGAGGAGGGCGTAAGTCAGAGGACCTGCCAAACCTTGTAAAGCCTGATAGATAATGCCATCTTTTATCCAATAATGAGCAAGTAAATCCAAAATCATCTGTCCAAATAAGCTCAAAAACAAGGCAAACGCAAAGAGGAGCTGCAAGCCAAAACTGACTAGGAGACTCACCATCTGATGGGAAATAAGTCCACGACTCTTTTCAACACCATAAGCCTTGTTAAAAGCTTTTTGCAAGAAATTCATAGATTTTGAAAAACTCCATAGCGCCGACAAGACAGAAAAACTCAATAAACCTGTTGAAGGTTGGGTCAAGACTTCTCTGGCTATTTTTTCCACACCTTCATAGAGGCTTGGGGGCAGGACGTCTTTCACAAAGCCCAGAAATTCTCCCACAGGAATCTGAAAATAAGGCAGGATATTGACCACCACCAAAAGCAGGGGGAAAATCGAAATCAACCAATAGTAGGCTACTGCTACACTGGTCAACTCACTATCTGATGCTTGATAATAATGCAAAAAGGCTTTTAATAAAGGCTTGTCTATCAGCTCTTTCCACCACTTTTTCATGTCACACTCCTTCACTTATAATCTTATACTCAATGAAAATCAAATAGCAAACTAGGAAGCTAGCCGCAGGTTGCTCAAAGCCCTGCTTTGAGGTTGTAGATGAAACTGACGAAGTCAGTCACATATATAATCCAAGGCGACGCTGACGTGGTTTGAAGAGATTTTCGAAGAGTATTAACTAATTTCTTCTTACCAATTCCATCATATCATAAGGCAGGGTATTGGCAGCTTCCTTCAAGGAATAGTTCTCTAAGTTATTGACATTTTGTCGTAACTTCTTGGCATACTTGGTCGTGATCAATCGTTTTTCTTCGTATTCGAAAATCAACTTGCGCTCCAGATAATAGCCTCTCAGCATTTCATCGATATTGTTGGGCTTAACGCGATTGATAACCCGTTCGACAAAGGCACCACTGCTGATAATAGCTGTTTCACGAAGACGAGACTCCTGCATAAAACTAATCAAAGAGCGTCTATATACTCCCTTCAGGTTTTCCAAACTTTCAATAATCATCTCTGTATTGGCAAGATAGAGCTCTGCAATTTGGTCATAATCAAGAGCACGGAGACGGCTTTTCTCCTTGTCCTTCCAGCTACGGAAGGTCTTTCCGAGAGTAAAAACTTCATGAAGGAGAAAACGTAAAATCCGCAAAGAAACAAGGAAATAATAGGTCAATCGTGATGCAAATTTACGATTGATGCCTCGTTCTATATTTTTCAGATAACGTTGGTAAACTCGGTAAGCACGATTGCTAATGTTTCCCTCTTCATAGGCCTGTTCCAATCCATCACTTTCAATACTAAGAATCAAGAGTTTCAAAGCAGCCCAGTCTTCTTGAGCTCCCTTATTTTCTTGACTCAGGATGAGATTTTCAATACGTCCATGGTAATTGTCAATGGCTGCATAGAGAGGAAGCTTATTTCTGGTATCTTCCAACTCTTTTTCCAACTCTAGCGTTACTTCATTCAAAATGGCGATATGCATGAGATAATCCTTGCTTTCCTCCTGTTCATCAGAAAGATGAGGCAAGACCACGAGGCCTGTTAAAAAGCTGACAAGCGTCACACCTGCAACAAGGAAAAGCAAGAGAGGATACTCCTGCTCTAAATTACTTGGTATCAGAAGAATCGTAGCAATCGACACCGTTCCCTTGACACCTGAGAAGGTCAAGAGAAGCATGTCCTTCATATACTTATTTAGCTTTTTCTTGAGACGTCTAGTCCTATAGGCATAATAGCCATAGATCATGACAAAACGAATAGCAAAGAGGACAAAGGTCAGGGCGACAAGAGATCCCAATAAAAGTAAGGGATTATAGATTGGATTGGTTAAGATAGGCTCTGCTATCATTTCCAGCTCCATCCCTAAAATCATAAAGACAGAACCGTTGAGCATAAAGTTGACTGTGTGCCAGACCGTCTCGGTCACCGTATCCACTTGGGCTTCGAGGAGCGTAATTTTCTTAAAACGGCTTGCCTTTAAAATCCCAGCAACTACGACGGCAATAATCCCTGAAACATGGACTTCTTCTGCCAGGAAGAAGGTCACCAGAGGCAAACTCAATTCTAATAAAAGCTCACTAGCAATATCCGTTGCGCGCACACTTAGCAAGAAGCTATGGAGGAAACGGTTGGTCATGGCTGTTAAAAATCCAATTAAAAAACCACCTAGGATTGAAAAGATGAGCGAACTACTAGCTTGCCCAAGAGAAAAAGCTCCAGTTGTCCAAGCTGTCAAAGCTACCTGAAAAGCCACCAAACCAGAAGCATCATTCAAGAGTCCTTCACCTTTAAGAATATTGGACACGCGCTTAGGAAAGCTAAAGCGCTCAGAAAGAGAGGCAAAGGCAACCAAGTCCGTAGGGCCAAGGGCCGCCCCAACAGCCAAACAAGCTGCCAAAGGAAGGCTGAACCAAAGAAGGTGGGCCAAGCCACCCAAACTCAGAGTCGAGATAAAAATCACTGGAAATATGAGATAGATAATAATTCGCCAGTGTTTTAAAATAGCTGTAATATCCGCTTCTTCGGACTCTCGGAAAAGCAAGGGCCCGATAACCAGTGCCAAAAACAACTCCGTATTGAGGTGAAAGTCGGTATTGGGTAAAAAGAGACCAATCACAATTCCCAAAAGAATTTGCACCAAAGGGAGAGGCAAAAAGGGCAGGAGCTTATTGGTTGTACTTGAAACAATCAAGACCAGTAAAAACAGGATGAGGTAAATCAGTAATTCCACGCACGTCCTCCTTAATCTTTTTTACAACAGGATTCAAAAATCTCCTTCTGCTCTTTGATTTTTTGGTCAATCTTGGAACAATCCTTGTGCTCAATTTTTCTCTGGCACCGTTCCATTTCAAGAGCAACTAATTTTTTCTTGATTTTAAGCATTTTTTTGCTCATATGCGCTTGGTCTAGCACTCCCACTGCTCGTTCGTGGTGGGTTGATTCAACAAAATTCTGGCGCATGGCATCCAGCTTTTCACGTAGGTATTGTTTATCCATGTCTATATCTCTCTAATTTTTCAATCATTACTAAAAATGGTGGGTTGTTGACTTGGTTTAAAGTTCGGTAAATGGCAGCTGTGTACTCTTGTTGGTTCAACTGGCTAACAAAATCCAAGACAGCATCTCTCTCGAGGTCGCCTCCTTCATGACCATAGTAGATCATAATGGCAATCCGTCCACCTTTGACCAGCAAATGACATAGCTTTTCTAGTGCCTCAATCGTTGTCCGGGGTCGGGTGATGACAGACTTATCAGCTGACGGCAAATAGCCCAGATTAAAAATCCCTGCCTTGGCTTCTGTCACAAACTGGTCCAGTGTCTCATGGCCTTGCAAGATTAACTGGGCATTTGTGTAACCAGCCTGGTCCAAACGCTCTTGCGTCTTTTCCAAGGCTTGTTCCTGAATATCAAAGGCATAGACTTTCTTGGCTAGTTTGGCTAAAAAAAGCGTGTCATGACCATTTCCCATAGTCGCATCCACTACGATATCCTCTTTTGTCACTATTTCAGCCAAAAAATCATGTGCCATCTCAAGTGGTCTTTTCATTTTCAAACTCCTGCTTTACAGCCTTGCATCCTTGAACACTTCCACGACGTCGCATTTCAGTTTCAATAGCATTTAGCACTTCCCATTTATTGAGGCTCCACATAGGCCCAATCAGCATATCCCTAGGTGCATCTCCCGTGATTCGATGGATGACGATATGTTTGGGAATGATTTCCAGTTGGTCACAGATGACCTTGACATACTCGTCCTGACTCATCAACTGTAAACGTCCCTCGTGGTAATCTCGTTGCATACGCGTATTTGTCATAAGATGGAGCAAGTGCAGTTTAATCCCTTGAATATCGTTATCCGTGACACAGCGGCGGACATTTTCAATCATCATCTCATGGGTTTCACCAGGAAGTCCATTGATCAGATGGGAAACAATCTCAATCTTGGGATACTTTCTCAAACGCTTAACCGTCTCCACGTACAATTCATAGGAGTGGGCACGGTTAATCAGATCAGAGGTTGCCTCATAAGTGGTCTGCAAGCCCAATTCAACCGTCACATGCATGCGTTTCGACAACTCAGCCAAATATTCGATGGTTTCGTCGGGTAAACAGTCTGGGCGCGTTCCAATATTGATTCCTACTACACCTGGCTCATTGATAGCCTGCTCATAGCGCTCTCGGATGACTTCCACCTTTTCATGGGTGTTGGTAAAATTTTGAAAATAAACCAGATACTTCTGAACATCTGGCCATTTACGATGCATAAAGTCAATTTCCTTATAAAATTGCTCACGGATAGGCGCATCTGGTGCTACAATAGCATCTCCAGAACCTGAAACCGTACAAAAAGTACAACCTCCATGAGCTACAGTCCCATCACGATTGGGACAGTCAAATCCCGCATCAATAGGGACTTTAAAGGTCTTTTCTCCAAAGAGTTTTCGATAATAATCATTCAAGGTATTATAAGATTTCATAACTTTCATTATAACAAAAATCACCCACAATCTCAAAAGCCTGACTTTCCTATAAATTCCTCTGTTTCTCGTTTTCATTAGCCATTTTTTATGATACAATATGGGTATGATTTTAATGAAATTAGCGTCTATTTTATTATTGATACTGACCTTAGTCGTCTGCATTATCCTAACCAAACTTTTTAGATTAAAAAAACTAGGACGAAACTTTGCGGATTTGGCTTTTCCAGTCTTGGTATTTGAGTATTACTTGATTACAGCTAAAACCTTTACCCATAATTTCCTCCCTAGACTGGGGCTAGCCCTCTCGATCCTAGCCATTATTCTCGTCTTTTTCTTCCTTTTGAAAAAACGCAGCTTTTACTATCCTAAATTTATCAAATTCTTCTGGCGTGCAGGATTCTTATTAACCCTTATCATGTATATAGAAATGATTACTGAGCTTTTAGTTCAAAAATAAAATCTTAAATCGAAAACACCTCAATCAAGCTGAAATACAGTGATTGAAGTGTTTTTTCTTTATATCTTTTTTAATAATTCTTATACTCAATGAAAATCAAAAAGCAAACTAGGAAGCTAGCCGCAGGTTGCTAAAAGCACTGCTTTTAGGTTGTAGATAGAACTGACGAAGTCAGCTCAAAACACTGTTTTGAGGTTGCAGATGGAAGCTGACGTGGTTTGAAGAGATTTTCGAAGAGTATTACTCTCTTTATCAGGAAATAGATAACCAATACCTACACAAGCCAGCACACCTGCTCCAATTACCCAGCCACTTAAAATTGGTAACAGGTCCAAAATTGCATTTGCGACGATAAAGGCAATAATTAAACACATCAGACTAGCCTTGTAGTCTTTTTTCAAAAGATTATCTAGGGCAAAATAGAGGAACAGGCCTACCGGAATCAATAACCAGAGGTTGACATCTAAACTAGGCCAGCCAACAGAACCAAAATACACTACTGTCGCTGCTGCTACTAAAAATACAATCCCTAATAATTTTTTCATTTCTTTATCTCCAATTTCTTTTTTAAGAACTTGAGTTCTCTGATAGTGATGCCTCCCGTCCCTTACAAAAATCATTATAGCAGAGGTCAGCTTCAAGAACAAGTTCTTTTGCCTATCTGGTCTCTATATCAGTCTAAGTGGTTAAATAATGGCGATAAAATAAGGAAGCAGGTGAAAAACTTCCTTCCAAATAAAAAGGAATTAAGCAACCAAACGCTACTTAATTCCTTGAAATTATCTCATCACCTCTATTAGCCTTTAAATTTTGATAGACTCTATTTTCTAATCAATGTGACCAATATTGTCAATACTAACCCTTTCAATCAATTCATTAGTTGTCGAAACTAAGTCTATTAATAAATCCAAAAAGAGTATCAATAGTAAAGTAAACTAAATAATTGAGTTATAAATGGCTATTTTCACAAAACTGTTTCATCATCACACTATCTCAGTACATAAACCATTTTTTCATCTATAGCTTTTGTCTTCATCTTAATCTTTTTTCTTTAATCCAAGAAATGTGCCTACGGTAAACAGTATTCCAGCAACGAATAATGTAAAGACTCCGCTAACTGTTCCGGTTTTTGGTGACTTATTAAGATTGTTAGTAGTTAATTTGCTATCGATATTGGTGTCTTTATTGGCTATGTTCTCTGGTTCATTAGGATAAACTTCAGTCTTATTTTCAAAGTTTTTATCATTTCTACCAGGAACTGTAGCTTTGACATCCTTAGTTAAATCAGATCTTTGACTTTCATCTAATTGACTATAATTTACTTGTACAGGAACTGTAGCTGTGACACCCTCAGTTGAATCAGATTTGTGTGAATGATTTTCTCTTTGGAAATCCTCTTTTCTGTGACTTTCATCTAATTGATTATGATTTACTTGTACAGGAACTGTAGCTTTGACACCTTCAGTTGAATCAGATTTATGGGGATGATTTTCCCTTTGTAAATCCTCTTTTCTGTGACTTTCATCTAATTGATTATGATTTACTTGCACCTTATTTTTCTTTTTGGATACATCAAAAGTAGGTTTATTTTCTTCCTCCTTTTTCTCCTCTATTTTCTTGAATACAGGTTTTATAAAGGTATCTTTTGATAAATTAAGAACATAGCCAGCATCTTTTTTCCCTTCGAAACCAGAAATTTCCCAGCCATCAAATTGATATCCTTTTTCTAATTCACCCTCATAGACAGGTAAAATGAAATCTTCTTCCGACACTATCTTAGAACTCATTTCTTTTCCATTTTGCATGGTCACAGTTACCGTATGAGGTTTTAGTTCTCTTACCTCTCCCGTATCTTTGTTTAAAATGAATTCTTTTACAGTTGTATTTCTTGCAAAATCTTTTACAAGAATCTTAATGTTTAGTGTCTTATCTGTTAGTTGTTTAATATCATCAAATGATGTGTATTCTTTTCCATTTACATAAATATGTTTGTCTTGAATCTCACCATTGAATCCATTATCTCTTTTATCATTGATATTAAAGACTACAGATTTTCCATCAGCATATTCGATACTAGTATTTCCCTTAGGATCAATGTTTACTTCGGGTTTAACATTATCATATAAAAACTGATAGTGGACTCCAACTGCTTTCGCATTCAAATCGCTATAGCCAGTTTGAAGATAAACATTTCCATCCATATCTGTTACCTTATCTGGAAATCCGTTTGCTTTATAGTCTTTCATTCCCCAGTCCATGATGTCACCGTCTTTAACATTAAGCTTAACGTTAAAATCTCTAGTGTTATCAATGTGTAAATCTCCGTAGATTAAATAATTATCTACAACCGATTCATTAACTCTCAATTCCCAGTTAAAACCACCCTTATCAGAAATCTTACCTCTTAAATAAAATTCTGGATTTCGTACATAAATTTTATTAGATTTAGATGGATTAAAGTAGTTCTTATCCATTGAAAGGTTTACTGGTTTGGTATCAATAAATAACATGGAGCCATCTTCTTTTATAGCTTCTACATTAGAATATTCCTCCCCATGATACTCTTTATTATCTTTACCAAATAATACAAGTTTAGAGGAATCTGTCACAAGATTTCCATCTTTATCGATTGCTTCCCCTTTATCATTCATGTTAAAGGTAAACACTTGATATCTTACAATGTTAAAGCCGTCCAAAGCCGACATTAATACTGATTGAGTGCTTCTTCCATCTTTAACATTTCTACTATCAGCATAAATTGTTGTTTCTGAAAGGACTCTTAGATTAGGATTGGTCTTTTGTATTTTTGCTATATCTTCCTTGCTATAAACTCCATTCCCTGCTAACATATCCGTTTTTCCAGGATTATAGGTAGTCACTTTTAGTGCATAGCCTTTTCTTAGAATGATGTTATCCTTTAACAGATATTGTTGTTTTTCTGAATCAGAATAGATTTTACCAGATTCCATTTCAGTTAAATTGTTTGGTTTGTTCTTTGAAAGATCTCCTTCTCCTAATTCGATTACATTCCCATAACTTGATGCATAGGGATATTCTGTTTTAGTTTCCTTATTTTTTTCAGGCATTCTAATTTTAGTTTTAGCTTTTGTTTCACCCTTATCTTTTACAAGGATATTCATATCACCCGTAAAGGATAGACCATCGACTACATCATTTGTGTTTGCAAATAAGTCAAAGGTTAGAGTTTTAGTTTGTGGGTCGTATTTACTTGCCTTAATTTCTATTAATTTGAAGTCATTGCCATAGTAAGCCTTAGCATTTTTGGATACATTACTTACTTTTCCAAGAATTTCAAAATGTCCATCCTTTGATGGGCTTAATACTCCACCAAGTTTTGATTTAACATCATCAAGTTTCTCAGTTTCATATTCTAGAGCACTCTTATCTTCATAGGCAGTTATATTTCCTTCATCGTCATATTGATAATCAAGCTCTACTGTTCTTTTTCCACCAGTTACAAAGTCATATTCTTCCCTATATTTCTTTTTAATGAGTTTCTTTAGGTCTTTATTTTCAAAGTTTCTAATTGTTGAAATAGTTTTATTTATTTCAAGGCTAGCTTCTCCCTCAACTGAACTTTCTTCAGCTGGTTTTGAATCTTCATCCTTAGCTTGATTATTATTGGTATTTTCCTCTGGGCTCTTTGCATTTTTGAGTTTTTCTTCAGAAATTTCACCTAGTTTTTCATATTTAGAAGCATCTTTGTCAGGATCTACTAGGTAATAAGAAATCATTCCTTTTTCATCAGCTTGGTCATCAAATTTAATTCTATGGATTTTGGTGAAGTTGCTTGCACCATCTAGGGCGATTACTTCGATGATTTTTCCTCTTAAATCTCCTGCTCCGCTAATTTCGTAGATAGTATTTCCATCTTTATCAAGCTTCCTATTTCTTCCCTCACCCTCTCCGGCGTAAGTTACATCAAGACTTTTCTCAACATCTCCATACTTATCGACAAGAGCTGCACCTGCGTACCATACTTCGTTGGCTACTTCTTCAAATTTCTCAGGATGTTCTTTTTGGTCTCTAGCAAACAAGGTTTCGTGTTTGTACTCATCCTTTACCTTGTGGTAGGTATCTTTTGCGATCAATTTAATTTTATCTGGATTAGAAAAATCAATTGAAATAATTTTTGGAGCTGTATTATCAATTTTTACTGGTATATAAGAAACTTGCCATGGATAATCCTTGGTTAATCTATATTTGAATTTGTAGAAGTATTGACCCTCAGCTATTGATTCAAATTGTCCTCTTATCCTAGTAGCTGGATCTTGGTTATCCTTACTTTCTGGTTCATTTTCTTCTCTACCTCTAGGGTTATAGATGAGTCCATCCCACTTCAAATCACCCCAAACTTTTAGTTTAGATGATTTGATTCCCTTTGCATCATTGCTTTTAGAATTTAAAATTCCTCTAATAAAGTGTTCTCTCGAAATGACTTTTAAGTCTCTTTGATTTTCTCCCTCTTTATTTGTATTTACTATTGAAATCAATCCTTCTTCTGCACTTCTTAATACAAGTGGAGAAGGGGTTAATCCTCTTTCTAGTGAAACACTTTGTGGTTCTCCCTTTGAGTCAAGTGGATATACCCTAGCAACATTAGATCCACTAGTGGATTCTGCATGAATACCTTGGTTGTTAAAGGCAAATAAGTCTGGGTCTTGGTCTAGTGATGTAATATTTTTATCTTTTCTGTTTTGAATAATAGCTGCTGGATTAAATTTATCTATACCATGTTCTCCACCAATACCCTTGTTCAAGGTTCCAGGAATTTTCGGTTTACCATCATCATCATAACCTTCCATTGTTTTTGATTTTGAACCCTCTTCCCAGGCCCATTTATCAAGGATTGGTTCGTGGTTCCAATTCCCAGCAAATCCCATTAGAGGCATCGACAAAGAAGGTTGGAAGTTTATTTTCTTCCCGTTAGAGTTTAGAGCTTCCATTTCTTCCACTGACTCAAAATGAATAAATGATTCTACAAATTTATTTTTGTCTTTAGCCTCTCCAACATTTATAACCGCATTCAAATCAAAGCTAGAATTTGCGCCTATAGTGAAAGTATCATGCTCAAATGTGATATTTGCTCCTTTGATTTTTTCTGGATGGATTTCTGGAACAATTTGCTTCCCATCTGGAGATTTTTCATCTTTATATGTTTCATCCAGTTTTAATCTGTCAGTTAGAGAATCTGTAGTTATCGCTGATGCTGAAACTTTAAAGGTTAAAGGTCTGTCTGATGTATTGTGAAGCTTAACTGTAAAATATTTTTCTTCTCCTTTTATTTCTTTAAGAGAAATAGAACCATAAGAGTTTACCAAACCTTTAGAATCCTTGTTTTTGAAAGTCGCTACAACTTCATTTCTCAAAGCATTGGCAACATTAATTAGCCCTGCTCCCTGTTGTCTAGGTGATGCAAAGTATTGGCTTTTTTCTTTCCAAGACGTTGCGTCCATCATAGGTCGCGCAGTATTTTGTAAAGCAATTTTTGTAAGACTTGTAAGGTCTATTTTGTCATCTCCCTCAAGATTTTTCAATACAGGTCTTTCAAGCATTTCCTTTAACTTCGGTCTAATCAAAACAGTAGAAGCTGCTACGATTGGAGTTGCCATACTAGTTCCTGACATATAGCCATAAGTTGATTTCCCATTAATGACATTGAGAGTAGATTTAATGTTTTTACCAGGTGCCGAAACATCGGGTTTTAAAAGTAAATCTATTCTTGGCCCCCAAGATGTGGATCCTGCTGGAACGATGATATCTTCTTTATAGAGTTCTTTGTCTGTGTCAGGTGCAAACTTAAAGTCAATCTCTTTTTCGTCACCTACATTCGGTTTGTTGGAATTAAAACTTTCCATATCAATTGGATAGTATTGCTCCAATTTATCTTTAAAATCTTCTTTATTATTTCTTTTGACTTCAGTTTTTTTATCAGGATTAATCATGTTCCATAGCTTTACACCATCATCTCCTGAAATTGAAAACACTTGACTTTTAGTACCTTCATCCGCTTCATATCCCATAGCTGGAAGCTCTGTCCAATTATCTCTATTGTAGTAATTTACAGTATTTACAACCATAATGGCGCGTGCACCCTTATCCGTAGCTTTTTTAAAAGCATTTTTTAAATCCTTTGTATAAATTCTATCCATTACTGCAATTTTGCCCTTAAGATCCAAACCTATCAACTCTTGGTCTTGGCCTTTGCCTATATATACAAATTTCAATTTATCAGGAGCTTTTGAACCATCTTCATTTGTTGTGATTTTATTCTTATCGAAAAAGGCTCCTATATTTCTGTATTTAAAACTTTTTCCTCCAATCTTAACTTTATCAAATTCAACTGTTTGATTTTTAGCAGATGCAACCGCTATCGCATCTTCATGTGCTGCTGTTCGCGTTACATTTCCAGTGTCGGTCATTTTCAGATGATTATTTGCCACTAAATCCCAAGAAGAACTTGAAGCAGAAGTCGCATAGTTACCCGTAGCGACAACCATTGGAATGCCTGCTTTTCTTAATGCTCTAATAGCTTGCCAATATTTCTCACCTACAAGACCTGTTCCTGTAAAACCAGATGATACAGAAACAACATCAACGTTGTGTTTGATGGAATCTTCAATAGCATGAAACATTGTTTCATCCCCTGCGAACCCAGATCCTGCGTCAGAGTACATTTTATAAGAGAAGATCTGTGCATTAGGAGCAATTCCATCTATTCCATTAAAGTTCTTGATGTCTTTTTCAGTATCATTTCCCGCAAGAATCCCTGCAATATGCATTCCATGTGGATCAAAATAATCACTTCCATCATCAGCTTTTTCTACAGTTATTTTACCACCATTATAATAATTGAAAGCATGAGGAATCTTATCACTCAACCAGAAATTTTTATCAGTACCTTTTAAGTCTTCTTTTTTAAATCTCATTGAGTCTTTGGCATCATCATCAATCCTCATGGCCTTATGCCTATAATCTGTCCCGGTATCGATATTTGAAATGACCATACCTCTACCATCAAAGTTTTTCCCAAATTGAGCATTAATGGCCTTTAGGTAATCGATAGCCTCCTCAACTCCAATTTCCTTTCGGGCATGATTCATCATGGGTTGGAGTTTTTGTGACCGTTCAACCGATGAAATACCTTCTATTAGTTTAATTTTATCCAGATTATCTGGAGTTGTTTCTATTGAAACACCATTAAAAATCGTATTATAGGTATATAAAACGTTTGTATCCTTAAGATTGGATAATTCCTTGATTGCTTTTTCTCCAGATTCTTTATCTTTAAATTCAGCAATATAGACAAGTTTATCCTCTTTTTTGGGACTTTCTGGGTCTTTACTTGCAGACGAGTCCGCTTTATCTTCTTTGGATTGATTGGAATCTTCTTTGATTTTTTCTTCTTCATTGCTAGTTTTGTTATCTATCACAGATTCTTTACTAACAACTTCTTTTTCCTCAATAACCGTTGTTTTCTTCTCTTCAGTATCCTTGGAAGTTTCTATATCATTATGAATATTTTCATGTTTTTCTTTATTTTCTGCTTCCTTATCTACTACTACTTTTTCTGTATCAGAGATAGTTAAAGCATCTTCAGAGCTAGATGTGTCTGCTAAGACTACCTCATTAGGGGCATAGGCTGCTAAAATAACTGCAGCTGTGGTTAATGACAATACTGTACTTTTTTTCATTTTAATTCCTTACATATTTATTTAACTTCCAATAGATAGAAAACTTTAACTTTGCTAGCCTTTGTTATAAAAAGTTTTACTAAGTATTATCTAGGAAATAGAGTAGTACATTTATATATAATTGTTAGCTCTCCATAAAAATAGTATATCATTTTAAAAATTTAAGTCAAGAAAAATTAAGGCTGGTTAATTTTATTTTTAACGCATGTTAATAAATGATGCAAAAGTTTCGTACTTAACGGGGATACATTATAAGCACATTCATACCATCAAAAATAGTAGCAATCAAATTGAACCACTACCAAAATCACAAAGTCAAACATCATTGATGAAATATCAGCGCTATTAAACAATATAAATAACCGCTAAGAATAAGGCTTAACGGTTATTTATACATATCTATTTTTTCAAATCTTCAGTCATATGTTCACCTGTGACCTAGGCTTTACGAGTGCCTTGCTCTAGCAACTAATACTCAATGAAAATCAAAAAGCAAACTAGGAAACTAGCCGTAGGCTGCTCAAAACACTGTTTTGAGGTTGCAGATAAGACTGACGAAGTCAGTCACATATAAACGGCAAGGTGAAGCTGACTTTGTTTGAAGAGATTTTCGAAGAGTATGAATACTCACGTCCCTTACAACAATCATTATAGCAGAGGAGTTTCTCAAGAACAAGTTCTTTTGCCTATCTGGTCTCTATATCAGTCTAAGTGGTCTGATTTTCTTTAAAAAGAAAAAGAAGCCTGATGAGACTTCTTCACTTTGCCGATTGCAGGGATCGAACCTGTGACCTAGGCTTTACGAGTGCCTTGCTCTACCAACTGAGCTAAATCGGCTATTACACTTACAGTATAGCACTCTGAGAATAGATGTCAAGGAATTTTCATCTCTATTAGAAAAAGCCTGTCTTGAGACAAGGCTTTGAGTTTCTTCATCTTAGGACCCAGCACTTTCGTAAGAATCCAAGCCCCTGTCCCATAGTTTCAAGGAAATAGCAAAGAAAGCGAGGGAAATCAACATCAAACCTCCGATGTTAAAGATTACACCCTTGTCCTGCAAGAAATAGCTGGCAGGATAGTAGGCCGTAAAGGCAAAAGGTACAATAAAACTGATTAACCACCGAAGAAGAGAATTGTAAATCGAAATCGGGTACTTGGCAAAATCATTGAACATATAGAAGATGTAAATCATGGCGCCTGACTGTTTGGTCCAAAAAGCGATACTAGCTGTCGCGATTTTAAGAGAAGTATAAATCAAGGTCGCAAAAGGAATACAAACTAGGAAAAGCAGGAATTTTGGAAGAGTCCAAGCAATGCTGGTCACTGTTGTTCCCAATAAAATACCACCGACCAAGAGCTCGCCCAAGGCATCAATCTGAAAGGTCTCAACTAGGATGTGAAAGAGAGGATTGATAGGACGAGTCAAATACTTGTCAAACTCCCCTTTTCTCACCAAACGCTGTCCCAGAGCCCAGAGATTATCAAAAAAGAGATGGTCCAGCCCCTTGGGAATCAAGGAAAATCCATAGATAAAAGCAATCTCTTGAAAAGTCCAACCTTCTAGGGATGGTATGTGTTGAAAGATGACATTGAGAAACAAGAGATTTAAACCTTGAGTTAAAAAAACTCCCAGAACACCAACTACAAAATCCACCTTGTATTCCATAATTTGTTTGATGTACTGTCTGATAAAAATCAGATGCATGCGTTGATATTTTTTCATACTAACCTCCTTGAATGGTGATAAAGGACTGGACCCGTTTCCAAATCAACTGAGACAAGCCCACCATCACTAAGAGCCAGAAAAACTGCAAAGCGAGCGCCTGAAGAATCTGATTGGCATCGTATTTCCCAACGATAATCATGACCGGAGTGTAAATCAAGGATGAAAAAGGCAGGAAAGACAGAATATCTGAAACAAGCTTTGGAAAGAAAGCCAAGGGAATCAAACTTCCAGACATAAAAGCCACTATGGAAGTCTTAAGTAAATTGGAACCCCATAGATTTTTAAACACAAAGGCAGAAAATCCAAAGCAGATATTAAAGAAAAAGTTAATCAGATAAGCTAGCGTTAGACTAAAGAGATAAAGGACAGTTAAACCCAACACTTCAACAACGCCTTGCCCAGATAAGATTTTCATCAAAACAATGACACTTAAAAATGGAAGGCCAACAGAGATAAAAATCAACCACTTGGAACCAAGCTCAGTGAAAAGATAAGAGGCCGCAAAATGCACTGGTCTCAACAATCGCATGATGATGGAACCATCCTTGACCTCCTCCCCAATCATAAAGGAGCTATCAGACCTGGTCAACAGATTGGTCACAAAACTCATGATGATGTAGAGGGTGATATCTGCCATACTAAAGCCCTGAATCAAAGACTCCTGTGAGGAATCAAAGACAGCCTTCCAGAGATAAAAGGCCACAAAAGCCCCCATGACATCCCCAATCCGATACAGAATAAAGTTGACTCGATAGGTGATCAATTCCTGAACACCTGCATTGATAAAGGGTTTATAACGTCTCCACAATTTGACCATCTTAGAGCTCCTTTCGATAGAAGCGACGGATAATATCCTCAATATCCGTATCCACCATCTTCAAATCACGGACTTCAAAATCAGACAGGGTTTGCTTAATAATGTCAGCTGACTGGTAGCGGGAACTGTCAAATTCAATATTGAGGCTATTTCCTTGTCTATCAATTGTCATATCCGAAAAGCCTTCATAGTGAGAAAGGAGATGACTTTGACCTGGTAGCAGTTCAAAGGAGAGTGTCTTCATCTTACCAAAGGTCTCCTTAAGTTGGCTCACCGTTCCATCAAAAATCTCCTGCCCCTTATCTATCATAAAAATCCGATCACAGAGTTGCTCAATATCACTCAGATCGTGAGTGGTCAAAAGAATAGTTGTCTCTTCCTCTTGATTGATTTGTGTAATAGCCCGACGAATGTTATCCTTGACCGACACATCCAAACCAATGGTCGGCTCATCTAAAAAGAGAACCTTGGGATTGTGAAGCAAGGAAGCTGCAATGTCCGCCCGCATGCGCTGTCCCAGTGAAAGAGTCCGCACAGGATCCTTGATAAAGTCCTTCAAATCCAAGACTTCATTCAAAAAGTCCATACGCTTATGGAAGAGCGAATCTGGCACATCGTAAATCTCCTTCAAGACCGTATAGGTCTCTTGCAGAGCCAAATCCCACCATAGCTGGGTACGTTGTCCAAAGACCACCCCAATATCCTTGACATAATCTTGGCGATTATCCTGCGGAATCTTGCCGTTAATCCGACAAAAACCAGATGTCGGTTTTAAAATCCCTGTCAGCATTTTAATGGTTGTCGACTTCCCAGCACCATTGGCCCCGATAAAGCCTAAAATTTGTCCTTTTGGGACCTCAAAAGTCAAATCCTTGACCGCTTCAAAGGTCTGCTTTTCAGGATGAATGAAGGAGCGTAATGCCCCCTTCAAGCCCGGTTCCTTAACAGTCTTTACAAAATTTTTCTGAAGATGTTCCACTTCTATCATTGCCATATCTATCTCCCTATCGCAAGGAATAGCAACATTGTATTTTCCAATACAAGTATTCTAAATCCTTACTTTCTACACCTTCTACATTTTATTATTACAGAAAGCTTTATACCAACCTATTATAGTCCAATAAAAACTAGAATGCAAGCGTTTGCCTAAAATTTATGAAATTGAAAATTTTTCTCTTAAAATAATACTTTTAATCAAAAATTCTGTTTAATAATTTGAATTACCAACCTACCACCCTCCACTACTAAAACAGCCCTTGACTTTCTCGATCTTTTTTTGTAATGTATATGTAATACAATATCATTACAAGGAGAAATGCCATGTCAAGACTTACACGAGACCGAGTTTATAACTTCCGCGTCAATACTCAACTATTTGAAGAAGCAAAAACCATCCTAGAAAGCCAAAACATCAGCCTTTCAGATGCCCTCAACCTCTTTGTAGAACAAATCGTCCTTGAAAAAGGGCTACCAATTAAAACAGCCGACCAACTCAAAGCAGAAATCTTCCTAGGAGAACTCAAAGCAGAACTAGATAAAGGCTACCAAGACATCATCGAGGGACGTCTCTACGACGCAGACGAGGTCTTTTCAAAGTATGGACTATAAAGTACGCTTTACAGAACAAGCCAGACAAGACTTGGACGCTATTTTCATCTACTACTCCACAGACTTCAGTGAAAACATAGCCAAGAAAGTCTTCACTCGTCTCCAACAAATTACCAACCTACTCACCTTCTCACCAGAGGGCGGTATTAACTTTGACCATAAAATCGGATACTCCCTCTATCCAGAAAATATGCTCAGAATGATTGTCTCTAAACAATACCTACTCTTTTACCTCATTCATGAAAAAGAAGTCCATATCCTGAGAATTATCAACTCACGCACCGACTACCTAAACCAACTCGACCACCTCTTTCAATATATCCAAGACTGAGAAGTAATCTCTCAGTCTTTTTATCTACTGTAAATCAATTGCATATGAAAAAGCATAAACAAGGATTTTTTAAAACTCCCAATCCTCTAACATATCGAGGAGCTCCCCAACGTTCTACTCATGCACAAGCTCACGTTTGTAGAGAACAGTAATCAAAGCATGGAAACCATTCTCTTTTTAGACTCAAAATGACGAAATTGTGGACCTCTACAGATCCAATAACTTTTAACATTATAGTTGATTGAATCTGGAATAGTCCGCCGAGTTTTCTAAAACATTGTTAGAAATTGGTTTAAATCCCCCAATCAATTTGTCCATTTTTTATCTCATTTCACTATACAATAAGTGAGACTGAAAAAAGTCTTTAAAATTAAAAACGCATAATATCAGGTCTTGAAAAACTTGATACTATGCGTTTTATTGTGGGAATATTTACTTCATTTTATCCTGAAATGAAGTTTTTGCCCATCCTCATTAAGGACAATCTGTTCATTGCAAACAAATTATACCCATTAGAAAGATTAGTCTTCTTTTTTCTTGCGAGCAAGAAATCCAAATCCACTCAAAGCTCCAAGGAGTCCAAGTGCAGCTAGACTAGCATTAGCTTCTGTACCTGTGTTAGGTAATTCTTTTTGACCATCAACATATTTAGGTGTTGCTGGCATTTGAGGTTTAGCTGGCTCTACCGGTTGTGCTGGTTGAGTCGGTTCAACCGGTGTTGGAGTTGGCATCTCAACTTTGCGGAAGATATGTCTGATATTTCCATTTGAATCTGTCACAGTCTTCACATATTCGTAACCTGGAATTGTTCCCGGTTCTTTAGAACCTGGCTCAGTTGGTTTCAATGGATTTCCACCCTCATCAGTCCAAGTAGTTGTATTTTGCTTACCTGGATTTGGTTGAGGAACAGGTGAAGGTGTTGGAGCTGGTGGTGTTACTTTTTCATAAACATGAACAGTATCTCCATTTGACAGTTTCTTAGTCTCAACGAAGCGGTAGCCTGGGATGTCTTTCTTATCTACTGTTCCTGCTTCACTTGGATAGTTAGGAATTTCGTTTCCTTCTTTATCTTTGAAGAAGGTACTTACTTTTTCGTAGATATGTTCAGTATCACCATTTGGTAATTTCTTAGTCTCTACGAATCTGTATTCTGGAATATCTTTCTTATCGACTGTACCTGGCTCACTTGGATAGTTTGGAATCTCTTTGCCTTCTTTATCTTTGAAGAAGGTACTTACTTTTTCATAAACATGAACAGTATCTCCATTTGACAGTTTCTTCGTTTCTACGAATCTGTATTCTGGGATGTCTTTCTTATCGACTGTACCTGGCTCACTTGGATAGTTTGGAATCTCTTTGCCTTCTTTATCTTTGAAGAAGGTACTTACTTTTTCGTAGATGTGTTCGATATCTCCGTTTGGAAGTTTCTTAGTCTCTACGAATTTATAACCTGGAATCGTTTTAGCCGGAGTTTCTCCTTCTTCTGTTGATTTCACAGGGTTGTTGTCTTTATCAACAGTAATAAGATTGCCTTCCTTATCCTTGAATGTTGTTGTTACTTTTTCATAGATATGAGTAGTATTACCCTTGTTATCAACTTTAGTTTCAACAAATCTATAACCTGGGAAGTCCTTCTTATCAACTTTGCCATCTTCTGTAGTACTTCCTGAAACAACATTCCCATCTGTATCTTTAAACTCCGTTACAGGACGCACAGTTGGAGTATAAGTTTCAGAAACTACCTTACCATTGACGTCTTTCACTTGAACTGTTACTCCAGAAGTTTTCCCTACAAAATCTTTTTCTGGTGTAAATTCAACGACTCCATCCTTGAGTACATATGTTCCTTCTCCTGGAACTACAACTTCTTTCACTTCTTTACCAGTTTTATCAACTAATGTTAGAGTAGACTTATCAAGTTCAACTTTTTCATGACCTTTATTAAAGTTTACTGTTGTATTATCTTGATCTGGCGTATCAAATACTACAGGAGATGTTTGAATAGTTCCACGAGCTCCTTCAGTAACCGATGAAGCACCTGTTGGAGTTACAGCTGTTACCGTTGGAGTGTAAGTCGTTGTTGTAATTGTTCCGTTGGCATCCTTCACTTGAACTGTTACTGGAGTTGCCTTTCCTACGAAACTTGAAAGAGGTTGGAAGGTGATGGTGTTGGTGTCTTTGTTTAGACTGTAGGTACCTTGATTTGCCACTGTGACAGTTGTAGTTTCTGCTCCATCGGCATCAAGAAGCGTTACCGTTCCCTTATCTAGCTCGACAGACTTCTCAACAGTTTCAACCATAGCACTACCTTTAGTAAAGTTCACAGTGCTAGCGTCTGTATCTGCAGTGTCATACTTAATAACTGAAGTCTGGGCTTGTCCTTGCGGTCCAGTTGTCTCTGAAGCTTCAGAGCTTGGTGTTACTGGAATAACTGTTGGGGTGTAGGTAGCTTCTTTCGTAATGCTTGCAGTTTCATTCTTGGCATTTTTAACAGTCGCAGTTGCTTCAACTTTGATGGCATCTGGTGTCCCCTTATACGCACCATCTGGTTGGAAGGTTACTTTACCTGTCGTTGAATCAATTGTATACTTACCAACTGATTGAACAACTACAGATGTTTCATCTGTCGCTTGGCCTGTAGTTGGATCCACAAGCTTATAGCCTGTGATAGTCGTTGTTGCTTCTGCTCCATTTGACAAGGCAAAGGTTGGAGTTCCTTCTTGTTCTGCCCCTTGAATATCTTTCGATGTCACATCAGTCGACGTTAGAGAAACTGGAGTAACTGTCGGAGTGTAGGTAGCGGTTGAGGTTTCACCATTTGAGTCCGTTGCTTGAACAGTAACACCTGTCCCCTTCTTTTTGTATGATGGATCTGGTACGAAGGTCACAAGACCTGTTGTTGGTTCAATTGTGTATGTTCCTTCATTTGCAATTGTAACACTAGTAGTTGGTTGCATCGTTGATGGATCAAGCAACTGACGTGTTGCAATCGTTACTGATGGATCTGATGTTTCAAATTCTGGAGTTCCACTTTGAGTAGCCCCTTGAATACCAGTCGATGTAGCATCTTCAGATGTCATGGTCACAGCTGTTACCGTTGGAGTGTAAGTCGTTGTTGTCGCTGTTCCGTTGTCATCCTTCACTTGAACTGTTACTGGAGTTGCCTTTCCTACGAAACTTGAAAGAGGTTGGAAGGTGATGGTGTTGGTGTCTTTGTTTAGACTATAGGTACCTTGATTGGCCACTGTGACAGTTGTAGTTTCTGCTCCATTGGCATCAAGAAGCGTTACCGTTCCTTTATCTAGATCGACAGACTTCTCAACAGTTTCAACCAGAGCACTACCTTTAGTAAAGTTCACAGTGCTAGCGTCTGTATCTGCAGTGTCATACTTAATAACTGAAGTCTGGGCTTGTCCTTGCGGCCCAGTTGTCTTAGAAGCTTCAGAGCTTGGAGTTACTGGAATAACTGTTGGGGTGTAGGTAGCTGTCGCAGTTGCAGTGAGTGGGTTGCCAGTAGTATCATTAGCAAATGTTACTGTCAAACGTACTGTAACTGCTGGTGCTTCCCCTGTAAAGTCTTTTTCAGGAGTGAAAGTGACCAATCCTGTATCTTTATCAATCTTGTAAGTACCTATTGTCTTACCATCTTTTGTAGCCGTTACAGAGCCATCTATCGCTCCTTCAAGGCTATAGAGTTTTGTTCCCTGATCAATCTCTGTCTCTTTCTCAGTCTCAGTTTCGGTATCTGTTTTAAACTCAAATGTTGGGTTACCTGATTGTGGACGTCCTTGAATAGCCAATGATTTCGTAGGTTGACCCTCTATATCCAGAGGAGTAACAGTAATAGTGTAGACTGTTCTTGCCGTGGATGTGTTTGCACCATGATCTGTCCCTGCTGTTGTCTCACCAACGTTTGTCTCATCAACTAGGTTAGTATTACTATCCATAACATCTACTGTAACCGTATAAACACCAACTTCTGTCAATTTTAAGCTTGTTGCATCTGGGTAATTATGAGCATCACCAGTCTTTGTGTAAGATGCAACCACCCCACCATTTGGATCAGTTACTGTAATAGTTGTTATCTTGGTATTGTGACTAGTCTTGAAAGTTTTCTCAGCATCACTTGTAGATGGAAGTGAGTCATCTTCTGCATCAGCTACTGTCACATGAGCATTAGTTGTTACCGTACTTACTCCGTCCAAACTGCGATCTACTAAGTCTACAGTTGTATTCATCTTAGTTGTATAAGAAGTCGAAGTAACAGTTGGTTTTCTATTGATAATCGTAGCTTCGTCCGTTGATTCTGCTGTAGTAGCCTTAACCACACCAGAAAATCCTGATGAAGTAGATACTTCCCAATGATCAGCATCTGTCTTTCTAGCTGTCACTACTGACTGATCCGATGACGACCATGTGTTCGTAGCTTTATCGTAAGAAACTGTTACATAGGTTCCATTCCCAACTCTTGTAGCTAAGGTATTTTCTCTCGCATAAACTGTTTCTTTACGAGTCACATCATTAACTGCTGTAACCTTTCCTGTAGCATCATAACTACGGTTATAGGCATAAATATAGAACTTGATAGAGCCATCCGCTTGCACAGAGGTGTAAACTTCTCTATTCGTTACATCATAAGTACCATCTCTGTGATCGGTTCTAACAGTCGCATATTCAGCTGGTAGTTCCCAACGTCCACTTGTTTTATTCAAGGTTGCAACATGTGACGAGTTATCATTATCTTGGAGTGTGACAGATGAACGCATCAAGGATGCTGTAACAGCTTCTGTTTTAGCATAAACAGATATCTTATTTACACCAGCTGTTGCTGTCATTTCACTTGTAACTTTTAATTTAAATTGTTCACCAACTGTTCCGACTAATTCACCAGCTGTCACTGCTGTATTTGTAGTTCCCTCCGCGGCAACATACCACTTGCCTTCTCTATTTTCAAGTGCTGTGACACTTCCATCAGGCATGGTTACCTTGGCATAGGTAGCTCCTTTAGAGATAGTCACTGGGACTTCTGTTCCATATGCAGCAATGTTGAGGACATCAATTTTCGGTGCTACCTTAACTGTGATACCTGCATGGGTTTCTTGCCCCTGGGTTGTCCAACCATTTGCACCTGTTGGCTGGTTCCAGTCCTTAGCATAGGCTGTAACATAATAAATACCAGCTTCCGTTGGAGTCCCACTAATCAAGGCCTTCCCTGTATAACCCGTAGTCACGCCATCAGGACTAGTTAGGGTTTTACTACCATCTAAGGCATAGGTCAATCCCGGAATCTCTGTATCCACGGCACGAGCTGTTCCAGTAGCTGTCACAATATTACCCGAGATTCCTGTAGTACTTGGCCCGTATTGATTACGGACTGTAACATTCGTCCCATCTGCTAGCGTATAGGTAACATTAGCACCGCCAGACATGGCACGAGAACCTGAAGTATCTGAGTAGTGGATATCAATACTATTTGTAGAGTCACCTTGTTCATTGGTAAAGCTACTTTCACCAACCTTTCCTTCAAAGACCTCTCCATTGGTTCCAATGTTTGGTGGAGTTGTGTCTTGCCAACCAATCCAACCCCCACGAAGATTTCGGTACACTGCACGCACAGTAGCATTGGTCTGTTTATTGGTATAGGTCACATACATCCGCGTATCATATACCCCATTTGCCAGACCATCTGTCACAATCTTCCCCTGAATAGTATCTGTAGCTGCATTATAGGTTAAACCTGTTGGTAAGTTTGTCGGCTCTACCTTTGAGACCACCCAGCCGGCTGTGGCTGCTTTCTCTGTCACACTAAATCGTCCCTTAATCTTTTCGATATAGACACGGTCAGTACCTTGCTCATAAACATAATGATAGATATGGGTTGCAAGGTATTCATATCCTCCTCCTGCACCAAAAACTACATTACTACCTGTTGAAATTGTTGACCCATCTGCACGGAGTTTTCCTTTCCAGAGGGGAGCTTCTGCAGCCAAGGCTTCTGCTTGTTCCTTGGTTAGAGGAAAATCCACTCGACCTTTATTATTATTTCCTTGACCTGAGTTGCCAGGATTCGTGTCGGTACCTGTCCGTTGGTGAGAGTACACGACTGCTTCCAGAGTCGTAATATCTCCACTGATTCTATCCGTTGAGACATCTCCTCTTGTAGCGGCAGTTGCACCAAAGGTATAGATATCCTTACCTGTTGCAGAGGCTTCTGTTATATCTGTTGAAACTATCTTATAAGTACCACCTCCCTGCGGAATGGATATATAATCTTTGGCATTTGGTTGTACAATTACACCACCGGCAGGAGGCGTATCAGCCAAGGAAACAGAAAATTCTTCTTTGCCTGCTTTACGGAGAGTAACATAGACAGCTTCAATAGATGACTTCAATTCTGCCATCGATTGGTTAAGGGCTTGGGCACTCGCATCACCATTTGCTAAAGCAGCCTTTGCTTCTGTAATTTTAGCAGCATTGCTGGCTATGGCAGCTCTAATAGCACTCTTGACATCTTCAGAAAGGCTTGAATCATTTGCTTCTTTTTCCAAAAAACTATTTGCTAAACGATTGGTTACATCCGCCTCTGACACTCGCTTTTCTAACTCTACTTTTTCAGATGATTGATTTGTTTCTGCTGTATCGACTTGATTAGCTTGTGCTTGACTAGACGCCTCTGCGATTACAGTAATAGCATTTGTTAGGGCTTGGACTTGCTGAGCGACCTCTTCTTGACTTGGTTTAGCTTCTAAAACTGCTTGCGCACTTGTCAATGTTTGATTAGCAAAGTCAAGAGCTAGACTGTCTGTCCCCTTAGTAGCCGACTGGATTGCAGTACGTAAGGTCAAAATTTTCGATTGTAGTTCCGTCTTATCTGCAACTGTTTCTGTAGAGGAGCTAGTTGCCGCTGCTTCGGTATTCTCATCGCTAGCTTGGGATGAGGAAGTATCTTCACCGCCGTCCCTAGTTAGGACTGGCTCTGCGTCATAAGTAGTGGGTTTAGATGAGTTAGCACCTTGATTAGCACCTTCATCGCCTATGGTCGGTGTTGGAGTCGTTGTTGAAGATGGTTCATTAACTCCTTCTACTTCTGTTGCTGATACCGCACCAGCTCCAAGAAACATCAAACCAGCCGCAATCGCCACTGATGCTGCCCCAAAACTATACTTACGAATACCATACCGAAGGTATCTTTCAGTTCTAAAATCTTGTTGACCTCTCTTCATGAGATTCAACCTCCTTGATTTATTTTATTCGTGTTGATTTAAAGCATTAGGGCAAATAAAAAGCCCCCCCCTTAAATTTTTTAGTAATATTAAGAGAAGAACATCTTAAAAAAGATTGCTAAATAATTGTACATGCTTCAGTTCATTATAGCATTTATATTTGTAGCATTCAAGTATTCTAACTGGTAATTATTGAGTTTGAATGAGTGTTTTTTAATTTTATTAGAGATCTTTCTATTTTTCATTAACGATGATCAATGCTTTAATATAAAACCAATTTACATACGCTTAAAGAGTATTGTATTGAAACACGTGACCCTAAGAATAACAGCAGTAACTTAAATTTATACTCTTCGAAAATCTCTTCAAACCACGTCAGCTTCACCTTGCCGTACTCAAGTACAGCCTGCGGCTAGCTTCCTAGTTTGCTCTTTGATTTTCATTGAGTATTACCTTACAAGAAGATATTTTGAAATCAAAAAAAGTTGAGACATAGCGTCTTCAACTTTTTTACATTACTTTAACTACTGATTAAAGTGAGTTTACGTCAACTTTGATACCAACACCTTGAGTAGTTGTGATAGTCAAGTTTGTTACGTAAGTTCCTTTAGCTGTAGCTGGTTTTGCTTTTTGGATTGTTTCGTTGAAAGCTTTGAAGTTTTCAACCAATTTTTCAGCTTCAAATGATACTTTACCGATGATTGCTTGAACGTTACCTGCACGGTCAGCACGGTAAGTGATTTTACCACCTTTAGACTCTTCAACTGCTTTAGCAACATCCATTGTTACAGTACCAGTTTTAGGGTTTGGCATCAAGTTACGTGGTCCAAGGACACGTCCAAGACGTCCAACAAGAGCCATCATGTCAGGTGTAGCGATAACTACGTCGAAGTCCAACCAACCGTCGTTGATTTTAGCAACAAGGTCATCTTCACCAACAAAGTCTGCACCAGCAGCTTTTGCTTCTTCAGCTTTTGCACCACGTGCGAAAACAAGAACGCGTGAAGTTTTACCAGTACCGTTTGGCAATACCATTGCTCCACGGATTTGTTGGTCAGCTTTTTTAACGTCGATGTTCAAGTTGTAAGCAACTTCTACAGTTGCGTCAAATTTTGCAAAGTTAGTTTCTTTTGCAAGTGCTACAGCTTCTTCTACGCTGTATGCTTTTGTGCTGTCGATTTTCTCAAGAGCAGCACGAAGTTGTTTGCTTTTTTTAGCCATTTTCTATTCTCCTTGTAAGTGGTTCAATCGATTTTCATCTCCCACGTCACTTCTCGAAATGATGAAG
This sequence comes from Streptococcus sp. Marseille-Q6488, assembly GCF_946902925.1. Lineage (NCBI taxonomy): Bacteria > Bacillati > Bacillota > Bacilli > Lactobacillales > Streptococcaceae > Streptococcus > Streptococcus sp. Marseille-Q6488. The sequence goes on along the minus strand of NZ_CAMPPZ010000006.1, from coordinate 38,327 downwards.
TCTTGCGGGTTATCAGTCTATGAGATTCTTTTCCTACTTCGTTAAGCTCCCTTGCTGTACCCAAGTACAAGCATCAGTCACTTGCCTAGTATGAAAAGCAACTAATAGACTGCTGTGAGATTTTCTACTGTGTTATTGATTAGTCAACAACAGTGAATCCCATAGAACGAGCAGTACCTTCGATCATACGCATTGCAGACTCTACGTTTGCTGCGTTCAAATCTGGCATCTTAGTTTCTGCAATTTCTTGTACTTGCGCACGAGTAACTGTAGCAACTTTAGTTTTGTTAGGTGTACCTGATCCTTTTTCAACACCTGCAGCTTTTTTCAAAAGAACAGCAGCTGGTGGTGTTTTAGTGATGAAAGTAAATGATTTATCTTCGTAAACTGAGATAACAACTGGAATGATCATACCAGCTTGGTCAGCTGTACGAGCGTTGAACTCTTTTGTGAATCCCATGATGTTGATACCAGCTTGACCAAGAGCAGGTCCAACCGGTGGAGCTGGTGTAGCTTTACCAGCAGGGATTTGCAATTTTACAAGTTTTTCGACTTTTTTAGCCATTTTTAAATCCTCCTTTGTGGTTTTGGCGGTAATTAGAGATTTTTACCTCCCACAAGTATGTTTTTCACATACCCATCTATTATACACTATTTATCTGGAATTGCAAGAGAAAAGTTTATTTTTTAATCGACGTAATCTCCGCCTTCAAAGCCATAGTATTCTTCCAAACTGAGACCACTCTCAGCAATTTCTTTTGCTTCTTTTCCGACATAACGCAGGTGCCATTCCTCAGCCATATAGCCTGTTTCCTTTTCCTTGCCTTTGAGATAACGGACAACAAAGCCATAATCAGCAGCATGGTCCAAGAGCCATTGGGCTGCTTTTTCTTCTGTCACCAAATCACCATCAGTCCCAATCACATCAAAGGCCAAGCCTGTTTGGTGTTCGCTATAACCAGGTCGAGCAGAATAACGGTCGGCAGCTTCTTTCCCATCTTGATTGACATAATCTTGATAGAGCTTGGTCTGAGTTTCATAACTTCTAAAGCCACTGTAATGGTCGCTAATGGGGAAACCTGCCTCTTGCATCGCTTTGATGAGTTTAACCAACTCAGCCTTGGCTGTTGGATTTTCCCCTGGATTATAGTCTTTAGACAATGGATAGTGTTTGTTGGCTACGATGATTTCATCGTATTTCCCTTGAATGCTGTAATAGTCTCCTTTGTTAACCACTTCTGCTTTTTTCTGGGCAGCTCCTTGAGACTTACTTCCAACTGTTCCATCAACTTTAGCAGTTTGTTCTGTTTTAGCTGCTCCATCTTCATTTTTTGCTTTTTCTTGTGAACAAGCTGCTAGACTCAAGGCTAGCAAGGCTGTCAAGATAAGGTATCTTTTTTTCATTTCTACTCCTTTATTTCTAATAGGTTATCTACTTCTGACGATAAACATTCGACTAATCTTTTAATCTCATCCGTTTTTACTTGGTATGTTTCTGCTGTCATTTCTTCAAAGGGAACCCACCAGACTGGACCACGACCTTTAAGACCGTGGCCATTCATATCACCTGTCCGTCGTGGAAACAGATGCCAATGAAGATGGGCATCGCCATTTCCTAGCAGTTCGATATTCATTTTCTCAGCAGCAAATGCCTTGGCAACTGCCTCTTGGACTAGACTCATTTCTTCGAGAAAACGGAGTCTTGTTTCCTTTTTCAAATGGTGCAATTCGGTGACATGTTCCTTGGCTAGAAAGAGACTATAGCCTGCAAAATACTGGTGGTCTCCAACCACAAGATAGCCTGTTTCCAACTCTTTGACAAAATAGGGATTTTCTCCCTTCTTGATGAGCTCAATTCTCTGGCAAATCAAACACATATTAGTCTACCAATGCGCTCTTAAGATAAGCATCGACCATTCGTTCTGTTGCGACCACCGAGTCAATATGAGTACGCTCATAAGAATGACTAGACTCGATACCAGCACCGAGAAGGGCGTGTTTGACTTCTGCCCCTGCAGACATAGCCGCTGAAGCGTCTGAACCATAAAATGGATAGATATCGAGCTTAAATGGAATACCTTGCTCTTTAGCCAAAGCAACCAAATGTTGACGGAAGTCATAGTGATAAGGACCTGAAGCATCCTTGACACAGATAGACACTGTATATTCGTCTGTCTGCTGGTCATCTCCCATGGCTCCCATGTCCACAGCCAGATATTCGACTACTTGAGCAGGAATATTAGAGTTAGCACCGTGGCCTACTTCTTCAAAAACTGAAAAAGCAAAATGGGTTGTTACGGGCAATTCAATCTTCTCTTCCTTATAAATACGAAGCAGGTTAAGCAAAATCGCTGCGCTGACCTTATCGTCCAAATGACGAGACTTGATAAAACCTGTCTCTGTCACGACAGTTCGTGGGTCAAAACTGATAAAATCACCGACCTCAATCCCCAAGGCACGAGTTTCTTTTTCATTTGTTACTTTGGCGTCCAAACGCACTTCCATATTGTCCTGCATGCGTTCTGCAGTTCCTGCATCCTTATAGACATGGCAAGAAGTTTGGTGGATGAGGATGGTTCCTGATAGCTTTTGACCTGTGCTAGCTACATGAACGGTACAGTTTTCTCCTTCAATCATGTTCCAAGGGAAACCACCGATACGGTCCATTTTGAGACGGCCGTCTGGTTTGACAGCACGGACAATGGCACCCAGCGTATCCACATGAGCAGTCACATAGCGATGCTCTTCATCATTTTGACCTTTAATAGTTACATTGACACCCCCCTTGGCTGTGCGAACCGGCTGGTAACCAAAACCTTCTAGAGTCTTGACTAAATAGTCCGCAATCTCCCGAGTGAAGCCAGTTGGCGATGCGATGGCTGTCAGTTCTTTGATATATTCTACTGTTTGATTCATTTCTTCACCTCTTTTGCTACCTATTATAACACATTTATCATCGGATAAAAAAAGAAAATCACTCCTGTAGACTTGGCTACAAAAGTGATTTTATAGTCAATGAAAATCAAAGAGCAAACTAGGAAACTAGTCGCAGGCTGTACTTGAGTACGACAAGGCGACGTTGAAGCAGTTTGAAGAGATTTTCGAAGAGTATTAGTGATTATTCCATTTCAAAAACATCACTTTCTTGCTTATTTGGTAGAACCAATGAGAGCAAGATTCCGACAACGGCTGGTACCAACCATGGGAGAGATGCCTTGGCAAAAGGAAGAGCATTGACAAGACTTGCAAGAAACTCAACTTTAAATGAGCTTCCTAGTACGCTTGCAATAGCAATAGCTGTAACAACAGCAATTGTCAACTGCATACCTGGTTTTGAAAGAGCTACAAATTTGTTGACAATGACAATCATAACGATGGCAATCGTGATTGGGTACAAGATAACCAGTACTGGAATGGAGTACTTGATAATCGCATCAAGACCCAAATTAGCAATGGCAAATCCAATCAAGGTAAAGGCTGTCGCATAAACCTTATAGCTGATTTGTGGGAAGCGTTCATTAAAGAACTCAGCTGTTGACACAATCAAACCAACTGTTGTTGTGAAGCAGGTTACAGTAACCATAGCTGCAAGGAAGAGTTGAGCTGTTGAACCAAAGATTTCTTGAGTAGCTTGTGACAAGATGTAAACACCTGGTGTTCCACCCTTCATCGCTTCAGCTGGTACTGGAAAATGATTTCCAAGGAAACCTAAACCGATGTAAAGAGCGCTGAAAGCAAGGGCAACAACGATACCAACCACCCAAATAGTCGAAATGTATTCTTTCTTACTTGAGAAGCCAAGTTGTTTCAAGGTTTGAACTGCGATTACGCTAAAGGCAACTGAAGCAAGGGCATCCAAGGTATTGTAACCTTCTAGGAAACCTGTACCAAAGGCAGAATCTTGATAAGCAGCTGAAGCAGCTTGAGGACTTGTTCCACCGTATTTGAAAGCTCCCAGAACAACCAAGATAACAATCAAAATCGCAAAGACTGGTGTTAAAATACGGCCGATACGGTCTAAGATTTTTGATGGATTAAGCGAAATCAAATAGGCTGCCGCAAAATACAGAACCGTAAATACAATCAAGCCAAGTCCTTTATTTGCATCCGACAAAAGGGGGCTAATCCCTACTTCGTAAGCTGTTGTAGCTGTACGTGGGATGGCAAAGAATGGACCGATTGACAAGTAAAGAACTGAGAGGTAAAGAGTCGCAAACCAAGGCGCTATCTTTGTTGAAATCTCGTAAATATATCCTTTAGGATTTAGCGTTCCAATAATAAGAGTCAAGACGGCGATACCGACACCTGAAAAGACAAAACCTGCGATGGCAGGAAGAAAATGTTCTCCAGATAGAGCACCTAGAGAAGGCGGAAAAATCAAGTTCCCCGCACCAAAAAATATTCCAAACAGGAGTAAACCTGTTAGGGCACCTTTTTTAGCCATGAAAATCTCCTTCATATTTATAAAATACTGACCTAGTATATCATGAATAAGAGTATGAAAAAAGTATCACGAAGTAAATATTGAATGTTTTCAAGATTCTCAAAAATGAGAATTGTCTAAAAATAAAATCCCCTACCCAGTCCACACCAAGTAAGAGAAATTCTAATGTTTACAGTTCTTCAAAGGCTAACATGCCACCTTGTACATTGATAACCTCATAACCTTGTTCTGATAGGAATTGGCAAGCACGCGCCGATCTCATTCCAGATTTACAAATAACATAATGTAACTGGTCCTTGTCCAACTGAGCATAAGTATCAGCCAATTGACTAAGCGGTAAGTTGTAGGCGCCTTCTAAATGAAGAGCTTCAAACTCATCCACTTCTCTCACGTCCACTAGAGAAAGTTGATTGTTTTGATAAAGCTGGTAAAATGCGTCAAAGGTTATTTCTTTCATTCTTTTTCTCCTAATACTCTTCGAAAATCTCTTCAAACCACGTCAGCGTCGCCTTACCGTAGGTATGGTTACTGACTTCGTCAGTTCTATCCACAACCTCAAAACAGTGTTTTGAGCTGACTTCGTCAGTTTTATCTGCAACCTCAAAGCTGTACTTTGAGCAGCCTGCGGCTAGCTTCCTAGTTTGCTCTTTGATTTTCATTGACTATAAAATAGTTTTAATTCTTTTTTTCAAATCCGGCACCACTTCTGCCTCAAACCAAGGATTTTTGACCATCCAGATTTGATTTCGCGGTGAGGGGTGAACTAGTGGAAAATAGGTTGGCAAGTAGTTCTGGTAGTGTTTTACCCGTTCTGTCACCTTGCCACTGATTTTCTCCTTTAAATAGTAGGCCTGGGCATATTGCCCAATCAAGAGGGTCAATTGAATATCTGGTAATTCTTGCAAGAGCTGTGGATGCCATTTTTCAGCAAAGCCTGTTCTCGGTGGCAAGTCACCTGACTTACCATGCCCTGGAAAGTAGAAATCCATGGGCAGAACAGCAAAATAACCTGAATTGTAAAAGGTATCTTCATCCACACCTAGCCAGTCCCGCAAACGATCACCACTTTTGTCCTTCCAGTAAAGTCCTGCCTCCTGCGTTTTAAGCCCCGGTGCTTGACCGATGATATTGATGCGAGCAGTCTTTGGCGCTGCAAAGAGAGGTTCGATTCCGCGTTCTGTATAGCTGGCATTTTGTGGATCTGACATAATAGCCTGCTTGATTCTTTCAATTTGAGACATCTACTTTCCCTCCAAAAAGAAGTCTAAGCATACAATCTCAGACTTCTATCGTTTTATTTGATCAATTCATAAATAGCTTCGGCATAGATTGCTGCTGCTCGGAAAAGATCGTCCAAGGCGATAAATTCATTGGCTTGGTGCATGGTGTCAATTGAGTCTGGGAACATGGCTCCGTAGGCAACCCCACGTTCGAGCAAGCGACCAAAAGTACCACCACCGATAACTTGCTCATGACCTTTAAGTCCAGTTTGTTTTTCATAAACATTCAACAAAGTTTGGACAAGTGGATCTTCCATTGGCACATAGTGAGGCGTGTGACCGTGTTCAGAAAGGCTAACAGAAGCAACTGGCAAGTTTTCAAGAATTGACTTGATTTGCTCTGGACTTGTTCCTTTTGGATAGCGGATGTTGAGGGCAATGGTATTATCAGCGCTTGTTTCATCAAAGCGGAAGACACCGGCATTCATAGAAAGAGCACCCATCTTTTCATCCACATGAGTAATCTTGAGATTTTCACCCTCATGATCGTTCAAAAGAATTTTACCAGCGATGTCAAGGTAGTCTTTGGCTGGACCAGCAAAGTCAAACTGGCTAAGGAAGAGGGCTAGGTAAGTCGCACCATTGACACCTGAAGCAGGCATAGCACCGTGGGCTGATTTACCAATGATGGTCACCTTGTATTGGCCAGCTTCTTCTTGGAGTTCTCCTCTAAGTTTATGTTCTGCAACAAAGGCATCTAGTTTAGCTTGCAAGTTAGCCAAATCACCTGAAATAACTGCTGTTGCTGATTCTGGTACCATGTTTTCACGCAAACCACCTGTGAAGCTGTGAAGACGGGCAGCGCCTGTATTTTCTCCTGCAAAGTGGAGGTATTCCGTGATATTTCCTTTTTCACCATTGATGATAGGGAACTCAGCATCAGGAGAGAAACCGAAGTCTGGTTTTGCAAGTCCTACGTGCTCGAAATAGTAGTCCATGTCTGCCCAGCCTGATTCTTCATCTGTTCCAACGATGAAGCGGACTTTCTTAGAAGTTGGAAGACCCAATTCTTTGATGATTTTCAAACCATAGTAACAAGCTGTTGTAGGGCCCTTGTCGTCCGAAGCCCCACGCGCATAAAGGCGACCGTCTTTGATAGTCGGTGTGTAAGGATCTGTATCCCAACCGCTACCAGCAGGAACCACATCCATATGGGCAAAGATGCCGAGAACTTCTTCTCCATCACCAAACTCGAAATGTCCTGCGTAGTTATCGACATTCTTAGTTGGGTAGCCATCGCGGTCTGCGATTTCAAGGAATTTTTCCAAGGCTTTTACTGGACCAGGCCCAAATGGATGCTCAGCATCAACCTTGCTATCATCACGTTCTGAGTTGATTTCCAAAAGGCTAAACAAGTCAGCCAAGAGGTCTTCTTTGCGTTTTTCTACTTCTGCTGTAAAATCAATTACTGTCATTTTTTTCTTCTTTCTATCTTTTCTCAATGATTTCATCTACTGGCAAGCGGTAGCTTGGTTCCAATTTTTCGTCCGTGTAACCCACTGTAATCAAAAATTCTGGGCGGAAACGGTCTTCGATTTCTAAAACCTCATTGACTTTTGATTTGTCAAATCCAAGAATCAGATTTGATCCGATTCCTTGGTCTGTAAGAGCCAGAACCAAGTTCATAGCAACCAAACCTGCATTGAGGGCTAGGTAGTCACTGACCTGTTGTTCATTGTAACGGGCAAATTCCGCAGGCAAGTTCTTCATGAAATATTGAAGTTGTTCTTCTGAGAAATTCTTTGCGCCACCGACACGGGCAATCTTGCGGGCACGTTTGGCAAGGTCTGTATCCGTAAACAGGGCAATGGTTACAGGCGCTGATGATACCTGCTCAAAGTTGGAACCGTAAGCCAATTTTGCTAGTTCAGCATTTTTCTCACGCACCACTACAAATTTCCAAGGCTGGCTGTTGTGGGCGCTTGGAGCCAAGGTTGCAATTTCGATAGCCGTACGCACATCTTTTGAATCAACTGGCTTATCAGTGAAATGCTTAGTCGCATGACGTTTTTTATTTAATTCAAGAAATTTCATAATCGATTTCCTTTTCTAATTCTACTGCTTCCATTCTACCATAATTTGAAAGAGCTTGCAGGGATTTTTCATGATTAAGTTTTTTCTATCACAGACATAAAAGATATATATTGGTTTATCAGGAAAGTTTCTGATAAACTAGCAAGTACTTTACATTTGAATGGAGACATTATGAAAAAATTTAGCCTATTACTAGCTACCCTACCATTTTTGGTTGCCTGTGGAAATCAATCCACACCCAAAGAGACCAGCACTCAAAAGACAATCGTCGTTGCTACAGCCGGCGATGTGCCGCCATTTGACTACGAAGACAAGGGCAATTTGACAGGTTTCGATATTGAAGTCCTAAAAGCAGTAGATGAAAAACTCAGCGACTACGAGATTCAATTCCAAAGAACTGCTTGGGAGAGCATCTTCCCAGGGCTTGATTCTGGTCACTATCAGGCTGCAGCAAATAACTTGAGTTACACAAAAGAGCGTGCTGAAAAATACCTCTACTCACTTCCCATTTCAAACAATCCCCTCGTCCTCGTCAGCAACAAGAAAAATCCTTTGACTTCACTTGACCAAATTGCTGGTAAAACAACACAGGAGGATACTGGAACTTCAAACGCTCAATTCATCAATAACTGGAATCAGAAACACACTGACAATCCTGCTACCATCGATTTTTCTGGCGAGGATATTGGTAAACGAATCCTAGACCTCTCTAACGGCGAATTTGATTTCCTCGTTTTTGACAAGGTATCCGTTCAAAAGATTATCAAGGACCGTGGCTTAGACCTTTCTGTGGTTGACTTGTCTTCTACTAATAGTCCTAGCAATTATATCGTTTTCTCAAGTGATCAAAAAGAGTTTAAAGAGCAATTTGATAAAGCACTCAAAGAACTCTACCAAGATGGAACCCTTGAAAAACTCAGCAATACCTATCTAGGTGGTTCTTATCTCCCAGATAAATCTCAGTTACAATAAGATATATTAAAAACGATTGGACCAGCCAATCGTTTTTAGTTTGCATTGGTTATTTTAGGAAACTCTTACAAAAAATCAAAAAAATTCTTCACATCCTCTACATACCCATGCTTTTCTATTAAGCTGGCTAAGAGTTCCAGATTGTGCCCCTGATAGTTATCTTCTCTTCGTAGTTCTTCATACATTTCGATAAAGGGAAGACCCTGAGACTTAGCCAATCCCAACTCCGCTTCGTAGTCATAAGCAACTTTACGAAATAGGATATTTACCAATTCCCCATCTTCAACCTCTATCACGGCATACTGGGCACGGTGATTTTTTAACGCATACCAATTAAAATAGGGCATGCCAATCGACCCTGGATTGATGATTTGTTGCCCTTGACTTCCATAACGAAGCAACTGCTTGTGGACATGACCATAGACTGCCACGTCCGCTTCCTCATCTAGTAGTTGGTCAAATTTCTCTGTATCATTCTCAACTAGCAAGTCACCACCATAGTTCTTATTTGGCAAATTATGAGAGATAGAAAAGCGCAATCCGTCAATTTCTTTCTTTTCCAGCAAAGGCAAGCTTCGTAGCCAGACAATCGTTGCAGGATCCATTCGCTCCATCAAAAACTGGGTCATGCGCATTGACTGAATTTCTTTCGGATCTTCCAAACCATATTCGCCATCCAAGACCTCCAGGACACGATCATCCCAATTGCCTCGAACACTTGCTGTGATAGGAAGGTCCTTTAGCAGGGCGACTAAGTCATTTGCGCCTGGACCAGGAAGAAAAATATCTCCCAGAAGCCAGTATTCACTGACTCCTTGATTTTTAGCATCTGCAATCACTGCTTCTAGCGCCGTCGCATTGCCATGAATATCTGATAAAATTGCGATTTTATGGTTCATTGTGGTTTCCTTCCGTTTGATAATCTACTCTTTCTTCCGCTACCTGAGCCAATTCCACTTCTTCCTGCGGGTTCAACTTCCTCTGCACAGCTTCTGCAACTGCTCTTGGTACCCCAACTTCGACAATCTCATCCACACTGGCTTCCTTGATTTTGATCAAAGACTTGAAATGCTTCATGAGATTTTGCTTGCGTTTAGGTCCCAGGCCGTCAATGCCATCCAATTGTGATGAAAAGGAATTTTTGGAGCGCAGTTGGCGATGGAAAGTGATAGCAAAGCGGTGGACCTCATCCTGAATACGTTGGAGGAGGAAAAATTCCTGAGAATTGCGAGACAACTCCACCACCTCAAGCGGATCTCCAAAGAGCAATTCATGGGTTTGGTGCTTGTCATTCTTTTGCAGACCTGCAATGGGAATATCCAAACCCAGTTCCTCTTGTATGACTTGCTTGGCGATATTGACCTGACCTTGTCCCCCATCAATCACAATCAAATCTGGCGGAGTCAAGCCGTCACGTTGAACTCGACCATAACGCCTGCGAATGACCTCTCGCATACTAGCATAATCGTCTGGACCGACAACCGTTTTTATCTTGTACTTACGATAATCCTTCTTACTTGGTTTGCCGTTGACAAAGACCACCATGGCTGAAACAGGACTAGTTCCCATGATATTGGAGTTATCGAAGGATTCGATGCGGACTGGGGTCGGGATCTGGAGCAAGCGTCCTAGATTTTCAATAGCCCCTTGGGTCTTTTCGACAGATTTCTCTAGCAGGTTAAATTTCTGCTCTAGGCTGACTCGAGCATTCTTTATAGCCAGATTGACCAGTTGCTTTTTCTCTCCACGCTGGGGTTTGAGAATCTTGGTATCCACCAAAGCCTTGACAGCTTCTTCGTCAATATCCTGTGGAATCAATACCTCATTGGGAACCAAGTGAGATTTTTCTTGATAGAATTGTCCCACATAGGTTAGAAAATCCTCATCCGGATCATTGTAATAGGGAAAAAGATTGACGTCACGTTCAATTAACTTGCCCTGACGAACAAAGAAAACCTGAACACACATCCAGCCCTTATCGACATAGTAGCCAAAGACATCCCGATTTTGGAGATCCTTAGCCATGACCCGCTGCTTGGTTCGAAGCGTTCCAATGGCCTGAATTAGGTCACGGTATTCCGCCGCACGTTCAAATTCCATAGTCTGGGCAGCACTTGCCATCTTGCCCTTGAGGTCATCGATAATTTGATCATCCTGCCCTTTCAGAAAATCAGAAACCTCCTGAGCCATAGACTTGAAGTAGGCCTCATCCTTCTTACAGATGGTATGGGCCATACATTGACCGATATGGTAGTAAAAACAGACCTTAGACGGTGGGTTTGTACACTTACGAAAAGGAAAAATCCGATCTAGCAACCTCTTGATTTCATTGGCTGCTCCCACATCTGGATAAGGTCCAAAGTAGAGAGCTCCGTCCTTTTTGACCTGTCGGGTGATAATCAAGCGAGGATAGCGCTCATTGGTAATTTTGATGAAGGGATAGAACTTATCATCCTTGAGCATGATATTGTACTTGGGCTTGTTTTCCTTGATTAGGTTGATTTCTAGGAGAAGTGCCTCAATATTAGACTCCGTAACGATAAATTCAAAATCCACAATTTCAGACACCAAGGCTTCTGTCTTGGTATCGTGACTCCCACGGAAATAAGACCGCACGCGGTTACGCAGATTTTTAGCCTTTCCTACATAGATAATGGTGCCGTTTTTATCCTTGTGAATGTAGCAACCAGGGCTGGTCGGCAAGAGCTCTAGTTTTGATTTAATCAAGTTGTTCATAATTCCATTATAGCAAAAAAGTAGGGAAAGATAGTCCCCTACTCATTGGTCTCATATAATTTTCGAAGTCTTTCAACATCCTCTTCCTGGATACCATAAAAAGAACCTGCTGGTTGCATCACAGACTTCTCATCTGTATGGTCCAAGCCAATCGCATGCCCCAACTCATGTTCTACCGTATGGACAATGCGCTCATAGGAATAGCCATAGTCTGGATTGGACAAATAATAATGATTCAGACGCACCGTTACAGACAAGAATTGACCCGTCAAGAGATTAGTTTGACTTTCCGCCTCTCCTGCCACAGGAGTGCTTCCATCGTTCATCTCCGTAGCCAAGATATCCGCCTTGCTGGACTCAGTCACAATTTCAAAGTTAAAAGCATCAGTTTGATTCCAATTCTGGATTGCTTCTACATAAGCTTCTTGAAAGCGTGAATCCATCTGGGGATCCAAGTAAATACGAGCAGAAGCCTGCGGCCACCTTCCTTCAGAGTGTTGGTGGCTATCTGTCTGGTTCAACTTAGGCAGTTGCCCTATTCTTTCCCATTGGTCAATACTTTGTTGACCAATTTTTACTGACCGTTCTGCTTGCTTTAGCGCTCCTTGGAAATCCCCGTTCAGATACCAGAGAAATCCAAAAGCAAGAGCACATAAGAGTACAACTATCCAAACCAGGCGCCAAAACAAACGCCACACAAAAGAAAAGAAAGCCCCTATCAAACGAAAAAGCCAGCGCATATCCTTCCACCTTTCTAGTAAATAAAGTCTATTTTACTAAAAGAAGCTGAAAGAAAGCTAAATACTGACTTTTTCATCTTAACGTCCTACTATTTTTTTGAGTAACTGGATAGCTTTGTATTTTAAAGGCGATGGATGGTAGCGGAAAGTACCTGCTTTGCGTACAATATAGCCATTAAAATTCTGTTTAAAACGCAAAACACCATCACTTCCATCAAAAATCCCTTGAATCCCTAGGAAGTTGTATTTAGGTATTCCACGTTTTATACTTTCCAACATAACATATTTTTGAAGCAGTGCAGGCGCATAGAACTTATTAAACTCAGTGTAAGAACCACTAAAGAGATAAGTCGTTTCCTGAGGCATATAAACAAATAAACTCCCGGCTAAAACAATATCTTCTTCTCCATATTTTTCAATCAAGTCTCGCGCTTCTGCTTTTCGAACTTCAAACGTTTCAAATTGACTAGAATATTCTCTCAGCTGATTTTGTTTTTTCTCAGAATGAGGATTTTTACTCAAATCAAGTCGCAACTTGCCCAAGATTTCTTCTAGTTTACTTTGTTCACCTTGCAATTTGCTCATATAGTCCGAAAAATTCAAGGTTGCTATGAGAAACTCCGCTTGTTCTCCAAATGAATCATAAAAGTGCTCATAATATTCTAAACTTTTATCACTGTATTCTCTACGTTCAGAGGTTTCTTTTGTTATATTCTTAAAAATCGATAGTTCTTCACGTTGTAACTTTTTCAACCGAATGCCAAACGTTTCAGCCTTTTTCACCAAGGGTTTACCCTTTTTGCTAAAACTTTTAAGCAAATTCTTTTCAGTTAATTCAGTCAAATCTTTATAGTATAACCAATCTGGTTCTCCACCTGGATAACCTCTTGTCAATCCATCAAATTGATAACCTAAATCAGTTAAAGCTTGAATGATACTTTTTTTCTCAGTATCTATTGGATTACCTTCACTATCAAAAGTTTGATAAGTTTCATAAGGTTTTACAAGCAACTCTAATACACCATTTTGCTTGGCATATTCTTTTAACTCCGCATAAAAAACTGGAAGAGCATCTTGTTGGGTATAAATCGGCCCCGAATTGATCTCCATATGCAGACCACCCAGCATGGGCAAGCTATAAACCAGAGCTGCAACTTGAATTTCTCCTTCTTGTTTCAAAGCTAGATAAACAATTCGAGCCCCTCTTTTTTCTAACAAGTCCCCCATCTGAACAGATTGCATAAAGGAACGAGAAGAAACCTGATCAGAATAAGCCTGAAACTCTTCTTTCGTGAGTGTAATTAGTGCCATATACTTACTTTCTATGTTTTTTTCTTAATGTTTTACGGAAATCAAGAGCAAGTCTTAACAGAGGATAGAGAGGATGGGTAGGCATTGTAAATTCTCCCAAATATTCTTCAATCGTTGGATTAAATTTTTCCTTAAAATGATAAAGTCCACCATTGAGAGAGTTTTCAACACCACCTAAATTTTGCCACAACATACCTCGCTCAAAGGCATAGCGAGCCGTTTCATACCAAGTTAAAATTGGTGCATTATAACGTTTAAAATCATCATCCATACCAGCATATAGATTGACAGAGGTAGTACCAAATTCCAAACTCAAAGTAGCCGCTAAGGGAATGTTTGATTTTCCCATATTCATATATCCCTGCAAGAAATCTATTTCCTCTACCAAACGCTCTTTTTCCTTCTTCTGTGCCTCTACTTTTGAAGTTCGAGTCGACTTAGTAATCGCCTCTTCCAACGCTTTGTTTTTAGCTAACTGTTCTTCTAATTCTCTTAAACGCTTAGAAACATCCAAACTCGTTAGCGTGATATAAGAATCTTCTTTGAAGTTATCTAATAATTTTTTATAATAGGCTTCGTTTCTTAAATGAATCTCTTTTCGCTTCTCAGTTTTTTTCATCAACTCCGAAAATGAATCTAATAGTTCCAGTCCACCATATTGAATCTCAAGCCCTTTGTTTCGTGCTGTTCGGATAGCTTGCCTCGTTGATTTAGAAAGTTTATCTTCTTCAAAATTTTCCTTGTATATTTTCGCCTGAATACGAGGCTGAATGGTGTCATCCATCTCGGTTGTCCGCCCAGACCATTTCACTCCTAATTGCCCTAAAATCTCAACAATAGCAAGATTTTCAGGATATTCTATCTTATCTTGATTGACCAAATATTGAGATAGACAAATACTTGGATCGAAAGTCACAAAAACCGCTCTCTTACTGCGAGCATAAGACTTAATAGACTGCAGGACAAACTTTAAAAGTTCTATATCCCTGTAATCCAATATAGGTCCTCTTGGAATATAAAACATTTTATAGCCTAAAGGCAGAGATTTTATGAGAATACTAGCCACAGCCAGTAACTTCCCCTCTTCATAGACACCAAATTTCTCATGATTCCAATCAGATTTCACTTTTTCCCAAGCACTGCTTTGTAATACATTAGCTAATTCATGTTCTTTGACAAACTGATCATATTCTAATGTGGGAATGCCAATTTGATAACGGTACATTTCCTACTCTCTTTCCTCCAGTATCTTATTACTATTCTACTACTTTCGTTTGAAAAGTCTAGTGAAAACATATTTTATTTTAGTCCTACTCCCCCTATACTGAAGTTCAAACTAAGTCAATCTCTCTTCTAATTTGAAATCAATCGGTAGGGTTGCTAGAAACCGTTCCAATTGTTTTTCCCAGTAATACCATTCGTGACTTCCAGCACTATGGCTATAGCTCACATCAAAGCCCAGCTTTTTGAGGTTTTTCACTGCGAGATTATTGGCTTCATACAAGAAATCCTGCTCGCCACACCAAGCCCAGAGCTTGGTCTTTTTATCCGATTTTTTAGCCAGACTTTCAAGAGAATAGGGGCTAGCTGTCCAATCTTTAATCTCCCCAAACACACCTCTCCAATAAGCCGGTGTTCCCAAATCTTGGCTTTCAGGAGAAAAATCTTGAAAGCTAAGAGCACCTGAAAAACTAGCTGCATGAGAAAAACAATTTGTAGCAAGAGCCAATTTGAAACAGCCATAGCCTCCCATAGAGAGACCAGCGATAAAGGTCTTTTCACGCTTGCTAGTCATGTTAGGGAAGAAGCGTTTTAAAACCTCTGGCAATTCCTCTGCTAGAGCTGTGTAATAGTCAAAACCATATTGGGTATCGGTGTACCAACCGTTGCTGGTATTAGGCATGACAACGATGAGATTGGTTCCTCGAAGCAAGCGTTCTACATTGGTCCGCTTGAGCCAGCTATTATGGTTGCCAGACATCCCATGCAAGAGGTACAAGACGGGAATATCTTTACAATCTGGTTCTTCCACTCGATTGGCATCGGGGTAAAGAACATTCACTCCCCACTCCATATCCAAAACTTGTGAGTAATACTCGATTTTCATTACTGCCATAATTTTTCCTCTATTTTTCTATAAGAAAAAGCCGAAACTCGACTTTCTCCCTGTTTATTTCAACGATTATTTTGCTTCCATGACTACTGGTAAAATAGCTGGACGACGTTTGGTTTGGTCAAAGAGATACTTGGTAAGATTATCACGAACCTTCCCTTTAAGGTCTGCCCAGTCAAAGTCATCTCCTTGAAGATAGTCTTCTACCGTTTGATTAATCAATTCTGAACTTTCACGGAGAATATCGCGACTCTTCTTGAGATAAACAAATCCACGCGTGTGAACACGAGCCTTGGCCACAATTTTCTTCTCACGACGGTTAACGGTGATTGCGACGATGAAAATTCCATCTTCTGACAAGACCTTACGATCACGAAGAACCACATTTCCAACATCACCGATAGCATTCCCGTCAATCAAGACATCCCCTGCTGAAACTGCGCCAGCCGGGACAAAGTCCCCATTCTCATAAGCCATGCTGGTTCCCTTTTTAGGGATGAAAATGCGTTCTGGCAACATACCTACTGCCATAGCAGCCTTAGCATGGGCATCCAACTCGCGGTATTCCCCTTGAATTGGGAAGAGATACTTAGGTTGCAAGAGATTGATCATCAACTGCAAATCACGCGCATTTCCGTGCCCTGATACATGTAAACTTTGGGTAATCAATTTGACAACCCCTCCTGCCTGATAAATCATATTTTCCACACGCGCAACGAAGGCTTCTTTAGCAATAGACGGAGCCGTAGCAATATAGACCAGGTCCCCATCCTTGATTTCTACATAACGATGGCGACCAATCGACATCTTACGAAGTCCATTGATAGGTTCACCCATACGACCTGTCTCAAGAATAATCAACTCATGGTCTTCAAAGCGAGACATATCTTTCGGCTTAATCAAGAGAATTTCGTTGGCTAAAGACAACTTCTTGAGACGAATCGCTGTGCGGACGATATTTTCAATATCAAATCCTGTCAAGACGATACGTCGACCTGTTTTATCCGCAGCGTCAAAAATCTGCTGGATACGAGAAAGGTTACTGGAAACAGCTGCAACGATGATACGACCTTCCCAGTCAGCAATGGTTTGGGTAATTTCATCTCTAACTTCACTTTCACTAGCCACCTGAATATTGCTGTCCGCATTGGCCGAATCACTGAGGAGAGCCAGGACGCCGTCACGACCGATTTCTGCCAAACGAGCGAAGTCTGTCGCATAGGATTCACTAGCTGTCTGGTCAAATTTGAAGTCACCTGTATAAACGATGCTCCCTTCAGCTGTCTTCAAGACAATTCCCAGGCTCTCTGGAACGGAGTAAGTCGTAGGGAAGAAGGAAACCACTGTCCCACCAAAATCAATCTCCGTATCTTCATCAATAACATGAAAATCATTAAATTTCTTGACTGCGTCATTTCCTTTGACAAAGAGTTTTGCCAACTCAATGGTCAACTCAGAGCCAAATACAGGTACCTTGGCTTCAGCCAAGAGATAAGGCAGAGCACCAATAGCATCTGCATGTCCGTGAGTTAAAAATACCCCAGCAATTCGATCTTTATTTTCAAAAAGGTAGTCCATCTTTGGAATCACCACATCGACCCCTAATTGTTCATTTTCGGGATATTTTAACCCTGCATTCAAAACAAAAATGGACTCTCCAATTTCAGCAATGTACATATTTTTCCCATTTTCACGTACACCACCAAGTGTTGTTAAACTAATATTACTCATTTTTCCTCCAAAATCTTAGTTTATCTTGATTATAGGGTTGCTTACCCTCTTATTCTAAAAGCACTATTACTGTTAGCCGAATCTTTTCCTACCATTATACCATTTTTTTGATGATTTTCAAAATGAAGATTTGTTTTCAAAAAAGAGCTGGTTTCCCAACTCTTTCCTATGATCTACTCTTTTTCCATTAAAAAGTCATAAATTTCTTGCACGGTACCCAGCGCCATCATTTCTTGGTCTTTGACGGTTTGTTTGAGATTTTGATAAATCTGACTTTCTCCTATCTCTCGCTTTGGCGCTTCTTTATTGACTGTCATGACACCATCTTTGATGGTCACAAAGCCTAGCTCTTCAAATACTTGAATCATCTTGACCAGCAAGATTTGTTGAATATTAAGATAAACTGCCAAATCCTTGAGCTTATAGCGAATATCAAACTCTGGGAACTGGTAAATGGTCTTGTACAATTTGGCAAACTGCTCTCTAGTCCCATAACCTGTCAGATAATAGGCCTTATCAATGTCATTTTTGAAATAGACAGCAGAGAAATTCTGTTCCTGAAAAATGGTCTTCAGCAGTGTAATATCCTCAGGAATGGTTTTTACAACAACCGCGTTACTAGTCGCTAAATCTGGCACTTCCCCAGCAAAATCCAAGACTGGAACTCCTTCTGGCAAGACTGCATTTTTCCCACGAATGTTAAAGAGTTGAACACCTTCCACACGCGCATCCACCATCATCAACTGCAGGGCAGTTTGACCATTCCATTGATTGACAGACAATTTGACTGCCAACTCTAGATTTTTGGTTTGAGAAAACTCTGTCGCCCATCTGCCTTGGCCAAAGGCCACCACTTCAAAACTCGCCTCACCCTTGGAAATTTTCAGCTTGAGATGGGCATTTCCTGCTCCCATAGTACGAGCACTTTCGACCTGAAAATCCTTGATATAAAAGATAGGTTTCTGATTGTCCATTCCAAAAGGTGCCAAGCGCTCAAAGTTCTTGACTGTTTCAAGACTCAAAGTCTCCAAATCCAACTCTTCATCTAGGTTTAACTTATTCTTGCCACCAGCATCTGCGCCTTTTTCACGGACATAGTCTTCCAAAACCTGAGATAAATCTGAAAGTTTCTCAACTTCCAGCGTCATACCAGACGCACCAGCATGGCCACCAAAGGCGATGAAGAGGTCGCGATGGGGATCTAGGGCTTCAAAAATATCGACCGCTTCCACACTACGGGCACTACCCTTGGCACGACCGTCCTCTATATTGAGAACGATGACTGTCTGCCCTAGTTCTTCCAATAAACGACCAGCGACAATACCCAGAACCCCAGGATTCCAACCTTCCTTGGCCAAGACTTGGACCTTCTTCTCAGAATCCACCATAGTCTTAGCTTCTTCATAGATAGACTGAACGATTTCCTTGCGCTCTTCGTTTTTCTGATGAATCATGAGGGCAATCTCGTGCGCCTCCTCATCATCAAAGCCAGTCAACAAATCAATGGCTGGATTGGGATCATCCAAGCGGCCCAAGGCATTCAAACGAGGGGCAATCTGGAAACCAACCGTTTCTTCTGTTACTTCGTTGGCAGCTATCCCAGCCATATCCAGCATTTCTTGCAGGCCGATGCGCTGGGTATGACCTAACATTTCCAGACCATATTGAACCAAGATACGGTTTTCATCCGTCAAACTCACCATATCAGCAATAGTTCCGATAGCCACCAAGTCAAGCAGTTCCACTTGGACTTCCTCCAAAAGGGCACAAGCCAGCTTAAAAGCCACTCCACAACCAGCCAAATATTTGAAAGGATAGTCTGCATCTGGATGCTCAGGATGGACAATGGCATAGGCATCTGGCAAGGTTTCAGGCATGGAATGGTGGTCAGTCACAATGACATCCACTCCCATAGACTGGGCCAATTCAATTGCTTCATGACCAGCAACCCCATTGTCCACTGTCACAATTAAGGAAATCCCTTCTTGCTCGATAAAGTATTTATAGACACTGGCATTAGGTCCATAGCCATCAGTGAAACGATTTGGCAAGTAAACACGGCACTCAGCACCAAGCTGTTCCAAACTTTCCTTCACAATCGAAGCCGAAGTCATGCCATCCGCATCGTAGTCTCCATAAACGAGAATACTTTCCCCTTCTTCAATGGCCTGACGAATTCGTTCCACTGCCTTGTCCATATCATGGAGCAGATAAGGATCATGCAAGTCCTTCAAGGAAGGCTCTAAAAACTTTTTCAGACTTTCTTGGTCCTGAATCCCTCTTTCAAATAATAACCGAGCCACCTCAGGACCCAGTCCAGCCTTCTTGGCTATCTTTGTAAAATCCGCATCTTCAACCTGCGGGGCAAACTGCCATTCATAAGTAGGTGTTATCAAAAAGACATCCACTCTTTCTAAGAATTCTATTGCTTCATTATAACATGATTTAGACGTTTTCTCTATCCAGATTGCTTTTTTATAAAATTTTAGTGAATTTTTTCAGATATGATTTGACAAGACAAATTTTTTGGTGTAGAATCATGTTATAAAATCTAACACAAAGGAGATTCCTTATGGCTTTAGTAGAATTTGAACACGTCGAAAAATATTACGGAGACTACCACGCACTCCGCGACATCAATCTCCGTTTTGAAAAAGGGCAAGTTGTTGTCCTCCTAGGTCCATCTGGTTCTGGGAAGTCCACTCTTATCCGCACCATCAATGGTTTGGAGGCTGTCGACAAGGGAAGTCTTCTAGTCAATGGCCACCAAGTTGCTGGTGCCAGCCAGAAAGTTTTAGTGCCTCTACGTAAGGAAGTCGGCATGGTTTTCCAGCATTTTAACCTCTACCCTCACAAAACAGTGTTAGAAAACGTAACACTTGCACCCATAAAAGTTCTAGGAATTGATAAAAAAGAAGCTGAAAAAACAGCCCAAAAATATCTGGAATTTGTAAATATGTGGGACAAGAAAGATTCATATCCAGCCATGCTGTCTGGTGGACAAAAGCAACGGATTGCCATTGCACGTGGACTCGCTATGCATCCGGAACTCCTCCTCTTCGATGAACCAACATCCGCCCTTGACCCTGAAACTATCGGAGACGTTCTGGCAGTTATGCAAAAATTGGCCCACGATGGTATGAATATGATTGTCGTCACCCATGAAATGGGCTTTGCCCGTGAAGTTGCGGACCGCATCATCTTTATGGCTGATGGAGAAGTGTTGGTGGATACGACAGATGTTGATGACTTTTTCGACAATCCAAGCGAACCTCGTGCCCAACAATTCCTCAGCAAAATCATCAACCACGAAAGTGACAAAGTCAAATAAGGAGGCGCCTATGAAAAAGAAATTCTTTTTATCAGCATTATTGATTAGCCTTTTGGGCCTTGCTGCTACAAAACCAGTTCAGGCTGATACCAGTGTCGCAGATATTCAAAAAAGAGGCGAGCTGGTTGTTGGTGTCAAACAAGACGTTCCCAATTTCGGTTACAAGGATCCCAAGACAGGGACCTATTCTGGTATCGAAACGGACTTAGCCAAGATGGTCGCTGATGAGCTCAAGGTCAAGGTTCGCTATGTGCCTGTTACCGCTCAGACACGTGGCCCCCTTCTAGACAATGAACAGGTTGACATGGACATTGCAACCTTCACCATCACAGACGAACGCAAAAAACTCTACAACTTTACCAGTCCCTACTACACAGACGCATCTGGATTTTTGGTCAATAAGTCTGCCAAAATCAAAAAGATTGAGGACCTAAACGGCAAAACCATCGGAGTTGCCCAAGGTTCCATCACCCAACGCCTGATTACTGAACTGGGTAAAAAGAAAGGTCTGAAGTTTAAATTCGTCGAACTTGGTTCCTACCCAGAATTGATTACTTCCCTGCACGCTCATCGTATCGATGCCTTTTCCGTTGACCGCTCGATTCTGTCTGGCTACATCAGCAAGCGCACAGTACTACTAGATGATAGTTTCAAGCCATCTGACTACGGTATCGTTACCAAGAAATCAAATACCGAGCTAACCAAGTATCTTGATAACTTGGTTACTAAATGGAGCAAGGATGGTAGTTTGCAGAAACTTTATGACCGTTACAAACTCAAACCATCTAGCCATACCGCAGATTAAGGAGGACACCCTATGACAGATTTATCATCTTGGACAGCCTATTTTCAGGATTTTGGACAATTTTTCAATGGTTTCCTCTTCACCCTTGCCCTAGCAATTGGATCCTTTATCCTAGCCATGGTCTTGGGCATCTTCTTTGGAGCCATGTCAACCAGCAAACGTCCAATTTTGCGCATTTTAGCTCGAATATTTGTGGAATTTTACCAAAACACTCCCCTCTTGGTGCAGTTTGTTATCGTTTTTTATGGCCTACCTCTTATCAGTGACCATATCATCATGATTCCGATTTATTGGACAGCTGTTCTCTGCGTGGGACTCTATCACGGTGCCTATATCGCTGAGGTTATTCGCTCAGGGATTCAGTCTATTCCTAGCGGTCAGATGGAGGCAGCCTTGTCACAAGGTTTTACCTATATCAGTGCCATGCGCTTGATTATCTTGCCTCAGGCCTTCCGTATCATTCTCCCTCCTTTGACCAACCAAATCGTCAACCTCATCAAGAACACCTCGACAGTTGCTATCATCTCTGGAGTGGACTTGATGTTTGTAACCAAGTCTTGGTCAGCCCTCAACGGAAATTACATCCCAGCATTTTTAGGCGCTGCCCTTCTCTACTTTTCTCTTTGCTTCCCTGTTGCCCAGTTTGGTCGCAAGATGGAGCAAGCCAACAAAAAAGCCTATTCACTTTAGGAGGTTACTATGGAATCCATTTTAGAAGTTTTGACCCCAGATAACCTAGTCTTTATCTTTAAAGGATTTGGCTTGACCCTCTATATTTCTCTGATTGCCATCGTCCTCGCTACCCTTATCGGGACAGTGCTAGCCGTCATGAGAAATGGGAAAAATCCTGTCTTACGTATCATCTCTAGCATTTACATCGAGTTTGTGCGTAACGTTCCCAACCTTCTCTGGATTTTCACCATCTTTTTGGTTTTCAAGATGAAATCCACACCAGCAGGAATCACTGCCTTCACTCTCTTTACATCAGCGGCCCTAGCTGAGATTATTCGAGGTGGTCTCAATGCCGTAGACAAGGGGCAGTACGAAGCAGGAATGTCACAAGGCTTCACTTCATCCCAAATCCTCTACTACATCATTCTCCCACAAGCCATTCGTAAAATGCTGCCAGCCATCATTTCTCAATTTGTAACCGTGATTAAGGATACCAGTCTTCTCTACTCTGTTATCGCCCTACAAGAACTCTTTGGAGCCAGCCAAATTCTCATGGGCCGTTATTTCGAACCAGAGCAAGTGTTTAGTCTTTATATCCTGATTGCCCTCATCTACTTCAGCTTTAACCTAGCCATTTCTAGCCTGTCTCATATGCTAGCCAAACGTTGGCAACAAGCAGCAGAATAAACAGCCACTCTCCAGTTAAATTGGAGAGTTTTTTGATGAGAACAGAGATTTACACACCTAGATTTGACACCATACTTTTTCTATGATAAAATGTAACAAATTTGTTTACAACAAATCAAATCTTAATGAAATGGAATTTTCTATGAAATCAATCAAAGGACTACTCTTTATCATAGCTAGTTTTATCTTGACTATTTTGACTTGGATGAGCACCTCTTCCCAATTTATGATTCCAGGACTAGCTTTAACAAGCCTATCTCTGACTTTTATCCTAGCTACTCGTCTCCCACTACTAGAAAGCTGGTTTCACGGTTTGGAGAAGGTCTATACTGTCCACAAATTCACAGCCTTTCTCTCCATCATCCTACTCATCTTTCATAATTTTAGTATGGGCGGTTTGTGGGGCTCTCGCTTAGCTGCTCAGTTTGGCAACCTTGCCATCTATATCTTTGTCAGTATCATCCTTGTCGCCTATTTAGGCAAATACATCCAATACGAAGCTTGGCGATGGATTCATCGTCTGGTTTACCTAGCCTATATTTTTGGGCTCTTTCACGTCTACATGATGATGGGCAATCGCCTCCTCACATTTAATCTTCTAAGTTTTCTTGTTGGTATCTATGCCCTTTTAGGCTTGCTAGCTGGTTTTTACATCATCTTCCTTTATCAAAAGATTTTCTTTCCCTATCTAGGGAAAATTACCAATCTCAAACGCTTAAATCACGATACTAGAGAAATTCAAATCCATCTTAGCAGACCTTTCAACTATCAATCAGGACAATTTGCCTTTCTAAAGATTTTCCAAGAAGGCTTTGAAAGTGCTCCGCATCCCTTTTCTATCTCAGGAGGTCATGGCCAAACGCTTTACTTTACTGTCAAAAATTCAGGTGACCATACCAAGAATATCTATGATAATCTTCAAGTCGGCAGCAAAGTAAGCGTAGACAGAGCTTACGGACACATGATCATCGAAGAAGGACGAGAAAATCAGGTTTGGATTGCTGGAGGCATCGGGATCACCCCCTTCATCTCTTACATCCGTGAACATCCTATTTTAGATAAACAGGTTCACTTCTACTATAGCTTCCGTGGAGAGGAAAATGCAGTTTATCTAGATTTGCTCCGTGACTATGCTCAGAAAAATCCTAATTTTGAACTCCATCTAGTAGACAGTAGGAAAGACGGCTATCTTAATTTTGATCAAGAAAAAGTGCCCGAACATGCAAGCATCTATATGTGTGGTCCTCTTTCTATGATGAGGTCACTTGCCAAACAGATTAAGAAACAAAATCCAAAAACAGAGCTTATTTACGAAGGATTTAAGTTCAAATAACCACTCATACTCCCCTGAGAATTCTAGGAGAGTTTTTTATAGCCAAATGAAATAAGACCGGAGCGATGCAATTTTGGCATTCAAATCAATTGATAAGAATGTTTTATGGTGGAATGAAATAGGATACGAACAAATTGATTAGGAAAATCAAATGAATTTATAGAAATCTTTTAGCAGTCATGGCGTCCTATTCCAGTTTCAAAATGCTATAGAAGCAGCATTGTGCTAGTCTAGTTTCAGTTTACTATACTAAAACGAGTAGCTTGAAATCAAAAAACCCACCCAATGGGCAGGTTTCATCTGTATTATTCAGCTAGATTATGCTTTACCTTCTGAACCGAATACGTCGATACGTTCTTCAACTGATGCTTGGATAGCTTTTACACCGTCAGCCAAGAATTTACGTGGGTCGAAGAGTTTTTTCTTGTCGTATTCTGCTTCGTTTGCTTCGTAGTCACGAGCAAATTTACGAGTTGCGTTAGCGAATGCGATTTGGCATTCTGTGTTAACGTTAACTTTCGCAACACCAAGTTTGATAGCTGCTTGGATTTGCTCATCAGGAATACCTGAACCACCGTGCAATACGATTGGGAATCCTGGAAGAGCTTCTGTCAATTTTTGCAAGTGGTCAAGGTCAAGACCTTCCCAGTTTGCTGGGTAAGGACCGTGGATGTTACCGATACCAGCTGCCAAGAAGTCGATACCAGTTTCAACCATTGCTTTAGCATCTTCGATTGGAGCCAATTCACCTTTACCGATGATTCCGTCTTCTTCACCACCGATAGTACCAACTTCAGCTTCTACTGAGATACCTTTAGCGTGTGCCTTTTCAACAACTTCTTTAGCCAATTTAAGGTTTTCTTCAACTGGAAGGTGTGAACCGTCAAACATGATTGAAGTGTAACCAACTTCGATACACTCAAGTGCATCTTCGTAGTGACCGTGGTCAAGGTGGATAGCTACTGGTACAGTGATACCCATTGATTCAACAAGGTTAGCGATCAAGTTGCGAGCAACTTTATAACCACCCATGTATTTAGCAGCACCCATTGAAGTTTGGATCAAAACTGGAGCTTTTTTAGCTTCTGCTGCGCGCAAGATAGCTTGAGTCCACTCAAGGTTGTTTGTGTTAAATCCACCAACTGCATAACCGTTGTCACGAGCTGCTTGGACAAATTTTTCTGCTGAAACGATTGCCATTTTATCAGGCCTCCTGTATATTTTTATGGGTCATCCCATTTACATTGTTCATTTTATCACTTTTTGACAAAAAAATCTAGTTTTTCCCGCAGTTTCGATTGAATTTCTTCTAACTTCATCTATGTAAACCCTTTCTCTCCCTAGTCTTTGCCAACTTTTGGAAAAGCTATGAAGAAGGTTAAACAATTCTCTTTCATTTCAAAACGATAGGGTAATTTTTCATGTTCTAACAAACTCTTAACCACAAAGAGCCCCATCCCAGACCCCTTGGCCTTGCGACTAGCATTGTCAGAAAAAGACTGGGCTAGTTTTTCTTGTTCTTCTGGACTACAGCTATTTTCTATAAAAAATTCCCCTTCTCTTTCTCCAATGCGAACTAAGCCACCTGGAATAGAGTGCTTGATAGCATTGCTAATGAGGTTAGAAAGAATCAACTTCATAACTGATGGGTTTAGATAAGCTTGCTGATTGGTTAAACTATTGTCTATCTGGAGTTCTCTTTCCTTGGCGAGCAAGGCATAATCCTTGACTAGAGTTTGCGTCATCTGGTGTAGGTCAATTTGTTCCCTATCATCTCGCAATTCCTGCACAGACGAGAGGGAAAGTATCTGGAGAACGTGGTGATTGAGCTCATCCACAATCCCCAAGGCAACTCCCAGATAGTGATCTCTATCCTTATAACGACCGACATTTTCTTTCATGTTTTCAATCAGGATTTTCAAACTAGCCAGCGGTGTTTTCAATTCATGAGAAGCCCCTCGTAGGAATTCGACCTTCATCTTTTCCAGCTGGAGAATGGCTTCATTCTTGTCATGCAAGTCCGCAATGACAGTCAAGAGATGCTGGTAAAGGCTATTGATTTGTTCCTTGAGATCACCAATCTCATCCTTAGAATCCACGCGCAAACGTACTTGAGCATCCAGATCCATCATCCGACGGGTCACTCGCTTGATTTCTAATATTGGAGCAACAATGGTCCGAGCATAGATATAGGCTACCAAGAGGGAAATTAGAAAGGATGCTAGCAGGGTATAGGGAAGAAATTGGAGACTGATTTGCTCTGCTTCCTTTTGCAAGTCCATGGAAGCTAGAAACTGGAGAGTCATGGTGCCACCGTCTTGCGTTTTCACCTCCCGTTCCTCAATAAAAAGCGAGGTAGTCTGGCGGTCTGTGTCCAGAGGAAGACTTTCCTTGACCTCCAACTTGTCCTCGGTCATCTCACCCTTAACGGCCCCCTTGATATCACTAGTCTGGGAATACAAGTCTAACACTTGCTCGATGCTCTGCTTATCCTTTCCTTCTAGTGACTGAGCAATGGCTGTTGCCTTCTGACCAATGGTTTCCTGACGGTGGCTCAGATAAGTCGAAGGAAAAAGAAAATAAATGGCTAAATGAAGGCAGATAACTAGAACACTAAATATCGAGAAGGTATAGATAAATATCTTTGTAAATAAACCTGTTCGTTTCATTTTCGCTCCAATTTATAACCAACATTGCGCACAGTGAGGATGCAGTCCAAGTCTAACTTTTTCCGCAGTTCCTTGATATAGACATCAATGACACGGTCAAAGGGAACCTCATCTGTCGCTTTCCAGACGGCATCGATTATCTGAGACCGAGTCAAGGCCCGTCCTTCATTTTTCACCAGATAGTCCAGAATTTCCAACTCTTTGGCATTGATGGCCACTTCTTGACCTGCGAGGCTTGCACTGTAGCTTTCAAAGTCCACCTTGGCATCCTTATAGGAGAAGACTCGTCCTGTATCGTAGTAGCGCTTGAAAATCGCGTCCACCCTCACTTTTAAGAGGGAGAGGGAGAAGGGCTTTTCCAGATAGCCATCTGCTAGCGAAGCAAAGGCACTCATCTTGTATTCCTCATCCTGAAATGCAGTCAACATCAAAACAGGAACCTGACTGGTTTTACGAATCTCAGCCAGAACTTCTAGACCATTGAGCTTGGGCATCTGGATATCCAGTAAAACCAAGGCTACCTCATAGCTAGAAAATTGATCCAGAGCTTCCTGACCGTCCGCCGCCTCAATGGTTTCATAACCACAATCCGTCAAATAGTCACTGATCCCCTCACGGATCATCTCTTCATCTTCTACAATTAAAATTTTCATACTTTAACTGCTCTCTATTTTTTATTTTTCTTAGAATAACTACCTACTCTATTTTCTATTATGGTCTCTTGCTGGCCTTTTGTCTGTAAGCAACTGACCACGAGATAAAACAAAGAGAGCCTATCGCTCTCTCTGCTTGCATTTCACTCCCTGTGGAATGATTATTTGGTTGCTTTTGAAAATGTTACAACGTAGTTATAATCTTTCCCATTAGCTTGATAGACATAGTCCTCTTTGAAAGTGTAGCCGCGTTTGCTCAACTCTTCTTTCTTAGCTTCAACTTGGCTCTTTGCCACTGCTTTCACCTGTTCATTTGTTGAACCTTCCGCGATTTCAAGAGAAGTTCCATCGATATCTCCTAGGAAACCTGCAATATCTTTCATTTTATCAAAGTTATAAAATACATTTACTTTGACCTTTTGAGGAGCTGGCTGTTCTAAACTTCTACGATTTCTGCTAGCGCGTGGTTGAACTGCTGGAGCCATTCTGAAACCTGTAGTTCCTACTGGCTGTGTTTTGGATTCTTTTGTGAATTCTACAACATAATCATAGCTATCTCCACCTTCAATGATTTGATCTAAGTCTGTTTTTGACGTAACTGTAAAGCCTTGTTTTTTAAGTTTCTCGATTTGGGCTTTTGTTTTTTCTTCAACAGCTCGTTTTAATTCCTCTTTAGATGTCTCTCCAGAGAAAGTAAGCACATTTTCTCCACCTAATTCTCCTAATGCTCCAGCTATATCTTTAAGAGATGTTAAATTATAGTAGACATTTATGTGTTTAGTTTTATTAGACAAATCTCTTTTTACAACTTTTTTAGCTCTTACTTGAACTTTTGGTGCAATTCTAAAACCTGTAGTTCCTGTAGCTTGCTTAGTGAAAGTGACTACGTAGTCATAATGAGTTGCATCTGCTTGATCAATACCTACAAAGTACTCATCAGAAATTTTGTACCCCTTTTTTTCAAGCTCTGCTTTCTTCTGATCAATTTTTGATTTTAAAATAGATTTCAAAGCTTCTGCTGGAGCTTTTTGAGGAACTTCAACTTCATTTTTACCATCTAAATCATTAAAGAAGCCTGGAATATCTTTCATACCATCATAATTATAATAAATGGAAACTTTATTTTGCGGTTCATCAACACTTCTTTCACGACGAGTTACTCGAGGTTGATAAGTTCCTGCACTTCGGAATCCTGAGTTATTAGGTGTACTAGCTCCATGACCGATATTACCAGAACTATTTTCATCTATAGTTGTTCCATCATTTCGACCATTTGTTAATCCTTCATTACTATAATTTGGTTTTGAAACTTCCTCATTCGGAATTTCTACAGCGTAAATTTTTTCTTGATATTCTTCAGCTTTTACTGCTGCTTCTTCATTAGTTTTAGCATTTTGAATAGATTTTAATCCTTCTTCTTTAAGACGATTTACTTCATTTTTTAATTCTGTTTTTTTAGACTCATCATCAACTTTGTCTATTTCTTCTAGTCTACTATTTGCTGCTTCATTTATAGTTTTTAAATTTTCTTCTTTTGCTGTTTCTAACGGTGCTTCAGTTTCTTTCTCTAAAGACTTCTCTGAATCCTCGTGTTCTTCAGCTGGTGCATCAGCTTGAGATTTTTCTGAATCTGATTTAGGTAACTCTGAGTTTACGTCTCCAGTCGAAGCTTCAGTATTTTGTGAATTTTCCTCTGTTTCTCCTGAAGGTGCTTTTTCTGTTACTTCAGTTGCTGATTCTGCTCCTGAATGCGATGAATCAACTGATTGATTGCCAGATTCTTCTGTATTTGTCGAGGTTTCTGGAGCTGTTGTATCTCCTGTAGCTGAATCCTCAGCTGACGGTGTTGGCGCTTCTGAACTTGGATTCGAAGCTACAGGTTGATTTGTAGTTCCTGTATCTGAAGGGGAATTGTCTGTTACTGGAGTTGGTGTTACAACTTCTTCAGTTGATTGTCCTGATTCTTCAACTTCTGTTCCTGGATTTCCTGAGTTTGTTTCTGTTGTTGTACTAGAAGCTCCTGTCGTCTCTGTTCCTGCTGTTGGCGCCTCTGCCTCTGTTCCTTTCGGTTCTTTTTCTGATTCACCTGCTTCTCCAACTGGCTGTGCTGTAGTACCAGTCTCACCTGAAGCACCTGTTTCTGCTGCTTTTGGTGCTGAATCATCGGAATTAGATGATGGAGCTACAGGTTGGTCTAAAGTTTCTCCGTTTGAAGTAGTATCGTCTGCTACTGGACTTGATGACTCTGACTTACCTGACTCATTTGTAGCATCTGCAGATGGAGTAGTTGAAGCTTCTTCCGTTGTTTCGGATTTACCTTCTTCTTTTGAACCTGTTTCTTTATCTGTATCTCCGACTTTTGAGTCTTTTCCTTCATCTCCTGATGTTGCTCCTGTTGCTCCTGGAGTTACGTCTGAAGTTCCTTCTTCTGTTGTTGTGCCTGTCTCTGCTGTTGCACCTGGTGTAGCTCCTTCTGAAACTGTTCCTTCAGGTGCATCTTCTTTTGCAGTTGGATTTACTTCTGTTCCTGTTTCTGCTGTTGCATTTTCTTTAGGTGTTGGGTTGGCTTCTGATTCTTCAGTTTCTTTTGCTTCAGCTCCTGGTGTTGTTCCTGCTCCGTTTGAAGCTTGTTCTGATTTTTCTTTTTCTGTTGTTCCTTCTGTAACTGTTGATTCAGTCGCTGGCTCTGTTGATTCTGCTCCCTCATTCGATACTTCTGGAGCTGATGGTTGTTCCTCTACTTTCGGTTCTTTTTCAGATTTACCTTCTTCTCTAGCTGGTTGTGTAGCTGGCTGTTCTTCTGTAACTGTTGTATCTCCTGCAGCTGCATCTTCTGCTTTCGATTCTGATTCTGATGATTCTTCTGACGGTACATTTGTTGTGCTATCTTGTTTTCCTGTCTCCTCAACAGAAGTTTCACCTGCATTGCCTACTTCACTTGAAGTTGTACCGTCTACTGGCGCTTCTTCTTTTTCTTCTGCTTTTGGTGTTGTTTCTGGAGCTTCTTCTGTTGAACCTGGAGTCGCTTCTGAACTTCCTTCCGCTGCTGTTGCACCTGGTGTAGTTCCTTCTGTTTCATTTTCTTTAGGTGTTGTTTCTGCTGAAGTTCCTGAAGCTTCTGTTGATTCTGTTGCAGCTTCTGCGTTTGATTCAGTTGGTTTCGCTACCTCTGACTCTGTTACTTCTGGTTCCGTTGCTTCTGTTGCACCCGGTTGTTCTTCTTTATTTTCCGGAGTTGTCGGTGCTTCTGTTTTTGGTTCAGATGATTCTGTTGGCTCTTCCACTTTTGTCGCTGGAGTCGCTGACTTCTCTTCTTTCGGCGCTGGTGTTGCTGGCTCTTCAACTTTCGGCGTTGGAGTTTCTGCATTTGGTTCAGCTGGGTTAGCTTCTGATTCTTCAGTCTCTTTCGCTTCTTTTCCTTCTTCTGTTGTTCCTGCTTCATTTGGAGCTGGGTTAACTTCTGTTCCTGTTGCTCCTTCTGATGCATCTTCTTTAGGTGTCGGTTTTACTCCTTCTCCTGCTGCTTCTGGTATAGCTGGTTTCTCTTCTTTCGGTGCCGATGTCGCTGGCTTCTCTTCTTTCGGCGCTGGTGTTACCACCTCTGGTGCTGTTTCTTTTGGTGCTGGTGTAGTCGCTGCGTCTTCTGCTTTTGGCGCTACTGGAGCTGATGTTTCTTCTTTAACTTCTGGGCTTGTCTCTGCTGATGTTTCTGAGGCAGGCTCTTCACCCGATTCTTCCGCTCTTTCCACTACTGGTGCTGATACAGGCTGATAGACTGGGCTATAGTTCACAGCCATTTTTTCAACTTTCTCAGTGACATCTGTTAATTCAAAGGTAACAGCTTTTGTTTCCTGATCTTTCTTGAGCAAGACTTCGTAAGTGCGAACTTCGCCACTTGCACCACTTTCTTTGATGACAATCTTGTGTTTTGTGACTGTATCTGAAACCGTTTCAGCTTCAGTAAAGTACAATTCATTGTGCGGTAAGAATAAATTCTTGCCTGAAGCTTGATTCATTTCTTGGAGTACATCTACAGGGATATTGCTTGCTTCGCTGATAACACTTAATGTATCTCCCCACTTAATGACATACTTAAATAAATCACCTTCTTTTTGAAGGTCAGCTTTCACTTCCTCAACTGTTCTGGCTACCCAGACACCATCTTGTTCACTGGCTGATACAGTTGGGGCTAAAAAGCCCAGACCTAGCAAAATCACACCTGTCGCAACAATTGCACCAGTTCTCAATTTTCTAAAGCCACGGAGGGACAAGCTTCCTCTAACATTTGTTTGTCTCATAATGTTTATTTTTCCTCACTATTCTATATTTTCCAAGGTAGACCCTGCCTAGGTCTACTAGCCTATGTTTGCGATATGGATAGGCTTCTACAGATTTATCTATCTATTTTCAAGATAAGATTTCTATAGATTTTTATGCACAATTCCATATATAAGTTGCGAAACTCCTTTCTAATAAATTCCATAGCTTTAGTATATCATATTTAAACACTAAAGTACAACGAAAGCAACTGAAAGCAATGATTTTCACCATTGCTTTCTACTTCATTTATCATTTTAGAACTTTCAGTTGCTAGCCACATTTTTCAGTCTAGCATCAGTATTATTCACCATCCAGCAGAAGTTCTTTTGGTTGTTTTCTGAGGAGATTGCTTGATGCAAGCGCCATAACGAGAACCACTAGAACTAAAGCAAGGACAAAGACGATGATAAAGTCTGATGTCTGAATGGAAATATCTAGGCTTGACAAGGTCTTGTTAAAGCCATCTACTTCTGCACCACCACCAAGGTTAGAGGCTTGAGCCGCCTTGCTAGCCTGTTTGGCAACACCTGAAGTCACATTGGCAAGGACAGTGTTTCCAATTGCACGGGCAGTGTAATTGGCTAGGAAGTAAGCAGAAACAAGAGCTGGGATAGCAATCAAGATAGATTCAGTGATAAATTGACCCAAGATACTTGCCTGCTTGAGACCGATAGAGAGGAGAATTCCCACTTCCTTGCGACGGGCGTTGATCCAAAGGCTGAGCAAGAGGGCAAGGAGAAGGACTGAGAAGCTCAAGCTACCCCAGAAGAGGAGGTTGGCCATCTTGTACATACCAGAGATGGATTGCTCAAGAGCTGGGTAGTTAGAGGAGCTCTTCACCAGTGTGTAGCTCTTCCAGTTGATACCACTTATGCCATTCAACTCTTTCATAACATCATCCAAGTTCTTGTCCGCTGTTACAAAGAAGGTTGCGTCCCCATAAATAGCTGTGTCTTCTGTGTATCCATAAAGTTTAGCAGCCGTATGGATGTCTGTGATAGCTGTATTTTCATAGAGTTCTTGTGAGTAGGTTACTGCTGACTTATTGTGACCATCAAAGAGTCCCTTGATTGTCACTTCGACTGTTTCCTTGGCACCTTTTTCATTGTCTGCATCGTAGATATTAGAGTCTAGTTTGACCTTGTCCCCGACTTTCCAGCCGTGCTTGGCTGCCAAGTCCTTGTGCAGGAGGATCTTGTTCTTATCATCGTTGGTTAGGTGCTCACCTTCGACCAGCTTATAAGAACCGGAAACAAACTTGTCTTCTTTAGAGGAGTCATTGACACCTGTAATCATTAAGCTACTTCCAAAATGTTTGGCACGGTCAGGAGTCAGATTTTTCTTGGTTTCTGGCGTTTCGATGAGTTCATAGCCAGTCAAATCTCCGATAGCGTTGATGCGTTTCACATAAGACTCGACGGCCTTGTTTTCGGTGATTTTTTTGATATCCTCACCCTTAATATTCCCAGCACCACGTGGCGTTCCTTGATTAACGCGACGATTGATTTGCATGGAGAAGCTGTTGGTGATATTTTTAAAAGTCTCCTGAGAAGCTTTGGCAGTAGCTCCCTTGATCGACAAGCCGACCAAACTCAAGCTCGCCATGAGGAGAATAATCAGGAAGATGACAATCGATTTGAAAAACTTCCTTGTAACATAGGCAAATGCGTTGTGTAACATAGGTTCCCTTTCTAGATTTTGTTTTAATCATTCTATCAAAATAAGCTCAAATTATTTACTAGTATTGCGAGTTTCAGTCAGTTTCTTATCCTTCAATTCAAGTGTAATATCTGACGCTTGTGCCACTTCTTTGCTGTGAGTTACGACGATGACACATTTACCTGTTTTCTGGGCAAGTGATTTGAGCAGTTCGACAATATCTCCAGCAGTTTTAGGGTCCATATTTCCTGTTGGTTCATCAGCAAGAATAACTGGAGCTTCTGAGACCAAACTACGAGCAATGGCAACACGTTGCTGTTGACCACCTGATAACTGGAGAACATTCCGCTTGATCTGACTTTCATCCAAACCAAGCTCAAGCAGTGTATCCTTGCTTGCCTTTTTATTGACCAAGCGGATATTTTCCAGTGGAGAAAGATAATCTATCAAGTTATAATTTTGAAAAACCAGGGAAATATGGTGCATACGATGGTAGGAATACCCCTTCTTACGAATGTCCTCGCCTTGGAAAAGGATAGAACCTTCAACAGGACTATCTAGACCAGCAAGTAGAGACAAGAGAGTGGATTTTCCTGCTCCTGACTCCCCAATAATACTGTAAAATTTCCCGGGTTCAAAATGATAATTGATCTGATATAGGACTGCTTCAGCAGTGTTCTTATAACGGTATGTAACATCTTGTAATTGTAATAAAGTCATGATTTCTCCTTCTTATACTCAATGAAAATCAAAGATTAAACTAGGAAGCTAGCCGCAGGCTGTACTTGAGTACTGCAAGGCGAAGCTGACACGGTTTAAAGAGATTTTCGAAGAGTATTAACTAATAGATGATAAAATTTCCTTAGGCGATTTTCTAAATAAGAATAGGAAACAAAGAGCTACAGATAAGCAACTAATCAATAACAGAAAGACATAGGATTCTGCAAAAGATAGGATGCTGGTTGATAAACTGCTTGCTTTAGCTAGCGTGTCTTGTAAGCTTGCCTGTTCTCCACTTGCTAGTAGTGTTTGGAGTAGGTAAGATGTGATGGCGTTTCCTGCAACAAATGCTGGAAGCAAGGCACCGAGAGATACCAAAACTACCTCCAAACAGAACTGTAGGAAGATCGAGCTCTTGCCTTTTCCAAGTGCCAGTAAAATTCCCACTTCGTAGACCCTTTCTCTCAACCAGAGAGACAAAACAAGAATTAAGGCTCCGGCTCCTGCTATCAACATTCCATAAAGGAAGATGGTCAGAAAGGTTTGGAAGGTTGCAACTGAGTCTTTGATTTGTTCAAAAGCCTTGTTTTCCTTTTCGACTTGATAGCCTTGATTTTCCAAGGCCAAGTTTTCTACCTGCTCCATGAGTCCGTCCATTTCCTTAGGATTTTCTACATAGAAGCGCGCTGCACTGACTTGCGGTTCACTATTTCCCAAAAGAGTTTGGCTACTGTCATAGTCTGTAAAGACTTGATTTTCACTGAAGTCAGAAGACAAGCCTGTGAATTTTTCTTGTTTCTTACCAGAAAAGATGCCGACAATCTCAAACTCTACTGTTTGTCCTTTACCAGCTTCGGACTGACCAGCATCTAAGGCAATCTTATCATGAAGCGAAAGACCATTCTTCTTAGCCAACTCTTCGTGGATGAGAATTTTCTTGGAATCCCTTTTTTGAAGATGTCTCCCTTCTTTTAGATTGAAAGCCGAACTGGTAAAGGTCACATCCTTGGATGAATCCTCCAGAGCTGTTAAGCTAACCAAGTTCTTGTCCGCAGCTGACAAATCATCACGTTCAACGCTCTGCTCGCCACTCACTGCTTCCTTGTCTTTTAGTTTTGCGACCGTCTCCAGTTCAGGAGAAACATTTTCCAGTCCCTTAATCTTGCTTACAGATGCTAGGTCTGACAACTTGAAAGTCTGACCATTTTCTATCTTCTTAATAGAAAAAGATGTGTTAAGTGATTTGTAAAGATTGGTTTCCACTGTTTTGTTGGACTTCATCAGAGTCAAACAGGCTGAAATTCCAGCCAATAGGACCAATAAAATCAGAAATAAAATAAAACTTCTCAGTCGTTTTCTGTTGACATAAGCCCAAGCTCTTTGGATTGGATTCATTTGTCACCTCCATATTTGTAAGACTATTATAAAACCCAAATATGAAATGTTTATGAAATACAAAAAAAGAATCAAAAAGAGCAACGGCTTTCACCGTTGCTCTTTCAAGTACTATTCTAGCTGGTTTCCGACTCGTCTAAGCTTGACTTATCTTAACTGAGCAAGAATAGCTTTGAGTTTCTCAATCAACTCATCTTCTGTGTGGTCAGACTCTTTCTCATTGGCTAGGAAGGCAACTGCTTGAGCGAGAGCTTCTCGTGCTTGGTCGAGGACTTTCGCATCTACATTTGTAAGGTCGTTTTCTTGCAGAACCTTAGTTAATTCCTTGGTCAATTTCTTGAGTTCTGACTCTTTCTTACGACGCGCGATGAGGAAGAGAAGGAGACCAAGAAGAGCGAGAAGGCTACCAATCATCGTACCATATGGAAGATGACCTTGCTCTTTCCTTGTTTCTTTCCTTTCTTCTTCATCCTTAGTTGCTTGCTTGCCTTTCAAGGATTCGAGTGCTTCTTTGACCTTAGCAGTAACCTCTCTCAAGCCTGCCTCTGTCAAGTCAGCATTTCTAAGG
The DNA here is from genome assembly GCF_946902925.1 of Streptococcus sp. Marseille-Q6488. Lineage (NCBI taxonomy): Bacteria > Bacillati > Bacillota > Bacilli > Lactobacillales > Streptococcaceae > Streptococcus > Streptococcus sp. Marseille-Q6488. The sequence continues at coordinate 2,154 of NZ_CAMPPZ010000006.1, read as the reverse complement.
GCTTCTTGACCCTCTCCGAGAATGACCTTCGCAGCGTCAATGACAGATTGATCAATACCATCCAAGTCTTTCAAACGAGTTTCCAGTTCTTCAACCAATCGAGCAAGTTCAGACTTGTCAACAGAACGAGTCTCACTAGGAGTCACCGTATTGCCTGAATTGTTTGAAGTAGATGTAGAAACTGGTGTTTCTTGAGCTGGAGTACTTGCTTGAGCCTGTCCAACAGTAGATGATGGAGTAGCAGGGGTGGTGTTGCTACTATCGTCTGTCGTCACACCAGGGGCTGGAGTGTTGCCACTGTTATCTGGCGTCGCATTATTGCTATTGCTATCAGCAGGGGTGGTAGTACCGCCGTTATTAGTGTTAGCACCGTTATCGGCATTAGTACCGCTGTTGGTGTTAGCACTGTCGTCAGGACGTGGAGTTGGATTTGGACGAGGAGCAGGCTGAGGATTGATGTTATCGATAGCTTGTTTGCCATTATTCTTCGCTTCATCTACCTTATCGTTAGTTGTCGCGTCGTCAATAGCTTTCTTAGCGACAGTTACTGCTGTATCAACATCAGTTTTCGCTTTGTCCTTCTCTTCTTTCGTCAAGTCGGTACGCTTATCAATCTCAGCTTTCTTAGCCTTAGCTGCTTGGTCGATTTCTTTCTTAGCTGCTGCTTTCTTATCACCAGTTGGATTGATGTTATTGATAGCGGTAGTGCCATTATTCTTCGCTTCTTCTACCTTATCGTTAGTTGTCGCGTCGTCAATAGCTTTCTTAGCGTCTTTTGCTGCTGTATCAACATCAGTTTTCGCTTTGTCCTTCTCTTCTTTCGTCAAGTCGGTACGCTTATCAATCTCAGCTTTCTTAGTCTCAGCTGCTTTGTCGATTTCCTTCTTAGCTTCAGATTTCTTATCGCCAGTTGGGTTGATGTTATCGATAGCTGTATTGCCATTATTCTTCGCTTCATCTACCTTATCGTTAGTTGGAGCGTCGTCAATAGCTTTCTTAGCGTCTTTTGCTGCTGTATCAACATCAGATTTCGCTTTGTCCTTCTCTTCTTTCGTCAAGTCGGTACGCTTATCAATCTCAGATTTCTTAGTCTCAGCCGCTTTGTCGATTTCCTTCTTAGCTTCAGATTTCTTATCGCCAGTTGGGTTGATGTTATCGATAGCTGTATTGCCATTATTCTTCGCTTCTTCTACCTTATCGTTAGTTGTCGCGTCGTCAATAGCTTTCTTAGCGTCTTTTGCTGCTGTATCAACATCAGTTTTCGCTTTGTCCTTCTCTTCTTTCGTCAAGTCGGTACGCTTATCAATCTCAGCTTTCTTAGTCTCAGCTGCTTTGTCGATTTCCTTCTTAGCTTCAGATTTCTTATCGCCAGTTGGGTTGATGTTATCGATAGCTGTATTGCCATTATTCTTCGCTTCATCTACCTTATCGTTAGTTGGAGCGTCGTCAATAGCTTTCTTAGCGTCTTTTGCTGCTGTATCAACATCAGATTTCGCTTTGTCCTTCTCTTCTTTCGTCAAGTCGGTACGCTTATCAATCTCAGCTTTCTTAGTCTCAGCCGCTTTGTCGATTTCCTTCTTAGCTTCAGATTTCTTATCGCCAGTTGGATTGATGTTATCGATAGCTGTATTGCCATTATTCTTCGCTTCATCTACCTTATCGTTAGTTGGAGCGTCGTCAATAGCTTTCTTAGCGTCTTTTGCTGCTGTATCAACATCAGATTTCGCTTTGTCCTTCTCTTCTTTCGTCAAGTCGGTACGCTTATCAATCTCAGCTTTCTTAGCTTCAGCCGCTTTGTCGATTTCTTTCTTAGCGTCAGATTTCTTATCGCCAGTTGGGTTGATGTTATCGATAGCTGTATTGCCATTATTCTTCGCTTCATCTACCTTATCGTTAGTTGTCGCGTCGTCAATAGCTTTCTTAGCGTCTTTTGCTGCTGTATCAACATCAGATTTCGCTTTGTCCTTCTCTTCTTTCGTCAAGTCGGTACGCTTATCAATCTCTTCTTTCTTAGCCTTAGCTGCTTGGTCGATTTCTTTCTTAGCGTCAGATTTCTTATCGCCAGTTGGGTTGATGTTATCGATAGCTGTATTGCCATTATTCTTCGCTTCATCTACCTTATCGTTAGTTGTCGCGTCGTCAATAGCTTTCTTA
>NZ_CAMPPZ010000005.1:0-148422 GCF_946902925.1 Streptococcus sp. Marseille-Q6488 | reverse complement strand
GCTTTTTCTGCTGCTGTTTCAACATCAGATTTCGCTTTGTCCTTCTCTTCTTTCGTCAAGTCGGTACGCTTATCAATCTCAGCTTTCTTAGTCTCAGCCGCTTTGTCGATAGTCCCTTTAGAAGCATCTGTGACTTTGTATTTGGCTGGGACATTTTCTGTACTACCATCTTCATATGTCACTGTAAGTTCAATATCATGGAAACCATCTGTTGTAGGATAACTTGTTCCATCTTTCAGATTAACAGTCTGTTTGTGTTCAGCATTTACAGCGTCTAACAAATCATTATCTGTAACATTTTGTTTGTATGGTTTGACTAGTGTATTTGTGGTCACACTGTGTTCTGGTACTGTGTATTGGGTGCTTGAAGCGTCACTTAGGTACTTGTCGCTTCCTGCTGTGGCACTTGCTTGGATAGCTTGACTTCTGTCGATGTCTTTGTATCCTAGTACCACTTTGCCATCCTGTAGTAAACCTGCTTCTCCTTCTGTTACACTCCAGTTTTGGCCTTCTTTTGATAGTTTGACCGTCTGTTGTGCTCCAACTTTGTCCGTATACGTGATGGTTACTTTGTCCGCATTTGTTGGCGGTGTTAAGACTGCATCTCCATTTTGCTTGTGGCTTGCCACCACTTGGTCTGGTGTAGCTGTCTTAGAGTTAACCGTTACATCTACTTCTTCTGTTGATCCATCCGCATAAGTTACTACTGCTTTGACTGTCGCGCTTGTTCCTGCATCTACTGGTGTTAAGTTTCCTTTGGCTACTGCATTTTGTTTCTTAGTAGCTGTTATTGCCGCATTGATTTGCTCTGCTGTTGGCGTTGCTCCTGCCCCCACTGTGATTTCTGCTACAGTTGGTTTTTGATGCTCTGGTACAGTTGTAGTGAAGTCGCGTTGTGTACTTTCTCCTATTCCTGTTCCTGCCTTGGCCGTCGCTGTAATCGTACGGTTGCCTGAAATCTTATCGCTTGGTACAGTTACTTTGCTTGCGCTATTGTCTTGTGGATTTGTAATCGTGATACCTGAGTCTTGTGGCGCTGTCCAGTTGCCGTCTGCTCCTTTTGTAAGCGTTACTGTCTTAATTTCTGTATCGCTTACTGGATAGTTGATGGTTGCGCTGTCCGCATTTTGTGGAATGGTAAGTTCTACGTCTCCGTTGTCGCGTACATGTTCACTAAACTCATTTGGTTGCGGTGCTTTTGCAGTCGCTTCTTTTTCTTCACTTAGTTTCGTTGCGCTTTCGGCATCTCCTGTAACTTTTGTTCCGTCTTTGACTTTGTCTGCTGGTACGGTTACGGTTACTTGACCTGTCGCATCGTCTTTGTGAAGTTCTAGTCCTGAGTCTTGTGGTAGTGCCCAGTTGCCGTCTGCTTGTTTTGTAATCTCTACCGTCTTAGGTGATGTTTCTCCTTCTGGCGTGTAGGTTACTGTTGCTTTGTCGGCTTCTTGTGGAACTGTTACGTCTACTGATCCATCATCTTTTGTTGTCGCATTTACGCCGTTTAAGCGGTCTTTAGCTACAAGACTTCCCTCTTCACTAAACTCTGAGTTGTCTTTCTTCTGTTTAGCGTATACGGTTGTTCCTACTTTGGCTGTTCCACTTGTCATGTGCACTGTCGCTGTTCCATCTACGTTGTTTGTGATTTGAACGGTTGATTGTGCATTGGCGTCATCTTTATCCCATTGTCCGTTGGCTCCTTTTGTGAAGCTTACTGTGCGTTCTTGATCTGCTGCGTCTGTAAAGCGAATTTCTGCTTTTGTTGCGTCCTCTTTACCTACTACTGCTGTAATCTCTAAACTTGTTCGGTCTTGGGCTAAAGCTGGTTGCGATGGTTTTTGTGATAGAACTGTAATCTCTACTGTAGTTTCTACACTCTGACCTTGAAGGTCTGCTGGTACGTCTGTACCTGTTCCAAACCTTGTCACTACTGTGTAAGTTGATTTTCCTACTGTAGCTGATGTCGGTGCATTGCCATCTTTCCATGTGTAGGTTGTTCCATTTGGTAACGCACTTGTGTTTGCTACTGGTACGACATAGTCACTTGCCTGTGGATTGAAGGTGTCTCCTACCGTTACAGTCGTTTTCGCATCTGCTTTTGCTTCTAAGCTGTATACACTTGGAGTGATGTATTGATCTGTTATGTCTGTCAATGCTACTCCATTTTGTGGATACGTTACTTTGATACGTGGTAAGCTTTGTCCTACTTTGACTTCTGCTGGATCATTTTCCCAACTTAGTGTGCCATTGCCTTCTGCTGTTACGTAGTGTGATAGATTGTCATTTGTGATGTTGGCATCTTTTGCTTTCAAGACTGCTTTTGCACTTGGTTGGGCTAGAGTTGTCACCGTTACTTGTACTTCTTGGTTTTCTGTCTGACCTTTTAGTTTAACTAGTAAGGTTTCTACTCGTGTTCCTGCAACGCCTTTTTCTAATGCTGTTTTGTCTTTCCACTGAGCCGTTGCTCCCGTAAAGTCTACTCCTGCATTGCCTTGACGTAAGAGTTTGCCCAAGGTTTGCGCATCTAAAGTGTCTGTGCCTGCTATGTTGCCTGAGCCTGCTAGTGTTTGGATGCTTCCTTTTGCACTTAGCTCGTTTAACTTAGCTGTCACATCATCTGATTTGTCAGATTCTACTTTCTCTGCTTGGTTATCTGGCATGTAGATTGTTTTGACGTAGACTTTTCCTTTTGGTAAGTCTTTTGTCGGTGTAATGGTTGTAGTCGTTGCTGTCGCATAGTCTGTGCCTTTTGGTACGTCTGTATGTCCTAGCTCGTTTCCTTGCTCATCATACAAGACTACTCGTGTGCCGCTTGTGACATTGCCTACTTCTACTACTGATCTTGTGCCTGATTTCCATTCCAAGTCGGTTGTAATGCTTGGTTTGGCTGGTTTTTTGATGAAGGTGATTTCTTGTGTCTCTTCTGCTAGAGCTTCTGATTTCTCATTGCCTCCATCTGCGTTTGGATAGTAAACCTTAACCTTGTTGGTCTTCTTACCAATCCAGTCGCCATTTACTCCGCCCCATGTATCTGAACCGTATTCTTGGTTGGCTGTGCCATCTGTCTTCCATGCGTATTCTATACCTTGTGGCGCTGTTGGACTTGTTGTCACATAGTTCTTCGCGTTTGTGTCGAAGTTTTCTCCTACTGTTAGAGTGTACTCTGTAGCCTTAGCTACCGAGTGGTAGGTTGGAAGGGATACTTCCAATTCTCTCACAACTGTATCCGTCGCAGAGCCATTTCCTGGGTAGACAACTTCTATCTTAGCCTTACGGTCTGCAGACACGCTAGATACATCTGGGGTACCATCTTTCCAACGAACTGTTACGTTATTTGGCTTACTGTCTGTACCTTCAAATGAAACATAGTTAGAAGCTTCTGTGCCGTTTGACAAGCTACCCAACTTGTTCGTGTAGCTTGATTTCTTCAAGCTAGCAGTTGGATATACATGGACAGGTACTTCTACTTCTGTACTTCCTTGTCCTGGTATTGTCACTACCGCTGTGTAGTTTCTTGTTCCAACCGCGTTGTAGTCTGGTGCTTGGTTATCTTTCCATTCTACTGTTGCGTTGTCTGGTAGATTTGTTCTAAGCGCTTCGTCTGTATTGTCGTTGTAACGAATACGTCCTTTAGCTTCGCCTGTGTAAGCCTCACCCTTAATCGCATGGATGCTATTTACGGCTAGTCCTTCTCTAACTGTTAGGCTTTCTCCTAAGTCTGATTCTGTTCGCTCGTCTTGTGATGTTGGTTTGTAGATCACTTTCGCTGCGATTTTTTGATCTTTTGTTAGAGTTGTGACTGTTACGTCTACTCCATTTTCTTTGGCGTCTCCCGTTGTTCCTGTGATGTCTTTGCGTCCTAATTCTCTTGGATTTGTTGGATTGCTTACATCATACAAGACTACGGTTGTTCCTGGAGTGACTCCGTTTACAGTTACACTAGTTGCTCCTGCTTTTCCTATACTTGTTTGAACACTTGGTGCGTCTGGTTTGATTGTGTACGGAATTTCTACATCTTCTGTACTTTGATCATCATAGGTTACCGTCGCTGCAATCTTGTTCTTACCGATACTTTCTGGTAAGGCTCCTTTTTTCACTACACTTGCTTTGTTGTCTACAGTAACCGCATCTTTGATGGCTGTTGCTGATAGAGCTTCGCTTTGTGCTCTTGTGATTGGAGTGATTGTCACACTGTGTTCTGGTACTGTGTATTGGGTGCTTGAAGCGTCACTTAGGTACTTGTCGCTTCCTGCTGTGGCACTTGCTTGGATAGCTTGACTTCTGTCGATGTCTTTGTATCCTAGTACCACTTTGCCATCCTGTAGTAAACCTGCTTCTCCTTCTGTTACACTCCAGTTTTGGCCTTCTTTTGATAGTTTGACCGTCTGTTGTGCTCCAACTTTGTCCGTATACGTGATGGTTACTTTGTCCGCATTTGTTGGCGGTGTTAAGACTGCATCTCCATTTTGCTTGTGGCTTGCCACCACTTGGTCTGGTGTAGCTGCTTTTACAGTTACTTCTACTTCAATTTCTTGAGCAACCGCATCTGCTTTATTTGCTTCAAATACTTTGGCAATATAGGTTCTAGTTCCGACTTCTGTGATATTTGGTGTTTCCTTCCAACTTGCAGAAAAGTCGCTTGGAAAATCTTTTGGAACATTTCTTTCTGTGTACTTAATTCCTAATCTAGGATCATTCTTCAGATTAGTAAGTTCTTGATCTCCTGCTTTACCTACTATTGCTTTTCCTGCAAAGTTACGGTCTTTTGCAACATATACTTTCTTAGCGTCACTAACTGCATCAAATACTGTTTGTGTTACAGATAATGGTACAGTTGAAGAACCTGGTAGAGTTGATTGTTCTGTTTGACGGAGGTAACGTCCTGGTGGAAGAGTATAAGTCCATTTACCATTACGAGGTGTAACATCTGCATGTCCTTGTTCACCTCGTCCATCTTGGAAGTTAATCGTAACTTTTGTCGCATTCTGAAGCGCTGTACCAGAAATTGTTCTATCCGCATCCGATACCTTATCATCGTGTGTAAGAGTAATTGTCGGAGCTTCTGGTTTGGCTACAACCGCATGCGAAATATCAATAGTAGATCCATCTGGGAAGCCAAGCACAGCTACCTTGGTCTTATCATCTGTATTACCAGCTGTATAGGTTGTTGTAGCTGGAAGTACCGTACGATTTAGCTCTTGGATCTTATCTTTAAAGCTTGTTTTAGCTGCTGTTGTAAAATTACCATTCGTGATTGCTGTATCATTATAGGTTACTTTTTCAGCATCTGTTGGGTACTTAACAGTGTCACGATAATAGTCCGCATGACTTTTAATCACAACATTTTTTTCTAGTGTAGTAGACTCTTCTCCTGCTGCATCTATTGTTGATAAGACAAGAGTATAGGTACCTGGAGCGATTCGACCATTTGCTTGAGCACCGACAGAAGTTCCCTCGATATTGCGAGCAGTATCTCGACCAGTGAATACACGAACACGTAATTTCCCTCGTGAAGAAGCTCCGTATCCTACTGTCTTGCCTGCATCATCCTCAACGTCATGACCCGCAAAGTAATCTTTCAACTCATCGACCGTTGGCGATGGAATGGTTTGACCTTCCTGAACCTCTTTTCCAGACTGCCATTCTACTGTTGGAAGTGTATTGGTTACCGAGCTTCCAACCCATCCGCTAGCAGGTCTACCCCAAATATTATCACCTATCGGTACATGAACACGTGTCTCTATCTTGTTATCACCTTTTTGAAGCCTAAAGCTAGGTGTACTTGCTGGATCGGTGTTTTTCAACCTAAGTGTTAGATTTATGCGACTCGGATCCTGATTCGCACTACCTTGAACAATCTCTATAGCATCACGATCTCTAGCATCCACAATTCTCCAGTTTCCTGTAGCATCTCGAGTAATTCCGATATCACTTCCTCTACCTGCCACTTTTACTGCTACTGTGTACGCATCGTGTGGAATGCTCAAATCAATATCACGACCAGCCGCTACCGCTCCTACCACATTGGCATTTCCTAGATAAACATCTATCTCTTTTTCAGCAGAAGAAATATTGTCTACCGTTTGCGAAACTTTAACACGAGTTGCATTAACCCCTAGAGTATCTGTTCTATTGTTATTAAAACCATTAGGTGTATAAGATAACACTTCTCTATCTGCTAGAGTATAACTCCATGCACCGTTTTCATCCGCTTGCGCAGTACGGTGTGTTCCATCTTGCAAGGTGATTGTTACAGTTGCCCTTGGAGTTGCTGTCCCTGAAATGCTACGCGCTGTAGATTCCAAAGCTTCATCAACAAGATTTTCTCGACTCTTAGTTACTGTTGGAGTATTTGGTCTTGATTTAACCGTTATATCTACATCTTCTGTTGACCCATCTTGGTAAGTCAAGGTAGTTGCAACAACTTTAGTCGTTCCTGCAGCAATAGCAGTTTGTGTCTCTTTTGCTACAACGGATTGTTTGGTTGCGACTGTTACACCTGTAGCTAATTGCTCATTTGTAGGCGTCGCACCTGCAGCGATAACAACGTTTTGGGTTGTTGGAGCTGTGTGTTTTGGGATAGAATGATTCCCATTATTTGCTTGTGACTTGACATCACCTTGTCCTCTAGTAGAGGCTGTTGTGATATTTGTATCCCTATTTACCTTCGTATAGTCAAGCGTAACCTTACCATTTGCTAGGCTGATACCATCTGGTAAGTTTGTTGAAGGACTCCAAGTATTTCCTTGTTTAGCCAGTGTTACTGTGATATTGGTGTTTTGTCTATTCTTATAAGTTAGGGTCACATTGTCTGCATCTGTCGGTAAGGTAACTTCTACATCACCATTTTGACGTGTAGCACTAGTCGTTGCGCTCGGTTGTTCAAACTTGGCTTTACTTTCTACTGTAGTAGTTGTTCTATCGTTATTTGATGCGATGACCGAAACTGTTGAACCATCCACCACATTAGCTTTCGGAATAATAATCTTACGATCAAGTGAATAGGTATCTATTCCATTATGTGACGTCCAGGTTGTTCCCGTTTTAGTATATTCCAATGTCTTAGGTGCTGTTTGACCCTGTGGTGTATAGGTCAAAGTCATACGAGTTGCAGTTTCTGGAATACGAATCTCCACAGAACCATCAGCTTGAGCTGTATTTGTCAAGCCATTTAAGCGTCCCAAAGCCCTGGTAGTTCCCGGGGCACTAATAGCCGATTTATCTGTCTTCTGTACAACTGTTACAGTTGATCCTGCTCTGGCTGTATCTGGTTGGATTTGGATTTCTCCTCTTCCGTTTGTACCATTTATAATGGACACTGTAGTGTCGGCGTTGGCATTATCCTTATCCCAGTAACCTCCATTTTTCGTAAAGCCTACTGTTCTGGTATCACCATTAGCATTGACATAGGTCAAAGTCGCTTTCGTAGCGCCATCTTGTCCCACTTCTGATTTAACAACCAAGTCTTCTGGACTTTGAGACACTGTAGGTGCCTGTGGTGCTTGGGTCGTGCTTGTCACACTAGCACTAAAGTCAGAAGCTACGTTTTGGTCAGGATTAGTTGGTTGGTAAATGGTTTTAACGCGAAGATTTGTCGTGTATGGCAACACTCCGTTTACTGTTATGTTAGCCGTCTTCGTCGATGTATCCGTTTCATTTCCAGTTTTTGGTACATCTACAGAACCAATTTTCGTATCGCCGTTGTAGAGCTCAACAGTTGTTCCTGGTGTCACATTGTTAATCGTTACGGTTTGATTGTTCTTTTCTGCTTTTCCGCTAACCGATGCTTCATCTATAGACGGAGTCTTAGGTTTCACAATAAAGGTAACAGCTAGTTCTTGTACTCGATCGTCGTTATAGTCCTGCACTCCATCTGCATTTGGGAAATAAACATGAATCTTATCCACTACTTTTCCTAAAGTCGTAGCAGCGCCATTTCTAGATGCATTATGGTAATTACTTGCTGATTCCCAGAAAGCTTTAACTACCCTATTGCCTGGGACTGGATAATCATGGGTAAAATTGTCATAAGTACTAGAATTATTAAACGTGGTCCCTACCGTCGTTTCTTTTGTAAAGATTGTCTGAGTTGCGCTATAAGTCGGTAGACTCACTTGCAAGTTCCGTTTAATCGGATTTGCAGCGTCATCTGTAGCATAAGAAACTTCAATATTGCCTTTTAGATTTGGATTTGCTTGACTGACATCTGGCACTCGGCCTCCTTGCCATGCAACTGTCACTCCCGGAGTTACTCCAGTTACATAGTTTGCTGCATTGTCTCCATTTGCTAATTTCCCCTTGGCATTGGTATGTGTTGATGCCTTGAGAGTCACCTTGTCATAAACTTTAACTGGAACTGTCAAGGTCGTATCTGCCTGGTTAGGAACACGGACGGTTACTTGATAATTTTGTTCGCCGGCTGTCGTTGTCGCAACTGAACGAACCCATGTTACGGTTGTTCCTTGCGGTAGAGCCGTTTTTGTGCCATTTTTATCCCAATAAACATAATCTGAAGCTGTAAAGTTCGCCGCATCATCTTTGACAGTATAGAGCTTCTTGGTAGCCAGTTTATAGGTTGCAGCTTGAGCGCTACTTTCAGGAGAGGTTAAGGCTATATCTTTAGCTCTTCCTTCTGTGTAGGAATAAGTGTTATTTGTTACTTTTGTGCTTGCCTTGATGGTTCCAGCTGGCAATTCTCCTCTAACCGTAACTTCTGCTAGGCTTCCAACACGTCTCACAGTGGTATTTGGAATCGTTGTGCCATTAGCCGTTAGCTTGACTTCTACCGTGCCGTCTTCTGGGACGTTGGACACTGTGATTGTTTGGTTTGTCAATCCTGCTTTGTCGTGCAAATCACTTGTAATAGTCGGAGCGCTTGGTGTCACACTGGTAACAAGCCCTAGGTTTTGGGTCTGACCATTATCGTAAGTGACTTTAATCTCTTTATTGAGACTTCCAGCCTTGGCAGTTGATGGAGCTGTCGCAGTTGTTCGACTTGTAGGAACAAACTCTTCACGTTGGATATGCGTTTTTTGACCCGTTTCTGCTCGTGTATAGCTTGAAGCCTCAGAGTCGTTTCCTGTTGTCAACTTGCCATCTTGATTAGCAGTGAAGACATTCTTTACTAGGACTGTATTCACTGTTGTATAGTTTGTAGTGACTTCTCTAGTAATAGGCTGACCGTTTCTATCCACCCCTGGATAGGTCACAACCGCTGTTGCTGTATGCGTTTGACCTGAAGCTGCATTTTTATTTGGCTCTGAGTCAACTTTCCACGCGATGGTCTTACCATCGGTATTGTTATAGAAGTCTGATGCTACTGCCGCAGTCGTGGTGTTTGGCTTGACAAAGTCTTTCCCTTTGACCGTATACATGCTGTTCTTAGGGGTTACAGGTGCGACTACATCATAGGTCACCTGCAGTGTTACAGTACCTCGTCCAGGATAAGATGCTAAAACATCCACAGTTTTTCCAGTACCTACTGTTAAATCAGGATTTTTCGGTGCAGTAGTATTAAAAGTCTGAGGATACTCTTTCCATAGGAAAGTTCTATCTGCCCCGATAGCAGAGCCATCTCCATAGGTGAAGTAGGTCTTAGGATCTCCCCATGTAGGTGTTTCCCCTTGGATAAAGGTTAAGCGTCCTGGTTTTTGGACATAGTCCGTTCGAGGAGCGGTTGCCTTGATCGTGCTCTCACTCAGACTAGAGTTGAGATTTTCAAATACCTGATCAGTTCCGCTTTTTACCAAGGCTGTTACCAGTCTCAAATTATCTGTTCCGATAGTTTCCTGTCTATAGTCACCCTCTTTAAAGATCGCTTTCCCGTTAGCTTGAATATTGGTAGCGGCTACTACCGTATAATTTTGAGCTTCCCGAACATAAGAGTTAGGGTTGTTTTGACCTCCTTTTACCAAGTAAGCTTTCCACTCGTAACCTGGCAAAGTTGCTGGGTTGGTTAAGAATCCTGTTGCCGTCACTTGTGGTTTGCTATTGGATTTTTCACGTAAGTCATCACTCGTCGTCTCAAAACTTCCTGCTGTCGGCGGAATAAAGAGATGGGTTTTATAGGTAGAGATTGAGTTGTCTTCTGCAGTTGCAGTTACAGTCAACTCATAAACTCCACGTTTATTGCCATCAAAACCATTTGGTTTCTCTATTCTAATAGTCGCTTCTTGGCTATTTAGTCCCTCCGTACGCCATTCGTTTGCGGCTACGATATTTTCTGCACCTGTAACAACTAATTTCTTAATATTCTTAGAACTTCTAGCAATAAACTTAACACTGTTGTTTGTAACAATGTCATTAGCTGGATACGGGATAACCTTCTCATCTTTTAGGTTGGGTTTCTGTGTACCCGGTATGTTTTCTGTGCTGATCCCCATTTCAAATTTAAGAGTATCTCTCTCATTTGATGGGTCTGATTCTACAGTATCATGTTTTTCGCCATTATTGCGTTCATCTAACCAGTGTCCATCCACAACTGTCTTAACAAGATAGGTCCCCAAGGCTGGTAGGGTTACATTTGTAAAGGTTGCAACTCCTGATGCATTTGCAGTCGCACTCGTCACCTCTTCCAAGTTGCCATTAGATAGTTTTCGATAGAGAACCATTTTAGAGTTGCCTGCTCCACCACTAGCCTTGATTGTGACAGGGTTGACCGTCCCTAGCTTGCTCAAGTCTGTATCTAAGGTTGGAGTCTTCGGCTTGGTCACAAAGTAGAAAACGTCAGAGTCACTAGAACCATCGGTAAAGGTTCTGACATACTTATAGGCATGAACACCCGGAGTCAAAATAGCATCTCGGGTCAAGTCTTCCTTACTTATTTCCGTATTTTCACCAACTCTGTACAAGTGCCACGTTTGACCTTGTCTAGTAGCTTCAGCTTTCCCTTCTCGCTCTTTTTCTAACTTAACACCATTTTCATTGAAATAATCTCCATATGAAGTAATGTCAAAATTTTTGTACCCGTCAATGGTCTGTCCGGCACGACTTTCTGCAGAGATTACCCCGTCAATTTGTGGGTTATAGGGTTCGTTAGACTCATCATATCTATTTTTATAGATGATACCATTCTTAGTCACTTGATAAGCATTGTATTCTGGTAAAAACTTGGAGTTGACTGTATTTTGATTAACAGGGTAATAGTGATTCCCTGTCAAGTCAAATTTAAACTTATCCGTAGAATCTACTTCGCCTGGTGTGCGAGCATACCATTGTTGGACTAATAGTCTACGTGGGTTACCTCCACTGTTTACATCCACCCCCTTGAGACCAGACAGATAGCTTAAGTTGGTTATCTTATCGCTACCTTCCGTTCTAAAGGTAATTCTATAAGCAGCACTTGGGTCTGCAGAGTAAACGCCATTTTCTATAACTCCTAGTTGACCATAATAGACCGTCTGCGTATCTTTCTCAATTTGGTCAAACTTCTTGTCTCCAAGTTTTACTTCATCTGAGGATTCATGGTTCCTCTGAAAAAAAACACCTTGTTTAGCCAAACCAGAAAGGGTTGATACTTCATAGTCATAAACAGAACCCTTGAATTTAGTTGGCGCTGGAGCAGTTGTTCGTTCCGTGGTTCCTTTCCTTACATCCGTCAGACCTGCAGCTTTTAAGCTGGCAGTTATCTCATCATCATTTCCGTTTCCAGAAGATGAAAACGAATGCCTCTCAGTAGCCGTTTCCCTAGTAATGGTAAAGCTATTTCTAACCAAAGTTTGCCCTTTAGGAAGGGTAAAGAAGAAACTCATATTTTGGAGATTTTGATGATTAGGATTAACTGTGATTTCCCAGTCAATTCCTTTTTTAACACCTCTAGCTGGGGTCGCCTTTACTTTGGTGACTTTTTCATTCAAATACTTCAAGATATCTACCACAGGGTCATCTTTACCTGCAGAAGTTTGTCTCTTAACATTATAGTAAACATAAGTGTACTTATCGTAAGGAGATGTTGAGTCATCACCTTTATCAAAGTAACTCGTATACTTATCAATAAAGTAACTTCCTGGCCCTACACGACCCTCCCCTGCACGTTCCTCAATTGAACGAGCCGCACGTGCATTACGTGTTCGTACAGTACCTGCTGGCATAGAGCGGAAACCTGACCATCCTGTAGCGTTGGTACGCGGTTGAATGGTTACATTGTTTTCACTTGGAGTTGCAGACTCTGCTGGATTTGCGGTTCCTGTTACCTTTCCTGCATTAGCCTCTTTTTCAGAGAGGACTCCTTCGATCAGTTCACGTGATTTTTTCAGGTCTGCTAAGGCCGCATCAAAATCTGATTGACTGATGGTGTCGCCTTTAGAGAAGGCTTCATTGAACTTATCAGCAGCTGCCTTGGCTGCTTGGATTTTATCTGCCGATGCTCCGTTATCTCGGAGTTGCTCAGTGATGAACTCTAATTCATCTTTTAATCCATAAACGCCATTCTTACCTTCTGTGTTGGTGTAGGTTGGGAGTTCTCGTGAAGTAGCTTGAGAGCCAGCTCCCGAACCTGTTGAGTCCCCTCCAGCAGATGGATTGGCTTGGTTTTCATCTGATGTAGGCTCGCTCAAAGCTCTTCTACGACCTTTTCCTCCACTTGTTTGCGCAGTCGTAGCTCCCTCTGGAGTAGCAAGTCCAGTAGATGTGAGACCTGTAGATGTTAGACCCGCATTTTCCAAGATTGTTGGAGTTTCTAGGCTAGGTGTCAAGGCTTGATTAACACGGCTCGTAAGCTCTGCCATCAGTCTTGCTTGCTCATCAACCTGCGCTTGCGTCGCTTTTGGATCTTCCAAAACTGCCTTAGCTGCTGCTAGGCGCGCTTCCACTTCAGCATGGAGTTCCTGCATTGAGCTAAGCGTTAGTTTTTCCAACAAAGCTTGCAGATTCCCTTGAGTCGATTTGGCTGCTGTCGTATCAGCGACGGTCGGCTGCTCTTTTACTTCTCCTGCTTGAGAAGGTTCTTGGTTAGCTGAATTTGTCTCGGACTGAGCAGAGTTAGACTCAGCTCCTGCTTGCCCTTGATTGGTTCCCTCAGCTGGAGCTTCTTGCGTTTTCACCTCATCAGCTGCTTTGAGTTCAGCTGGCTGGTCAGTTAGAACCTTGTTCGAGTCTCCCTCATCCGAGCTTCCTAAATCACCATCTGCATTGCCATCAGAACCTGCCGTAACGACATCACTTGCCGTGGCTGGAGTAATTGTCTCTCTCGCCGCCACAGCCCCATTCGCAAAAAACATCAAGGCTGCAACAGCAACGCTGGCAGCACCAAAGTGATATTTTCGAATGGAGTAACGGAAAATCTTTTCCCCGTTATCATCACGATATGATTTTTTCATGATTGAATTACCTCTCATTTTTCCTTTCTGGAGGTACTAAAAAATACCCCCCTTAAATATTTTAGGTATTTAAGAAAGGATATGTTTCTTTTTATTCCGACACTTGTCAAAAGACAAATTTCGAGACAGTATTATTATATCCTATTTTTACAAATTTGAAAAGCAAAATGCGAACTTTTTTAGCCATATTATCACTTATTTTTATAGGTGGTTTTTGAGATTCTATTTCAGAAAAAAACTGATTAAGAAGTCTTCAAGAAAACAGCAAAATACCCTCTATCAGTGCTCTCCCTCCTGGTATCGTAACTCTTATAGCAGATTGAAATAAGATGTGAACAAATTGAGTAGGAAAGTTAAAGTAATCTCTAACAATGTTTTGGCAGTAGTTGTTTGGCGTGTGTACTATTCTAGTTTCAATCTACTATACTAAAAACGGCTTGAAAGGTTTATCACATGAAAAAGGACAGCAAAAAAGCCAACTGAACAAAATCAAGTGACTCAAGCCTAAAAATTATATCAAAAATAAGAACTAGATAAAGCGATTGTAACAAACACATTCATTTCTAGCAATGTTTTAGTAATAGTGGTATGGTGTGGCGTGTGTACGGTTCTAGTCTCAATCTATTGTGTTTTAAAAAAACGAAGCAAA
Source organism: Streptococcus sp. Marseille-Q6488 (assembly GCF_946902925.1). Taxonomy (NCBI): domain Bacteria; kingdom Bacillati; phylum Bacillota; class Bacilli; order Lactobacillales; family Streptococcaceae; genus Streptococcus; species Streptococcus sp. Marseille-Q6488. Next base: position 134,460 of record NZ_CAMPPZ010000005.1, on the reverse strand, counting down.
AAAGCTTCCCTGACCCGGCGAATCAGGTCTTCCATGAGTTTGACTTGCTCATCAACCTGTGCTTGCATCGCTTTTGGATTCTCTAAGACCGCCTTAGCCTTTGCGAGATCTTCTTCGACTTCAGCGCGGAGAGCCTTCATGGAGTCTAGGGTCAGATTTGCCAACAAAGCTTCTAGGGTGCTTTGTGTCGATTTGGCTGCACTTGTGTCAGCTACTGGCGCTGATACTTCCTGATCTTTTTCCTTCGCCACTTGAGGAGCTTCTGCGTTCTCATCTATCTTAGTCTCAGCCTGAGGACTTTTAACTTCAGCTTCTGATTCTTCTTGACTTCCTTCTTCAGTTTTAGCTTCTGGAGCGCTAGATTCTCCTGCTGATTTGAGCTCAACTGGCTGTTCAACTACTGCCGTTTTCTCAGGACTCTCCTCATCTGAGTCCTGTGGATCCCCATCTGAATTTCCAGAAGGTCCAGCAACTACATCACTAGCTGTTACTGGAGACACTGCAGGGGCCTGCGCTTGCACCCCATTCGCAAAGAACATCAGAGCCGCCACCGCAACACTAGCAGCTCCAAAATGATATTTCCTTATTGAGTAACGGTAAATTTTTTCACCATTGTCACTATGTTTTTTTCCAAACATGAGCATAGCATCCTTTCATTGTATCACAGGCCAACTTTCCTCAAAAGAGTACACAAAAACCCGTAACACATAATATGTCAACTTTATAGTAATACTTTTACGGAAAGAAATCAAGTATAAACCTAGATGAAGATAAGATTAAAAAAGTAGCAAAAAAGCCGATATAACAGCATTTTCTCGTAATTATATATATATACAAACCCTTATCTATCAACCTTATTATGGATAATATTTTAAATTTAATATAAATAAAAAACAGACCTTATCTATAGAAAGATAAAATCCGCCATTTTTTCTATATAAAATCAGCAGAACCATTCTGCTGAAAATCGTGAAATATGATGTAAGTTTCCTAGCACTCTGATAAGATTTTAAGAGAAAAGCTAGATACATCCCCTAACTTACAAAAGCGCCTCAAACTCAGCGACGGTCATGCCAAACTGTTGACTGGCAACTTCAGAAGGCAAAAGACCTTGGCGAACGAGATTTAGTAGCATAGACAAACTTCCTTCAACTTTCCCACGTTCAAATCCTTGTTCGATACCTTCCGCCCTAGCTGTTTCCAAGGCATAGTCCTGTGCCAACAAGGCTTGTTCTTCTCGCATACGTAGTTGACTAAACATCTTCCTGTCCTCCTCGGACCAGCTCTTGTAGTCCAGCAGTTGGTCTGCCTGGCTGATAGCTCGCTCGAATTCTTGGGTAAAGGGTTTATTCCCGAAAAATTCCAACCACGGCTTGCGAACCTCGTCTTTGCTGGTTTCTCTGTATTTATTAGATCTTATTTATGATGATCTTTCAATAGTGACTCAAATTCAGCGACAGTCATACCCAACTGCTTACTGGCAATCTCGGAAGTTAGAATACCTTGACGGACTAGATTTAGTAGCATGGACAAACTTCCTTCAACTTTCCCACGTTCAAGTCCTTGTTCTAAACCTTTTTCGATGCCTTGTTCAATCCCCTCTGCACGACCACGCTCCAAGCCCTTTTCTTCAGCTTGTTCCAAGGCATAGTCCTGGGCCAATAAGGCTTGTTCTTCACGCATACGTAGTTGACTAAACATCTTCCTGTCCTCCTCGGACCAGCTCTTATAGTCCAGTAGTTGATCTGCCTGGCTGATGGCTCGCTCGGGTTGCTGGGTAAAGGGCTTATTACCAAAAAACTCCAACCACGGCTTGCGAACGCTATCCTTGCTGGTTTCTCTGTATTTTTTAGTTCTTATTTATGATGCTCTTTCAATAGTGCCTCAAACTCAGCCACGGTCATGCCTGATTGCTCACTCGCAACCTCAGGTGTTAGAAGACCTTGACGAACCATATCCAGAAAGGCAAAAAGTTTTCCTTCTTCCCTTCCTTCAACTTTCCCGCGCTCCAATCCCTGTTCAACTCCCTCAGCTCGTCCACGTTCTAAACCCTCTGCACGACCACGTTCCAACCCTTTTTCCTCAGCTTGTTCCAAGGCATAGTCATGCGCTAACAAGGCTTGTTCTTCGCGTCTGCGTTGTTCACTAAACATTCTCCTGTCCTCCTCGGACCAGCTCTTGTAGTCCAGCAGTTGGTCTGCCTGGCTGATGGCTCGCTCGGGGTGCTGGGTAAAGGGTTTATTCCCGAAAAACTCCAACCACGGCTTGCGAATGCTATCTTTGCTGGTTTCTCTGTATTTTTTTAGTTCTTATTTATGATGGTCTTTTAATAATTCTTCAAACTCAGAGACAGTCATTCCCAACTGCTGGCTGGCAATCTCAGGTGTCAGAAGACCTTGACGAACCAGATTTAGTAGCATAGACAAACTTCCTTCAACTTTCCCACGTTCAAGTCCTTGTTCTAAACCTTTTTCGATACCTTGTTCAATCCCCTCAGCTCGACCACGCTCTAAACCCTCTGCCCGACCACGTTCAAGACCACGTTCTAAGCCCTTTTCCTCCGCTTGTTCCAAGGCATAGTCCTGCGCTAACAAGGCTTGTTCTTCACGCATACGTAGTTGGCTAAACATTTTCCTGTCCTCCTCGGACCAGCTTTTGTAGTCCAGCAGTTGGTCTGCTTGGCTGATGGCTCGCTCGGGTGCTTGGGTAAAGGGTTTGTTACCGAAAAACTCCAACCACGGTTTGCGAATGCTATCTTTGCTGGTTTCTCTGTATTTTTTTAATTCCAAGAACGCCATCTTAACCAGATGGTTTTCTTGACCGTTATTGGTGATGGTTAAAACCTCACCTGTAGTGTCCTCTCGCATGCTAAAGCTATGAAAAGCCAGGTCATCTGAGAAATAATTGCTATCTACAATTGCGATAGCGTATACTGGTGCGATGTGTTTATAGCTCTGGTGAGTATCACCTTCACGTTGGCGAATTTTTTCTAGGTTTTGATTGACCTGACTGCAAAGGTAAGCCCACAGGCGATTGATGAAAAAATTCTGATGATGTACCTGAATTTCAATGATTACTTGGGTTCCATTATCCAACTCCGCCAAGACGTCTATACTGGTATAAAAATCCTGCGCTGAGTAAGGCAGGGAGGGCAAGACATGAATATTACTTCCCTCCAAAATCGTCACATTTTTTGCTGGCAAGTCCAGCATATCGCGAATAAATTGACAAGTGATTTCTGGATTACTAAAGATTTTCTTAGCAACCAAATCGTTGGTTGGGCTGATGCCCGGATGTCTTAGAATCATCCTTTTCCTCCTTCTATTATAGCACATTTTTTAATCTAGGTTTGCTAGATTCACTGCTACTATCTATTTATTCGGAAAAGAAAGGAGAAAGTTAAAAATTTTTAGACTTCACAGGTTGAAATTTACATAAAAAAGCAGCTGATTCTTTTTTTGATTCTACCATATTTCTAGCGATTACTCCTATAAATAGGATACATCCCAGTTTCTAGTAGAAAAGGACTCTGAAAAGCAAACAAAACCCAGTATTAGGAAGAGTTAAATCTTATCTGAAAATGACTAGCTCTCAAGCTATAGTTTTGTGTCTAGATATAAGTATCACTAGGAAAAACCCCATAAGTAAACACACCAAAATTGGATGTTCCTACTATGCGAAAAACTCTTCAAACTACGTCAACTTTGCCTTACCTACAGCTTCAAAAGGACGTTTTGAGTCATCTGCTGGTAGATTTATTCATTGATTTTCAATCTTCTAATACTAAACAAAAATCAAACAACTATAGTGAAATAACATAAAATTTACATAAATAGATTAGGGGAATCAAAGCAACTTCTAGGCATGTTTTAGCAGTCACAGTGTACTTTCCCAGCCTCAATCCACTATAACTCTGCACATAAAAATGGAGAAGATGGCAATCCTCTTCTCCAAATATTAACTTCTTTACAAACCAACTATAGTTGACAAAGAACCTAAAATCAATTGATAACACAGAGTTAGGTCGGTCAACTCCTTCAACTGTAGCCCTGTCAATTCTTCCCACTTATCAATCTTGTATTGGAGAGAATTGCGGTGCAGATAGAGTTTCTGGGCTGTTTTAGTGAGAACAGCACTATTTTCCCAAAGAGAGAGGATGATTTCCTGAATCTGATCTTGATCCAAAATCATCTGATGTAGACATTCCTTGATTACTCTCAAGTCCACGAGTCTTTCTCCCATACTCCAAAGATAGAGCTGAGAAAAAGTATGAACACCTTGATGACCCTGACGCCACCAAGTCTTAAATAAATCCCGCTCCGCTTTAATCAAGTCTGATAGGGCTTGATGCCCCGTCTGAGACCAAACCTGTCCTAACATGATAGATAGACGCAGTCCAAAGTCATACTCAACCGCTTCAATAGTATCAGATAAGATTGAACGTACAGAGGTGTACTTATCTTGTTGAAGCACGAAAACATAATCCTGAGTTCCGACCTGAATCACCGTCTGACAGTTGGGAAAAAGAGTCCGCATCATATCTAGCCAAGAAGCTAGATTTTCCTGTTGGAAATAGGAAAGATGACAATAAACCAACTGAATCTTTTTGAAAGCTTGCGGTGCCTGCCCCTTCCCCTCAATCAGATAGGAATACCAAGGATTGAGCGAACGAGCTTGCTCCTGCTGGGTCAAAAGGGAAATCAACTGCTTTTCACGCTCACTGAGCCCAGTTTCCTCCAGCAAAATCCACTGCTGAGAAGTTAAAGGAAGAGTTAAGTAACCCTCTTTCTCTACTGGCTGGTCTGAAATCTGAGCTTCAGGAAACCAGTCTTGTAGTTCTTTTGCCATCATGTCCTAACCCTCCACTTTTTGGATGCACCACGAAATCAAGCTCTCAAGACGTTCCAGATTTTCAGTCATATGGAGATAGCCCATCACAGCTTCAAAACCTGTGGACATACGGTAAGTCACCACATCAGCATTTTTAGCCTTAGTGTGACTATTGGTATTACGACCACGTTTATAGATTTCTTCTTCTTTTTCCGTCAGGACTTGCTCCTCTAACATAAGGGAAATCAGGCGCGCCTGAGCTTTGGCTGAGACATACTTGGTCGCTTCTTGGTGGAGTTTATTGGGTTTGGTCATGCCTTTGAGGATGAGGTGACGACGAATATACATAGAATACACCGCGTCCCCCTCAAAAGCTAACGCAATCCCGTTAATGAGATTGACATCAATCACGTGTCCACCTCACTCCATCCTTGGTGTCAAGGAGCTTAATTCCTTGAGCAGCCAAGTGGTCACGGATCTGGTCCGCTGTCGCAAAGTCACGATTGGCACGCGCTTCTTGGCGTTTTTGAATCAAGGATTCGATCTCAGCGTCCAAAACTTCCTCAACAAAGACAATTCCAAAAACTTCCAACATATCCGCAAGAGCTTGCTTGACACTTGCATCATAGTTGCCGGAATTGATCCACTTGGCCATTTCAAAGACGACTGTGATGCCATTGGCAGAGTTGAAATCCTCATCCATTGCTGCTACAAACTTATCTTTAAAGGCCTGTAACTCTTGAGCATCTACAGTTCCAGTAAACGGTTTCTCGTAAGTATTTTTAAGATACTTGAGATTGGTCTCAGCATCACGCACTGCTTTTTCCGTAAAGTTGATAGGCTTGCGGTAATGCTGAGTCGCAAAGAAGAAACGAAGCACTTGCCCATTAAGAGTTTTAAGGGCATCGTGTACGGTGATAAAGTTGCCCAAAGATTTAGACATCTTGACATTATCGATATTGACAAAGCCATTGTGCATCCAGTAGTTAGCAAAAGTCTTGCCTGTTTTAGCTTCAGATTGGGCAATTTCATTGGTGTGGTGAGGAAACTCTAGGTCAGCTCCACCACCGTGAATATCAATAGTATCGCCCAAAATCTCTGTTGACATAACCGAACACTCGATATGCCAGCCCGGACGACCAGGTCCCCAAGGACTGTCCCAAGAAATCTCGCCTGGTTTGGCAGATTTCCATAGGGCAAAGTCTACAGGATTTTCCTTGCGAGCCGTTTCTTCATCGGTACGACCTGAAGCACCCAGCTCCAAGTCTTCCAAGGTTTTATTGGCCAACTTAGCATAGTTGTGAGATTTTTCCACACGGAAATAGACATCTCCTTGACTCTCGTAGGCAAAGCCTTTTCCAATCAAATCTTCCACAAAGCGGATGATGTCAGCCATAAACTCCACCACACGCGGATGGCGGGTCGCAGGTTTGACGCCCAAGGCTGTCACATCCTCACGAAAGGCAGCGATGTACTTGTCCGCAACTTCCTGAGACGTGATGCCCTCTTCCTTGGCACGGTTGATAATCTTATCATCCACATCCGTAAAATTGGAAATATAGGCAACCTCATAACCACGGTACTCAAAGTAACGTCGAATGGTATCAAAAGCTACCGTCGAACGGGCATTCCCCACGTGGATATAGTTGTACACCGTTGGCCCACAAACATACATCTTGACCTTACCGTCCTCAATCGGGACAAATTCTCGCAAATCACGAGACATGGTGTCATAGATTTTAATCATAAATCATAATCAGGAAAGCTGAAATCCAAGAACAGTTCATTAGAACACTGACAGTTTAATTGAATTTCAGTCCGAATATCTCTACACTTCGGAATCCCTTGCTCCTTTCTCATTCAGATAAACCACCTGAGTCTGTTTGACAAAGCCAATTTTTTCATACAAACGTTTGGCACCTACGTTGCTATCCTCTACTGCAATTTGGAACTCCTTATCATTTTGCTCAATTAGTTGGTTGACAAGGAATTTTGCTAAGTAGCTTCCATAGCCTTTCCCACGTTCAGGTTCAGATATTGCTAAACCGTAGAAGTAATTCGTATTAGTTGATAAATCTACCGTGCAAGTTCCAATAACCTGACCGTCTTTTAACAAAAGATATAGGCGACTTTCTGGATCCTTCAAAGCTTCAGCGACATATCTATCCACAATCTCTCTAGACTCATGTTCCTCTGAGAAAGCCTGAAATTTTAACTGACTAATTTGATCCTGATAAGAACGATCTGCTAACAAAACTTCAAGATTGGAAAGCTTTTCTAACGGATAAGATCTTCTATCCTTACCTAACCAGGTTTCTGTCTCTTCATCCTCGACTAATCCCCAGTTGCTAACAAAATCAAGATGGCGCTCTAGAAAAACACGCTCTGTCTGAAAAGTGACTGAATGAATCGGAAAAGAAGCCGTCTCTCTCTCAAAACTAGTAAACAATGCACGCGCAATTCCCTGACGGCGATGATCTGGATGAACCAGTATCGTCACTTCTACATCTTGATCATCTGCATAGACAGTTAATAAACCAACAAGTTCGCTTTTTTCATAATAAAGGAAAAAGGCGGGCATGTTTGGGTCAAAATTAAGCATGTTAGAAAGATAGGGATCACGATAGGTACCGTCATAGTTTTGGCAACAGTTAATTAGTTTTTTCGCCTCAGATAACTCCTCTTGGCTTAACTTGTTTCTTGCTTGAATCATATAGCTATCCTCTACAACCCAGACGATCTGTGACTGGCATCTTTAGCCTGCTCGAGCTTATTGACGTAGTACTCTCGTTTTTCTTCGACTTCGTGAATGACCGGCTCATCCTTCTTACCATGAACACGGACAATCTTAGCCGGAATACCGACAACCGTCACATCACTAGGTACGTCTGCCACAACAACTGCTGCTGCACCGACCTTGGCGTTTTCACCGATTTCAACGGGTCCAATGACTTGGGCATGAGCGGATATAAGCGCTCCTTTGCGAACGGTAGGATGGCGTTTGCCAACATCCTTACCAGTCCCACCAAGAGTCACTCCATGATAAAGAAGAACGCCTTTTTCAACAATCGCTGTTTCCCCAATCACCAGACCAGAACCGTGGTCGATAAAGACACCTGAATCGATCTGGGCACCTGGATGAATCTCAATCTGAGTCCAAAAGCGCCAGAACTGACTGTGCATACGAGCCAGGAGTTTAAAGCCATGCTTCCAGAGAAAATGCGAAAGACGGTGGGCAGCCAAAGCCTTGACACCTGGATAAGTCAGCAAAACCTCCAAAGTGGTGCGGGCCGCTGGATCATTTTCTTTTACGATATCAATGGTTTCGCGCCACCATCCCATACATTTCTCCTTTTCTTATTCTGAATCTTTTGGTGTTTCTGTAAATTCTTTCTTAGGTTTGTGGTCCTTGTGATGACGTGGGCGGTGAGGTCTCTCAGACTTTTCACCTTTTTCATCACGTTCAGGTTTTGGAGGACGAGGAAGAAGGGCTTTCATAGAAGCATCCACACGTCCTTTTTCATCAATCTTGATAACCTTAACATCAACTTCATCCCCGATTGCTACCAAGTCTTCGACATTATTGGTACGAGTCCAAGCCATTTCAGAAATGTGAACGAGGGCATCTGTCTTATCAAAGAGGTTAACAAAGGCACCAAATTTCTCGATACGAACGACTTTAGCACGGTAAACTTCATCCACTTTGGCTTCACGAACCAAACCAGCAATAATTTCTTTAGCACGATTGATGGCATCTTGGTCGCTAGAGTAGATAGATACATTTCCTTCTTCGTCGATATCAATCTTAACGCCTGTTTCAGCGATAATCTTGTCGATGGTTTCTCCACCCTTACCGATGACAATCTTGATCTTGTCCACATCGATCTTGATAGTATCAATTTTCGGAGCAGTTGGAGCCAATTCTGGACGAACTTCTGGAATGGTTGCTTCAATCACATCAAGGATTTCAAAACGCGCTTTCTTGGCTTGGGCAAGAGCTTCAGTCAAGATTTCTGCAGTAATCCCTTGAATCTTGATATCCATTTGAAGGGCTGTAATCCCGTCACGAGTACCTGCAACCTTAAAGTCCATATCTCCAAAGTGGTCTTCCAAACCTTGGATATCGGTCAATACTGTATAGTTGTTTCCATCTGAGATGAGACCCATGGCAATACCAGCTACTGGCGCCTTGATTGGCACACCACCAGCCATAAGGGCAAGCGTTCCCGCACAGATAGAAGCTTGAGAAGAAGAACCATTTGATTCCAAGACTTCTGCTACTAGACGGATAGCGTATGGGAATTCTTCCAAGCTTGGCAAAACTTGAGCAAGAGCACGCTCACCAAGAGCCCCGTGACCGATTTCACGACGACCTGGCGCACCGTAACGACCTGTTTCCCCTACAGAGTATTGTGGGAAGTTATAGTGGTGCATAAAGCGTTTCTTGTACTCTGGATCCAAACCATCAATGATTTGAGTTTCACCCATTGGGGCCAAGGTCAAAACTGAAAGAGCCTGAGTTTGTCCACGAGTGAAGAGACCAGAACCGTGTACACGAGGAAGGAAGTCAACAACCGCATCCAAAGGACGGATTTCATCAACCTTACGACCATCAGGACGTACCTTATCTTCTGTGATCAAACGGCGCACTTCAGCGTGTTCCATTTGTTCCAAGATTTCAGTCACATCACGCATGATACGGTCAAATTCTTCATGGTCTGCATATTTTTCTTCGTAAACAGCAGTTACTTGGTCCTTAACTGCTTGAGTCGCAGCTTCACGAGCCAATTTTTCTTCTACTTGGACAGCTTTTTGGAGGTCACTGTTGTAGGCTGCGATGATTTCAGCCTGCAATTCAGCATCTACATGAAGCAATTCCACTTCTGCTTTTTCCTTACCGACAGCAGCAACGATTTCTTCTTGGAAGGCAATCAATTCTTTGACTGCTTCGTGCCCTTTCAGAAGAGCTTCCAACATAATTTCTTCTGACAATTCTTTGGCACCAGACTCTACCATGTTGATGGCGTGCTTGGTACCAGCTACTGTCAATTCAAGGAGAGATTGCTCTGCTTGTTCTTGGCTTGGGTTAATGATGATTTGACCATCCACATAGCCCACTTGGACACCAGCGATTGGACCGTCAAATGGAATATCTGAGATAGAAAGAGCCAAGGATGAACCAAACATAGCTGCCATTGGTGCAGAAGCATTTTCGTCATAAGAAAGCACAGTGTTGATGACTTGCACTTCGTTACGGAAACCTTCCGCAAACATGGGACGGATTGGACGGTCAATCAAACGTGCTGTTAAAGTCGCATCCGTTGAAGGACGTCCTTCACGTTTCATAAAGCCACCAGGAAACTTCCCAGCTGCATACATTTTTTCTTCGTAGTTGACTTGAAGTGGGAAGAAATCTCCAGTTGCCATTTTCTTAGACATAACGGCTGCAGTCAAGACAGTTGACTCACCGTAACGTACAACAACAGAGCCATTTGCCTGCTTAGCAACCTGACCAGTCTCTACAATTAACTCACGACCTGCAAAAGTCGTTTGAAACACTTGTTTTGTCATTTTAATCCCCTTTGGATTGATGAAATTATACGCCTTGCCTACAAAGATCAAGATACCAAGGACGTGAAGAATCCCGTATGAAAATAGGAGATTGACGCAGTGTACCATGTACACCAGGAAATCTATCTTTTTCACTAGGGATTTAGCCCGTGTTCAATTACTCAAGATACTAAGCCGTTAAGCAACTCAAAGGAAAATAGGAAATCGAACGACGGAGCGAATGCTCCTAGGTAGATTTATCTTTTTCCACAGAGTTGTAGGCGTGTTCAGTTACACAAGATATTTTGGACGGTTCGGCTTGCCGAACATTTCTGTAGAAAAATAGGAAGGTGACGCCGCACTCGATGAGTGCTAGGAAGCTTATCTTTTTTCCTAAGAAATGAGGCCAAAATTCAATTAAGTATCTTTTTGATATTTCCCTGAAATAGTGCGGACGGGAGATAAAATTATCCAATGGATGATTTTAGAAATCCAATGGAATTTCAATGGTAATTTTTAATTACTTCGCCTTTTCATTTCTATGCTCAGGCTAAAATAGTTTCCCGAACTATTTTACTCTCAAAAATCCCGTCTTAAATAATAACCTTGTTATCATCTAGGATACCACTATAGCGTGAAATATCTTTTAATACTCACTCCGTTCGTATTTTTTGAGACACACATTATCAGATTTTGCTTAAAAAATAATCAACTTTAAACAAACTTCTACAACCTATATACCCTCATCTTTGTATCAAGTACGTACAGAGTCTATTTTATCATATTTTTCTTAAAAAGTGCGGTCTTTACCATGAAAAAGGAACCATTCCCCTCACTTGAGAAGAATGGTTTGCTTTTTATTATCCTAGAGACTGATGATTAAACAAGGCATGGGTCGCTTGGTGGATGTATTTTGCTGTATCCGCATTGTTCATGGTGTAGAGATGCACACCAGCCACATCCTGAGTTACCAAGTCCACGATTTGGTCCACTGCATAGGCAAGTCCTGCTGCTCTGAGCGACTCAGGGTCATGCTCATACTTGTCTAAGATGGCTTTAAATTTGCGTGGAAGGTGGATATTCTCACAAGTCTTCAAGAGGCGGAGAGCCTGATTTCGATTCAGAATTGGCATAATCCCTGCATGAATAGGAACATCAATCCCAGCCAAGATGCACTTGTCTTGGAAATCATAGAAGCGCTCATTGTCAAAGAAAAGCTGAGTTACAAGGCTCGAACAGCCTGCATCCACTTTCTTCTTAAGATTTTGAATATCTGAAATCTGATTTGATGAATCTGGATGGCCTTCTGGATAACAAGCACCAACAATATCAAAGTGAGGGGCTTGTTCCTTGATGAACTCGATCAAGTCAGTTGCGTAGCGGAAATCCTTTTGTGGTTCCACATCAGGAATAATATCCCCACGAAGAGCCAAGATTTTCTGCACCCCAACCTTGTCCAAGTCTGCAATAGTTTCAGCAACTTTATCCTTGGTCAAATAGATGGCTGGCAAGTGAGCAATAGTAGGAATCACCAAGTCATTTTGGATAAAGTCAGCCAAACGAACCGTCGTTTCCTTGATATTAAATTTATTATTGCTGGCAGTTACACTGATAAAGTGAGGAGCCAACTCCTGCATATCTTGAAGAGCAGAAATAATGTTATCATTACCCACGGCTGGGTTTGGAGGGAACACTTCAAATGAGAGTGACGGTGTTTGGCGTGACATAGTCATTATCCTTTTCTAGTTGATTTTTTCGTTAGCTGGACTCTTAGAATCCAAATGAAACAGGCAGATTGACCAAACAGTGCTTCTAGAGAAATCCTTATCTTACAATTTCTCACGCGCAGCTTTAGCTGCTTCAACAAGGCGGATCAAGCTTTCTTTTGTTTCTGGAATACCACGTGTTTTCAAACCACAGTCAGGGTTGATCCAAACTTTCTTGCTTGGCACTTTAGCAAGGATGGCTTCGATTGTATGGTCGATTTCGCCTTCATTTGGCACACGAGGTGAGTGGATATCGTAAACCCCAGGTCCCACTTCTGTTTGGAAGTTTTTCGCTTTGAGTTCGTCCAAGATTTCAAGGTTTGAACGGCTTGCCTCAAATGAGATAACGTCCGCATCCATGTTGTCGATAGCTGGGATGATATCTGTAAATTCTGAGTAACACATGTGAGTGTGGATTTGAGTATCTGGCGCTACTGTTGAGTGTACCAAGCGGAAGGCAGGAATTGCCCAGTCAAGGTAGTCTTCGTACCAGTCGCTACGACGGAGTGGCAATTTTTCACGAAGAGCAGCCTCGTCGATTTGGATGATTTTCACACCAGCAGCTTCAAGGTCAAGCACTTCATCCTTGATAGCAAGGGCGATTTGAAGAGTAGAATCCTTGATAGAGATGTCTTCACGTGGGAATGACCAGTTGAGGATGGTAACAGGTCCAGTCAACATACCTTTAACAGGTTTGTTTGTACGGCTTTGTGCATAGCTAGACCATTTAACAGTGATAGGGTTAAGACGAGTGACATCACCCCAGATGATTGGTGGTTTAACCCCGCGCATACCGTATGATTGTACCCAACCATTTTTAGAGAAGAGGTAACCTGACAAGTTTTGACCGAAGTACTCAACCATGTCATTACGCTCAAATTCACCGTGAACAAGGACATCAAAGTCGATATCTTCTTGCCATTTGATCCATTCATCGATCGTTTCAGCAAGGAAAGCGTCGTACTCTTCTTGAGACAATTCACCTTTACGGTAAGCCAAACGTTTAGCACGAACTTCTTTTGTTTGAGGGAATGAACCGATAGTTGTTGTTGGAAGAGCTGGAAGTTTGAAAGCTTCTTCTTGGATAGCTTCACGTTCTGCAAAGGCTGGCAAACGAGTGTAGTCTGCGTCTGTCAAGCCAGCGATACGCGCACGAAGCTCCGCATTTTCACCCACACGCTCAGTCGCAAAGAGTTCTTTGTTGGCTGCAAGAGCTTCTTCACCTTGACCATTGCGGATAGCATCCAAGTCACGAATCTCATCCAATTTTTCAACTGCAAAGGCAAAGTGGTTCAAGATAGCTGGTTCAAATTCCTCATTAGCTGTTGTAAATGGCACATGAAGCAGTGAGCATGAGCTTGTCAAGACAATGTTTTTAGCTGGAATTTGCTCAAGAATAGCCAAGCTCTTTTCGTAGTTGTTACGCCAGATGTTCTTACCATTGACAATACCTGCATAAAGAGTCTTGTCAGCTGGGAAACCACCTTTAACAAGTTCAAGAGTTTTCTTACCTTCAACGAAGTCCAAACCGATAGCATCAACTGGCAAGTTTACAAGATCAGCGTAAACGTCACGAACGTCTCCGAAGTAAGTTTGAAGCAAGACTTCAAGACCTTTTTTGTCAGCCAAAAGCTTGTTGTAGAGGTTCAAGAAGAGGGCTTTTTCTTCAGATGTCAAATCTTTGACAAGAGCAGCTTCATCCAATTGGATACGAGTCGCACCAAGTTCTGCCAATTTAGCAAAAACTTCTTGGTAAGCAGCCACTAAGCTGTCTACGAAGTCTTCTGCTTTCACGCCTTCTTCAAAGTCTGACAATTGAAGGAAAGTGAATGGACCTACAAGAACTGGACGAGTGTTCAATCCAAGTTCTTTAGCTTCTTGGAACTCATCAAAGATTTTGTGACCTGCAAGTTTGACTTGAGTGTCTTTTTCAAATTTAGGAACGATGTAGTGGTAGTTGGTGTTGAACCATTTCTTCATTGGAAGGGCGCGAACGTCTCCTTTTTCTCCTTGGTAACCACGACCCAAAGCGAAGTAGCGCTCAAGGTCAGACAAGTCCAAGTTTTGAACGGATGCAGGTACCACGTTGAAAAGGAAAGCTGCATCTAGGAAGTTGTCATAGTGAGAAAAGTCATTTGATGGAATTTCAGTGATGCCTTTTTCTTTGACAATGTTCCAGTGTTTCGCACGCAAGTCTTTTGCTGCTGCTAAAAGTTCTTCTTCTGAGATTTCTTTTCTAAAGTATTTTTCAGTTGTAAATTTTAATTCGCGGAATTCGCCCAAACGAGGGAAACCGATGATTGTAGTTGACATGATGTGTCCTCCAAAATTTGTTGTTGAAACTATCTTAACAGAAAAGAAATCATCTGTATAATTGTAAAAAATTAGGCTTTGGTATAGTTTAAAACTATATCACTTTTTTAGACAAAAGAAAAAGACCTGGGACAAATGTCTCAAATCCTTTATGTAGCTTGTTTTATAGCTCTATTTCAGTTAGACTGGCCAAACGCGTTATTAGTAATTCTTATAAGTGACTATGGCTTGTTATTAGAAAAGACTATAATACTCTTCGAAAATCAAATTCAAACCGCGTCAACGTCGCCTTGCCGTACTCAAGTACAGCCTGCGGCTAGTTTCCTAGTTTGCTCTTTGATTTTCATTGAGTATGAGTCTACTATAATCAACTCTTTTCCTGTTCGAGAGGGACGACTGCTAGTGTCTTTCCTAAACTGGCTAAAACTTTCAATACCGTATCCAACTGGGGGCTAGTCTTACCTGTTTCCATCCTAGCTATGACAGGCTAGCTCACTCCACTAAGTTCTTCTAGCTTTTTCTGACTGATACCTTGCTCGTGTCTAGCTTCTATCAACTCACTCATAATAGCCACTCGCATATCACTTTCAAGAATTTCCTCCTTGCTAAAGAGTTGAGGTCGGACATCCTTCCAATTACTCCCAATAGCGCTATTCTTCATCACTTAACCCTCTTTCTTTTAGATCTATGTATTTTTTGAAAAAATGAGCGGAATATGATTTGATAGATTGACCAGCGGGTTTAAAATTGGTGCTAGCTTGTTTCTTAACAGATTTTTCTTTTCTAGGATAAAGCAGATCCTGTTTGCTTAACCCCAATTTTCCATGATGAATCCAATAGTAAATGGTTGAAATTTCCACGTTAACCCCTTTAGCCATCCCCATCATTTCAGTCGAAAATTTTTGGTTATGATAGTGGAGAATCTTTTCCTTTAGTTCCTTGGTCAAGCTTGATTTCTTGACCGAGCGCTTGCGATTGTGTTCATAAGACTGTTGAACATAGTCAGCAGAATAAACCTCTTTGAAGTGCCCTTCTCCAAGTAGAGAGGCAATTTCTCTATTTGATTTCCCTTCTTTTTTCCATCGTTCGATTAAGCAACGACTATCGATTGTCAAATGTTTACCTTTTGTAGTATAATTGTCTTGCATTTCTGTGCCTTTTAATCATTTCAATCTTAAATTGGACTTTTTTTACTTGGGTTGTACTTAATCTATGAGGAAGACAAGAAAAAGAATATCAATCAAGTAAAGTCACATTAGCTCCGAACAACCATTGCAAATCGAGGTACTCATACAATGATTAAAATATTTCTCTCTGGCTTTTCTGTCATTCTCTTCGCTATCCCTATCATAGCTTATTCTTTTTTCCCATCTTCTAATCTTAACATTTGGCTATCTACCCAACCTATCTTGGCACAGGTTTATGCCTTCCCCTTAGCTACTGCAACTATGGCTTCTATTTTAAGTTTCGTATTTTTTTCCCTATCTTTTTACAAGAAAAATAAACAAATACGGTTTTACTCTGGCATCTTGCTCTTACTATCGTTCATATTACTATTATTCGGAACAGATAAAACTCTTTCTTCCGCATCCAATAAAACTAAAACCTTAAAGTTAGTAACTTGGAACGTCGCTAATCAAATAGAATCACAACATATTGAGCGAATTTTTAGCCATTTTGATGCCGATATGGCTATATTCCCTGAACTAGCTACCAATATCAGAGGTGAGCAAGAAAACCAGAGAATCAAACTATTGTTTCATCAAGTTGGACTTTCTATGGCCAACTATGATATTTTCACTTCTCCACCTACTGACAGTGGAATAGCTCCTGTGACTGTGATTGTCAAGAAAAGTTACGATTTCTATGCAAAAGCTGAAACTTTTCATACAACACGATTCGGGACAATTGTATTACATTCGAGAAAACAAAATATACCAGATATCATTGCTTTGCATACTGCTCCTCCTCTGCCAGGTTTAATGGAAATCTGGAAGCAAGACTTAAACATCATTCATAATCAACTGGCTTCAAAATATCCAAAGGCTATTATTGCAGGTGACTTTAATGCAACTATGCGTCATGGAGCACTTGCAAAAATAAGCTCTCATAGGGACGCATTAAATGCACTTCCACCTTTTGAAAGAGGAACTTGGAATAGCCAAAGTCCAAAACTTTTTAATGCAACAATAGATCATATTTTATTGCCTAAAAACCACTACTATGTTAAAGATTTAGACATTGTAAGTTTTCAAAACTCTGATCATAGATGTATTTTTACAGAAATCACATTTTAATTATTTTATACTCTTCGACAATCTCTTCAAACCACGTCAGCGTCGACTTACAGTACTCAAGTACAGTTTACGGTAGCTTCCTAGTTTGCTTTTTGATTTTCATTGAGTATTATATAAAATCACCCCTCTAGTGTTCATAAACTAGAGGGGGAATTTGTATCCTACTATCGTTTAACGCACTTCTGCATTCACTTTTTCTTCAAGTGATGCTTGGATTTTTTCCATGTAGCGTGCGACTTCTTCGTCCGTCAAGCTATCTTCCGGATTTTGGAAGGTCAAGCTATAAGCCATTGACTTCATACCAAGTCCCAATTTTTCTCCTGAGAAGACGTCAAAGAGTTTGATATCTGTCAAACGTTTCACGCCGGCAGCTTGGATAGCATCCACAACTTCTTGGTGAGTCACTTCTGCCTTAAGGAGAAGGGCAACGTCACGGCTAACTGCTGGGAATTTGGTGATTTCCACAAATGGAGCAGCTGGTTGAAGAGCAGCTTCGATGGCTGAAAGGTTGAGCTCAGCCACATACGTTTCTGGAATATCGTAAGCCTTAGCAGTGACTGGATGCACTTGGCCAAGGAAACCAAGAACTTGGTCACCGAGTGAAATGACTGCTGTACGACCTGGGTGAAGGCTAGCAATCTCAGCTGTAGCTGTATAGGTAACTTCTAATCCCAAGCGAGAAAAGAGGGCTTCTAGGATTCCCTTAGCATAGAAGAAATCAACTGGAACTGCTGCTGTTTGGAAATCTTTTTCAGCAACCAAGCCTGTCAAGGCAAAGGCAAAGCTGTTGATCTCATTTGGAAGTTCTTCTTTTGGATTGCCTGTTTGTTCAAAGACTTTTCCAATCTCGTAAAGAGCCAAGTTTTTGTTCTTACGAGCCACGTTGTAGGCAACTGTATCAAGGATACCAGAAATCATATTTTGACGGAGGACAGAACGGTCCACTGTCATTGGCCACATAAGTTCTGTAAGGTTACTTGGTTGAGCTGTAAACTCTACTGCTTTTTCAGGAGTTGTCAGAGCATAGGTAATGATTTCTGTCAGTCCTGCTCCTTCAGCGATGGTACGAACTTGACGACGGAGTTTCTGTGTCACAGTCAATTCACCAGCTGTACCGTCATCTTTTGGAAGGCTAGTTGGCAAGCGGTCATAACCATAGATACGAGCGATTTCTTCAAAGAGGTCTGCCTCGATAGTGATATCCCAACGACGACGTGGGACTCTGACTGTAAAGCTATCTGCATTTCCAGAAAGGCCAAATCCAAGACGACGGAAGACATCTTCTACATCCGCGTAAGAAAGTTCTGTACCAAGGACACGGTTAACATCAGCAAGCGTTGAAGAAACTTCCACATCAGAGGTATCAAGTTCACCTGCTGAAACGATGCCTTTACGCACCGTCGCACCTGCAAGTTCGGCAATCATGCTAGCTGCCGCATCAAGGGCTTCATTGACTGTTGCCACATTGATACCTTTTTCAAAGCGAGAAGAGGACTCAGAACGAAGGTTGAGGCGACCGCTAGTCTTACGAATTGATTTACCATTGAAGACTGCAGCTTCAAGGACAACACGACTAGATTTTTCAGAGATTTCTGTTGCTTGACCTCCCATGACACCTGCAAGGGCTACTGGCTTGTCTGCGACAGTGATAACTAAGTCATTCACGTCCAAGTCACGTTCTTCACCATCTAAAGTCACCAATTTTTCACCAGCACGCGCTTCACGTACACGGATGTCATTGCCTTCAAAGGTGTCCAAGTCAAAAGCATGCATAGGTTGACCAAAGTAGAGCAGGATATAGTTTGTCACGTCCACTACGTTATTGATTGGACGGATACCTTCATTCATAAGAAGATTTTGCAACCATTGTGGACTTGATGCAATAGTCACATTGTCCAAGATACGAGCTGCATAATAAGGCGCCTTGTCTGTCTCAATACCTACAGAAAGAGTATCTGCTGCAGCTTGGTCAGTTTCTGAAAGAGTAAATTCTTTAAAGTTGACTGCCTTATCATAGATAGCTGCTACTTCGTGAGCCACCCCACGCATAGAAAGGGCATCTGCACGGTTGGGTGTGATAGAAAGTTCGATGATTTCATCATCCAAGTCTAGGTATGAGAAGACTTCCTCACCTGGAACGGCATTTTCTGGCAAGATTTGGATGCCATCTGCGAATTCCTTAGGTACAACTGAGTCAGAAATTCCTAATTCACCAAGTGAACAGATCATCCCAAGTGACTCAAAACCGCGGATTTTCCCTTTTTTGATCTTGTAATTGTCAGCAATGCGAGCTCCCGGAAGTGCCACCATGACCTTGATGCCTGCACGCACATTTGGGGCACCACAGACGATTTGACGGGCTTCTTCTTCGCCAACGTTAACCTGACAAACATGGAGGTGAGTTTCTGGCACATCTTCGCAAGACAAGACCTCACCGACGACAATTTTTGAGAGATCGGCAGCAGGTGATTCCACACCTTCGACCTCGATCCCTGTAGTTGACATTTTTTCAGCCAACTCTTGTGATGGAACATCAATATCCACCAATTCTTTTAACCATTTATAAGATACAAGCATAATTTAGTTCTCCAGAATGACCGTTGCCACTCTGGTTCTTTTCCTTTCCTATCATTTCAATAGAAGAATCCTCTTCTTACCTTAATTTCTTTCTCAGTAACCAATCCGTATCTACTTTTTGACCAACCATAAAATGATGTTGACCAAATTTTTCAAAACCATATCGATTATAAAAGGCTTGAGCTTTTGTATTATGCTCCCAAACACCTAGCCAAGCCCAAGAAAAACTATTTTTTGTAGCAAGTTCAAGAGCGAATTCAAACAGTTACTTACCGAATCCAAATCCTTGGAATTTTTGTAGCACATAGAGACGTTGAATTTCAAAAGCGTCCTCTAATTCTCTCTCAGTCTGAGCACTTCCCCAGTTGACTTTGAGAAAACCAGCTATCTCCTCTTCATGCATAATGAAATAGGTTTCGGATTCTGGATTTTCCAACTCAGTTGACAAAACTCTCAGACTATAAGCCTCTTCAAAGTATTCCTGTAACTGCTCTTCTGTATTATCATGAGCAAATGTTTCACGAAAGGTTTGTTTGGCAATTTTAGCCAATACCCCAACATCTGCTATTTCTACTTTTCTAATCATTATTTAAACTGTTCTGAGAAGCGGACATCCCCTTGGTAGAATCCACGGATATCGTTGATTCCGTAACGGAGCATAGCTACACGCTCTTGTCCAAGACCAAAAGCAAATCCGGAGTAAACAGTCGCATCGATACCACTCATTTCAAGGACACGTGGGTGAACCATACCGGCCCCCATAATCTCGATCCAACCTGTTTTCTTACATACGTTACAGCCTTCTCCACCACACTTGAAGCAAGAAACATCCACCTCAACAGATGGCTCTGTGAATGGGAAGTAAGATGGACGCAGACGGATCTGACGCTCTTCACCGAACATTTTTTGCACAATCAATTGAAGGGTTCCTTGAAGGTCTGCCATAGAAATGTTCTTCCCAACAACCAAGCCTTCAATTTGGTGGAACTGGTGACTGTGGGTCGCATCATCCGTATCACGACGGAAGACACGCCCTGGCGAGATCATTTTCAAAGGCCCTTTAGAGAAATCATGAGCATCCATGGCACGCGCTTGCACAGGAGATGTATGAGTACGGAGCAAGATCTCTTCTGTGATATAGAAAGTGTCCTGCATATCACGAGCTGGGTGGTCTTTGGGAAGGTTCATACGTTCAAAGTTATAGTAGTCTTGCTCCACTTCAAAACCATCCACGACTTGGTAACCCATCCCAATGAAAATATCTTCGATTTCCTCACTGGTTTGTGTCAAAACGTGACGGTGACCAGTCGCAACTGGACGACCTGGAAGGGTCACATCGATACTCTCGCTTGCTAATTGAGCTGCGACTTTCTTTTCTTCCAAGAGCTTAGCTGTTTCTTCAAAGGCAGCTGTCAAGACATCACGAGCTTCATTGACGTGTTTCCCAATGATTGGACGCATCTCAGCAGAAACATCTTTCATCCCTTTGAGGATTTCAGTGAGCGAACCCTTTTTACCAAGGACAGAGACACGCAAATCTTGCATCTCTTTTTCATTTCCAGCAGTAATCTGCTTCAAGCTAGCCAGCGTTTCTTCGCGAAGCGCTTTTAATTGTTCTTCAATAGTTGACATATTTCCTCCATCAGTCTCTCGTAGATAAAAAGAAAACCACATGCCAAAAACTCCACTCGGAGCGTTGACACGCGGTACCATCCGTTTTCATCTGACAAGTCAGACCTTCATTTCTAAATCCATGCGCAAGTGAATTCACCCAGCTTTCATATAGAGAGCTTGCAGTCACGGCTCTCCTCCCTGATATACTTCCCTTGGGCTACTAGTCTTTCAGATTCCTATTCAATTACTACTTAGTTTATCAGATTTTTACCATTCTTGCAAGACCTATCTTACTTCTGCTTGTTAGCTTATTCTTATCTAACTTTATAGCGGATTGAAATAAGATGAGAACAAATCGATTGGGAAAGTAAAATTAATTTCTATAAATGTTTTAGCAATTGTTTCGTACTATTTTAGATTCAGTCTACTATATATAACCAATCTATCCTAAGTTAACTATTTATAATCGGCTCTCTGTAACAAAATTAAATTAATTAATCCCCCTATAAAATAAAGAGGTTTAGAATTTGATGTCTTTCAAACCTCTTTATTTCATATTTAATGAGATGCTGCCTTAACCGTGATAATATCTAATAATCAATAAACAAACTATTTGAATAAGGATTCTCCATTTGATTCAATCACTCCTTTATACCAAGTAAAGGACATTTTCTTATATCGATTGAATGTGCCATTTCCATCATCATTTCGATCAACATAAATGAGACCGTACCTCTTAGAAAGCTGTGCAGTGGACATAGAAACGCAGTCAATACATCCCCAAGACGTATAGCCCATAATTTCCACACCATCTTGTAGAGCTTCAGCTACTTGCAATAAATGTTCTTTCATATACTGAATTCTATAATCATCTTGGACGGTTAAGTTATTAAATTCATCTTTTATTAGTTGATCTTTAGCACCTAATCCGTTTTCCACTATAAATAATGGAATTTGATAACGGTCATAATATCTATTTAAAATTATACGTAGTCCAATTGGATCAATTTGCCATCCCCACTCAGAAGACTCTAAATAAGGATTTACTAAGCCACCAATAATATTCCCTTCTCCTGAATTATACTGTGTTGGAAGAGCAGATTGAGTCACACTCATGTAATAGCTAAAGGATAAAAAATCTACAGTATAATTTTTTAATAACTCTGCATCTTCAGCTGCAAACTCTATGTTAATGTCATGTTCCTTAAAATATCTTTTTGCATAATTCGGATAATAACCTCTAACATGCACATCTGAAAATAGATAATTTAGATTCTCATACTCATGAGTCGCCCATACATCTTTTGGATTTGGAGTCATTGGATAAGCTGGCATAGCTAATACCATACACCCCACCTTAAACTCTGAATTAATCTCACGAGCAATTTTTGTAACCAAACTCGAGGCGACTAATTCATGATGTATAGCTTGATATAATTCTTGTTTCGAAAGATTCTCCTTAGGTATATCTATTCCTCCACTAGTAAACGGTAATTCCAAAACAGAGTTTACTTCGTTAAATGTAAGCCAATATTTAACTTTATCTTTATACCTTTCTAAAACTGTTCGAGCAAATTTTTCATAAAAATGAATCATTCTCCTATCAATCCATCCATGATATTTTCTTGCTAAATATAATGGAGTCTCATAGTGTGAAAGAGTTACAAGTGGTTCTATCCCGTGAGCATGTAGTTCATCAAATAATTCATCATAATATTTCAAACCAGCTTCGTTAGGTTCTTCCTCATCTCCTTTTGGAAAAATTCTACTCCATGCAATAGAAGTACGAAAAACATTAAAGCCCATTTCAGAAAACAAGGATATATCTTCCTTATATTTATGATAAAAATCAATACCTAACAATTTTAAGTTATCTTCTGTAGAATTTTCTGTTGCTTCTCCTAATCCACCCTTGGGTAACACATCCTGAACTGATAATCCCTTACCATCTTCATTATATGCTCCCTCTACTTGATTAGCTGCAACAGCTCCACCCCAAAGAAAATCATCTGGAAAAATGGTCATAACTTTCCTCCATTATAATATTACCAGTAATTCCTTAGAATGCTCGATTGTCTGATTATTAGGTAACACTAATACATCTAGAAAATCGTTGGTATTCGTTACAATTACTGGTGTAACTGTTTCGTAGCCTTTACTCTTGATTAAATTTAAGTCCATTTCAAAAATCAACTGATTTTTGAAAACTCTGTCTCCTTCTTCTACATGACTAATAAAACCTTGACCTTTTAGCTCAACAGTATCTAATCCGATATGAATTAGTAACTCAACACCCTCATCACTCTTCAATCCAATTGCGTGCTTAGTCGGAAAAATATTTGTAATTTTCCCATCAAATGGTGCATAAACCTTACCTTCACTTGGGATAATCGCTACTCCGTCTCCAATTAGTTTATCTGCAAATGTTTTATCCTGGACATCGCTTAACGGAATGATTTCTCCTGATATAGGAGAAAATATCATTTTTTTATTTGAAACTCCAGCTTCAACTTCTAAATTACTAGAACTCTCTTCTTCATCGATTCCAAATATATAAGCTAATACAAAGGTAATAACAACCGAAATGACCGCCACAATTAAAGCATTTACAATATTTGATGGTGCATCAGAATAAATAAATTGAGGCAACGCTATCAAAGATGGGACAGCAAATAGATACGCTTTAACACTAGTAAGACCTGCAAATAATCCCGCTAATCCACCACCAATCATAGCTGCATAAAGCGGTTTTTTATATTTTAAAGTCACACCATATAATGCAGGTTCGGTAATTCCTGCAAGTAAGGCTGAGAAACCTGCTGCAAAAGCAATTTGTTTTGTATTATTATTTTTACTCTTTAATGCAACAGCCATCGAAGCAGCCCCTTGAGCTAAGTTTGACCCTAACATTGCTGGAAGAATTAATACGTCTGGAGTAGCAATAGATGCCGCCAAAAAAATAGGTGCAAAAGCCCAATGCATTCCAGTCATAACAATAAATGGCATAATAGCACCAAGAATAGCTAATGTAAGCCATCCAGCTACACCGTACATGTGCCCAACTAGATTTGATAATCCTTCACCAACAATTACTCCAATAGGTCCGACTACAACTAAGGCAATAAAGCTTGATACTAATAATACTAGCGTAGGTTGCAAAAAACTCTTAGTAACAGCTGGTGTTAATTTAGCAATCATTTTTTCAATATATTTCATCAACCAAACCATAATAAGAATTGGAATGACTGATGAACCATAACTAGCTGGTGTCACAGGTGCACCAAATAAACTAAGAGGATTCCCTGATTGCACCATTTGAACAAAATTTGGATGGAGAAGTACACCTGCTACAGACATAGCTAACGTAGATGTTACTTTTAATTTTTGTGATGCAGAATAAGCTAATAACAGCGGTAAGAAATAATATGGAGCATCCCCAAAAAATGTCAAAAAAGCAATAGTCTGAGAATCTGATTGCAATATACCAAGCATTGGTAAAATGATTACCAAGACTTTCAACATACCTCCCCCTAACATTGCTGGAATGATTGGAGTCATGGAACCAGCGATATATTCAATGATTCTTTCTAAAATATTCCCTTTATGCCCTTGATCAACTGAATCTGTTTCAAAATTGCCAAGTTTAATGAATTCTTTATAATAATTGGCTACATCATTACCAAGTATAATTTGATATTGCCCATTCTTTTTCATAATACCTATTACACCTGGTATCTTCTTCACATCATCATCATTGACTAAATTTTCATCTTTTAATTCTAATCTTAAACGTGTTACACAATGGGTAACTCTATTGACATTTTTTTCGCCTCCAATTACATCGAGGATTTTTTGTACCGTATCTTTATAACTCATGGTATTCTCCTATTCTATTAATCTAAATTTTTTGTTAAGCGACGAATATGAGCCATCAAATAAACTAATTCACTAGAAGTCAGCAAATAATTGTACTCAGTTTGTATAAACATTGCCACCTGTTTACCACATTCATATTCCCTAGGATATTTATTTTTCATTAATGCTAACAAGTCTTCATCATCATCGTCACAATAAGTTGTATTTTCAACCAAACGATGGGCAAATAATTTTATATGAGTTATGAATCTATAATAATCAATAGAATCTTGGTTAAACTCAGTACAATAGAAATCTTGAATGATTTTCTCAATTCCCATAATTATTTCAGTGATTTTATACGACTCTTGAAAATTATTTTCTAAATTAGCATTAACAAAATGTAGCGCTATGAATGCAGCTTCGTCAATTGGAAGTTCAATACCTAACTCTTTTTTTATTATTTGTAAAGCCCTTTTCCCAAGCTCAAATTCTTCTTTATAATATTTCGAGATTTCCCAACGTAGGGGATTCGAAATAATAACTCCTTCTTTATAACGTTCTATACTCGAAGAAATATGATCCGTTAGATTTATATAGATAATCTCATCAAAATTATTACCCAATGTTATTTTACCTAGATTAATTATTTTTTCGGTGATGTACACCAACTCCAAAGGAACGTTAATAAACATCTCTGTAAAACGGGTCATATTATCTCTATTTTTGAGAAAAAAACTTTTCTCAATATCAATTGGATTTACTTTATCTCCAATTTTTCTTCCAAAAGCTATTCCCCTTCCAAAAAGAAGAATATCGATATCTTTTTTACTTTGCGCAATTACAGCATTGTGGTTTAGTATTCGTTTTATGATCATAAAATTTCCCTTTTAAAATAAAAGGAACCTACTTAAAAACATCAAGAAACTTCTTCCGATGTGATTAAATAGGTTCCTGCTCACTTGTATTAGTGATAACATCCTTTTATTTCAATTTTTAATGGTGACATGAAGCTTAAATAATTAATAACTCTGTAACCATTTTCATTTTAAGATATTTCAATCTATTTGTCAAGTACTTGTAGAAATTTTTTTATTTTGTGTGATTCGAATGTGATAATGGCAACAGTCTCACTAAAGAAATGAAAATCATACATAAAAATTTTCTCTATCGTAAACCTGCCACTAGTTCAGAAGCTATACTAGCTGATTCCAAACGTAATATGGTCTTTTCATCTACCTTCCCTAATAATGGCATTGCACCATACCAAACAATGGTCTTGTTTACCAAAAGAATAGGCGTGACTATTTTTGATTGAGTAAAAGATACTTTAATTTTCTGGCTCTTAAACTGGTCTAGCCATGCTTTATTTGCAACCGTCTCTGGTATACATATCTCAATTTGACTAATCCTAAATTCTTTTATAAAATTCATCAGTTTTGTCTGGTTCACATAAGGTAAAATAAGCATACACTCCTGTCTTTCCCCCGCTAATACTCAATGAAAATCAAAGAGCAAACTAGGAAGCTAGCCGCAAGCTGTACTTGAGTACGGTAAGGCGACGCTGACGTGGTTTGAATTTGATTTTCGAAGAGTATAAGTCCTCTCTCAGCACATTCTCATATCTACTATCAACATAAACGAATTGTTTCTCCTCACCCTCGATGACACGATAATCCATCTTTCGATAAGCTACTTGTCGTTTCTGAAACATCTTTTCTAAATAAGGAACATGAATATCCACATAATCGAAAATCCGCACCAAAGACTTATCCTTGTAGTTTCTATGAATCCGACCTGCATACTGAATCAAATTATTTTTCCAAGAAAAGGGCGCTGCCAAGATAAGCGTGTCTAGCTGAGGCAAGTCAAAACCTTCGCCAATGTATTTTCCAGTAGACAACAAAACAAACCCTTTATCTAGCTGTTCTAATGTCTTCAATAAACTTGTTCTCTCTTGGACTTTGGTTTTTCCGCTAATAATGTAACAGTCATCAACCTCTTTCTCTTTCAATAACTTTTCAAAGACATCTATCTGTTGAATTCGATTGACTAGAACCAAGATATTCCGCCCTTCTGCCACTTGGTCTAGAATATCCTTGAGAATCATCTGATTCCTCACTGAGTCTGTCGCAATCCAATCACTAAGCTGTATAAAATTACTTGCTTTGGTCTTTTCAATCTCCAAATGACCAAAAGAAGTGAATCTTAATTGCAATTGCCGTTTAAAATCCGTTTCCCTCTTATCAGCAGTATGGAGTATCTCACCAATTCTCTGAAAAACAATAGGTTCATGACCATTCTTACGTTCAGGCGTAGCCGTCAAACCGTAAAGATACTTCCCTCTAAACTGTGCCACAACTTTTTCAAACATCAAAGCAGACACGTGATGACACTCATCCACAATCATCATCTCATACTTATCCAAAAGACTTTGACTATTTTCCAACTTAAATAGAGATTGGATCATAACGACATCAACCAGTCCACTCAGCCATTTCTTAGTCCCACCGTACTGCCCAACATAGCCTATTACCCTTTCACGACCTGATGCCGTATAACGGGTAGCTTCTTCCTCTTCGAAAGTCAAAAAATGGTTTAAACGATCCAGCCACTGGTCTAAGAGTTGCCTATTATGAACTAGGATAATTGTTTTGGCCTTCCTTTTAGAGATGAGAGCAGCACCTAAAACGGTCTTCCCAAAACCAGTCTCCGCATGGAGTAAACCATTTTCTTTAGAAGTCATATCTGACAGGGCTAACTCTTGCTCCAAAGTGAGTTCTCCCTTAAATTCCACGCTAATAGACCTTTGTACCTTTCTCCTATCTTCCACAGATACCTGCTCATACTCAATGAAAATCAAAGAGCAAACTAGGAAGCTAGCCGTAGGCAGTACTTGAGTACGGCAAGGCGAAGCTGACGTGGTTTGAATTTGATTTTCGAAGAGTATTAAATTTATCTTACAATGGATATAGTAAACCTCTTGGCAGCCATAAATAATGATCGGATTCTCCAAATAAATACATTCGCTCAGGAATTTGATAGGTTGGCTGTCGCATAGCCTGCTTTAAATAAAATTCGGGATTAGAAAATGAAGCCATATTTTTCAAGAAAAAAGTGTCTTGGGTGTTACAGACGATTTTTCAAGTTGGATCATATTGGATAAGACGACCTTCAACTCCTTATCCAATTCTTGCTTGCCTAACTCCTCTTGGATTAACAGTGCCACTTTAGCAGTTGAAACCCTCTGAATCTCTTGTAGATACCTCCATTGGTCTTCATAAGGCTGAAACTGTTCATCCACAAAGACCGTTCGCCCTTGATGATAAGCTTCTCCTTGAAAAGGAAGGGCAATCAAATTACCAAATCCACCTTTAGGAAGAACATCCTGATTTGGAAACATGCGATCAAAAGAATCAAAGGACAGTTGCATACTTTCCTGCATTGCCAGTTCTAACAGTTTCTTTCCAAACAAGCGAGCCTCTCGACTCGGAATCGCTTCCTCAAAGAAGAACCAAATATGGAGTCCGTGACCCGAACGAGAAATCTCTAAATGGGCTTCCATCTGGCGTTCCCTGGCTATTCTTCGAATAGTTAAACCAGCTTCTTTCCAATCTCCTTCATCAAAATCCAGTACCAAAAAATAACAGCTATCATCTAAGTGCATAGGAAAGATACCGATAGCTGTCTCCCCACGAAAATGAGATTTCAAAACGGAGTCCGTCAATGTCTGGAAACTCCGTTTTTCAGGTGATAACTGCTTCCAACCATAATTATAGGAAGGAAAATACTGAATTTTCCCTTGTTCATTGATAAAACTCTTAGCATAAACATCATAACGGTCAGCAAACACGGAGGTAAACAATTGTAATTTTTCTTGCGTCGTCAAGTGACTACTTTGAAGTTGGAACATCTCCTCGAACTGAGAGCGTTCCATCACAAACTGACTCTTGTCTTTAAGACGTTTACACAAGAAAAACTCACTATCCCCATTAAAAGAAGAAAAGACATCAAGTACTTCTACCACAATTCCATCCAAAGACACAAAAACAGCCATAAGAGTCACCTCCTTGATTCCTATAGGCTGATTATAACAAGAATAGCTGAAATTGTACACGAAAATAAAATCCCTTACTTGTTACAATAGTTTTGAAAACTTTTATTTCTTTGCTACCCAGCCGATAGCATCACTTGGGGGATTCTCGATATCAATCCAGATAAATTCAATACCGATTTCCCCATTTTTAAACTTGGTTAAACGAATACCGTTGATTTCCAGTTCATTGAGTCGTTGACCTGTCAAGGTTTCTATCTTCTTCAACTAGTAAAATTAAGGGGGAACTAATACAAATCTTCTAAGCTTCTGTATTCAATAATTTCATTTTTGATAATATTCTTTTTAAACTCAAAATGTTTTAAAGGATTATCAACTAATACTAACTTTGGAATATCATCTAGGTTTGTGACCAAGGATAAAATAAAATCCGATTGAAACTCTTTGGCTTTTTCGAATTCTTTCGCAGTCAAACGCACACGCCCCTTAGATTTTCGGATACCTTTTACTTCGGCAAGGTAAGAATGCTCTTGAACATCTACTTGGAAATCATATCCATCACCATAAAGACGGGCATCGGTTAACTGTCCACCTTGGAATTTTTCTTCTTTATCAAAATGAAGGATAAAATAATTCTCTGCCTCCATTCCCGTTTCCTGTAGACGTTTGAATTTGGTTCGAATGATTGGTTTTTCAATGGTAGTAATGCCTGTTCGCTTTCCTTCACTGGCAAGTAGCATTTTAACGATTTCAGCATAACTATGAACATCTTCATTTCCAAACATCATATCAATTAAATCTTTACGAAAACGGTAAACTTCAGCTTTCTGCCACCAACCTTTTCGATTATTTTCAAAATAAGGATCAAATAAATCCATTCTATTTTTTACAACTCCAGTTGTTTCAGCAACTCCCAGAGAAACCACGTAGCGATAAAACTCCGACTTGCTAGAACATTGAAATTCTTTTATAAAAAGCTTGTCAAACTTAGCAAGACCGTAGCCAATTAAATTTAACAATTCATAATGAGGGTGTTTGGACATCACTTTCTCCATCAATAGATATTGATTTCATTATACCAAAAAACACGGCTCATCACCGTGTTTCTGTGTTTATTTAGCTTTATTCCACCAATTTCTTCATCTCATCAATACGTGCGACGGTCGCGGCGTATTTAGCTTGGTAGTCAGCTTGTTTGTCGCGTTCTTTCTGGACGACTTCTGGTTTGGCATTAGCTACGAAGCGTTCGTTAGAGAGCTTCTTGCCTACCATGTCCAGTTCTTTTTGCCATTTAGCCAGTTCCTTGTCGAGACGAGCCAGTTCTTCTTCGACATTGAGGAGGTCTGCTAGTGGCAGGTAGATTTCTGCTCCTGTGATGACACTTGACATAGCAAGTTCAGGTGCAGGGATGGTTGATGCAATTTCCAAGTGTTCTGGATTTGTGAATCGTTTGATGTAGTTGACATTGCTGTTAAAGAAGGCTTCCAAGTCACTATCGCTTGTCTTAACAAGGATGGTGATTGGCTTGCTTGGAGCTACATTTACTTCTGCACGCGCATTACGAACAGCACGGATCAAGTCCTTGAGGCTTTCTACACCTGTGTGAGCCGCAAGGTCTTCAAAGGCTGGGTTGACAGTTGGGTATTCTGCTGTAACGATAGAGCCTTCTGAGATTTGTCCAAAGATCTCCTCTGTCACAAATGGCATGATTGGGTGAAGGAGGCGAAGGATCTTGTCCAAAGTGTAAAGGAGAACAGAGCGTGTGATGACTTTCTCTTCTTCATTATCACTATAAAGGACTTCCTTGGTCAACTCAACATACCAGTCCGCAAACTCATCCCAGATAAAGTTGTAGAGGATGTGTCCAGCCACACCAAACTCAAACTTATCAAAGTTTTCAGTGACTTTGCCGATCGTTTCATTGAGGTTGTGGAGAATCCAGCGATCTGTGACATTTCCAGCTTCCTTGTTGGCAACTTTTTCCACATTGGCAGTTGCTTGCTCAAGGGTCAAGCCTTCATTGTTCATGAGGATATAGCGAGAGATGTTCCAGATTTTGTTAATGAAGTTCCATGAAGCATCCATTTTCTCGTAAGAGAAGCGCACGTCTTGACCTGGTGCAGAGCCGTTTGAAAGGAACCAACGAAGGGCATCGGCACCGTATTTCTCGATGACATCCATCGGGTCAATCCCGTTACCGAGAGATTTAGACATCTTACGTCCTTGCTCGTCACGGATAAGACCGTGGATAAGAACGTTTTGGAATGGCTGACGGTCAGTGAATTCCAAGGATTGGAAGATCATGCGAGACACCCAGAAGAAGATGATGTCGTAACCTGTTACCAAGGTTGAAGTTGGGAAGTAGCGTTTGAAGTCTTCTGAGTCGACATCAGGCCAGCCCATGGTTGAGAATGGCCAGAGAGCAGAACTGAACCAAGTATCCAAGACGTCTTCGTCTTGAGTCCATCCGTCACCTTCTGGAGCTTCTTCACCGACGTACATTTCACCCTCAGCATTGTACCAAGCAGGGATTTGGTGCCCCCACCAGAGCTGACGAGAGATAACCCAGTCGTGGACATTTTCCATCCATTGAAGGAAGGTATCGTTGAAACGAGGTGGGTAGAATTCAACTTTGTCCTCTGTGTCTTGGTTGGCAATAGCATTTTTCGCCAATTGATCCATCTTGACGAACCACTGCGTAGACAAGCGTGGTTCAACCACAACACCTGTACGCTCTGAGTGTCCAACACTGTGGACACGTTTTTCGATTTTAACGAGGGCACCGATTTCTTCCAGCTTGGCAACGACTGCCTTACGAGCTTCAAAACGGTCCATGCCTGCAAATTCAAAGGCCAAGTCATTCATAGTTCCGTCATCGTTCATGACGTTAACTTGTGGCAAGTTGTGTCGTTGACCAACCAAGAAGTCGTTTGGATCATGGGCAGGTGTGATTTTCACGACACCAGTACCAAACTCAGGATCAGCATGCTCATCCCCAACGATTGGAATCAATTTATTAGCGATTGGAAGGATGACGTTTTTTCCAATCAAGTCCTTGTAGCGTGGGTCTTCTGGATTGACCGCAACGGCAACGTCCCCAAACATGGTCTCAGGACGAGTTGTTGCCACTTCAAGGGCGCGTGAACCATCTTCCAGCATGTAGTTCATGTGATAGAAGGCACCTTCGACATCCTTGTGGATAACTTCAATATCAGAAAGGGCTGTGCGTGCAGCTGGGTCCCAGTTGATGATGAATTCACCACGATAGATCCAACCTTTCTTGTAAAGGTCCACAAAGACCTTGCGAACAGCTTTTGACAAACCTTCGTCAAGAGTGAAACGCTCGCGTGAATAGTCTACAGAGAGCCCCATCTTGCCCCATTGTTCCTTGATAGTAGTAGCATATTCGTCTTTCCATTCCCAAACCTTCGTCAAGAAAGATTCACGACCGAGGTCATAACGCGTAATACCCTCACCACGCAAGCGCTCCTCAACCTTAGCCTGAGTCGCAATACCAGCGTGGTCCATACCTGGAAGCCAAAGTGTATCAAAACCTTGCATGCGTTTTTGACGGATGATAATATCCTGCAAAGTCGTATCCCAAGCGTGACCAAGGTGAAGTTTACCAGTTACGTTTGGTGGTGGAATAACGATAGAATAAGGCTTAGCCTTTTGATCGCCTGAAGGCTTGAAAACATCAGCATCAAGCCATTTTTGGTAACGACCAGCCTCAACCTCGGCTGGATTGTATTTAGGTGAAAGTTCTTTAGACATGTGTTTGTCCTTTCTAGCTAATATCTTTAAATAAAATTAGTATGTAGAAGATAGGCTTTGATTCAACTCATCTTGTTTTTCTCATTATCTTCTATAAGCAAATAAACGGTGAAAATTTTACATTAACTTTCTCTCATTATCTTCATAATATGTTTATCAAAGTCTGATATAATTTTTTGAGTTCGGTTAAATTTTTCATACTCCTGAATGGCTTTTGAGTCTGCTTGTTTCTTGGAAATACTTCCTTTTCCTTCTAAAATTTCGTACTCATTAAAAGATAGAAAACGATTAATACTATCTGCCAATCCTCGCATTGTAAACGTATTACGGCGCTCAATCAAACCCTCGATATAATCAAAATAGGCTGTAACAGTTCGCTCTAGTTGTCGAATTTCTTTTTCTTGCAGATAGTTTTTAGCAACCGTTACATCTGATTTGAGTACTCGTCCATCAGGTGCATTCTTCCAAGTAGTTAATCCCATTTTTTCTTTACTTGCATCGGCTTGCTGATAGATAATTTCTGCAGCCGTACTTCCAGTAATTGCATAATGAAATTTATTTTGCACCATAGCATAGAAATTTTTAGTAATATCTGAGTTTCGATCATAATCTATGGCACATTCAGCAAAGATATCCGTAATTTGTTGATAGATTCGGCGCTCGCTAGAACGAATAGAGCGAATTCGTTCTAAAAGTTCACGGAAATAATCTTGTCCGAAAACTGTCTGTCCTTGTTTCAAACGTTCATCATCTAAAACAAAACCTTTGATGATAAATTCTTTCAAGGTCTTAGTTGCCCAAATTCTAAATTGAGTAGCCTTACTGGAATTTACTCGATAACCAACTGAAATGATAGCATCCAGATTGTAATATTCAAGTTCACGCCGGACAGTTCTATTGCCCTCTTGTTGAACCTGTGCAAATTTTGCACAAGTTGACACCTTATCCAACTCATCACTATCATAAATGTTTTTTAAGTGCTTTGTAATGACACTTCGTTCAACTCCAAAGAGCTCTGCAAGACCTTTTTGAGTCAACCAAAGATTTTCATCTTGTAAAAGGATATCTAGCTGAACGTCGCCATTTGGTGTAGTATACAGGATGAAATTAGAAATTTCATTCAAGACAATTTCACCTCCCCCCTTCCATAAACAATTACTTCTCTTTCTTAAACTTTATGCCGTTTTCTTTCAGCTTTTTAACGGTTACGGGACCAATTCCCTTCAAAGCGAGAACTTCTTTTTCAGTCCATTTTTTGAAATCTGAATACCTACGAATCCCATTTTCAACAAAGATGTGAACAAGATCCATCCGAATCCCCTTCATTTTTTCCTCATTCATAAAGGAATGACAATCGGATACCTCGGATAAATTTTTTATCATACTAGAATGATTCGAAAATACTGGTTTACGGCGGAATTTTTGGGCTTCGTTTGTTAAAAATTTCGTTAAAATAATATTTTCTAGTAAATAATCAAACAGAGGATACAAACTAGCTTGTAACGATTCAACTGAATTTGGATAATAGCATTCTTGGTCTTCTATATCTATAACTTTGAATTGCCAATCTTCCTCTATAAAGAATTCAACAGCTTCATCATTGATTTCCACTAATTTTGCAAATAACTGACTGGCTTCCTCAATTTTTCCTTGAGAAAAAGCAGAGATGATGGCATGAATAAGAATGGTATCGTCCCGTTTCCCTTTATTCAATTCTTCACGATAGAAGCGCTCAACCTTTAGTTCCTGACCAGTGATATGATACAAGGAAAGCATACAGAAGACAAAATTAGGAGGAAAACGTTCTGGTCGCTTACTCAAATATAGGTCAATCAATTTCATAGCCTTAGAATTGAAGTTCTCCATCATATAATACTCAATCAGAAACATCAGAGCAGACAGGATAGGGCGTGCTTCAAAATAATTCCAACTATTGTAGCCATTCATTTTCCATTTTTCTAAAACTAGAATTTCAAAATCCAATACTTTTTTAAAGGTTGACAAATCAAAGTCTTCAACCTCTGATAAGAATAGGTGAAAGTCAGCAGCAAAATAATCTGGATTTATTTTTAAAACTTGCTTTAACAATTTATTTCGCTTCTGTGTATTTGGAGTATGCATAGCTTCTCTAAATAAAGCATGATCCTGATTCCAATCAAAAGTCCTATTTTTCAGTTGGTAATTGATTAGCTGAACATCTGGATACTCTCCGTGTTCATCAGCATATTGCATCACTGCTGTATGCAGTTCATCGAAATTTTGAATAGTCCGACGTTCTACAAAAGTTGGATTTTTGGCCATGATTTCTGTCCAAGCAGCCTCTTCTTCAGAAATAACTTTGATATCCAACTTTTGCTGGCGTTTTAATTCTTTTTTTCTATTTTTCTTTTTAGCCATCTATTTTCTCCTCTAACTCATTCTTCAATATATCAAACTCTACCTCTGCTGTATTGGATATTCTTACGACCTCGGATACAGGCTTGAACGGGAATCTAAGCTTCTTTGTGATTCATTTGCTTTGAAGGTTGTACCCCAAGCCTGACCAAGGTAGAGTTTTTCCAGTTACATTTGGTGGTCGGAATCACGAATGAAAAAGGTTGAGACTTTTGAACTTCTTGAGTCTTGAGAACATCTTCATGAAGTTGTTTTGTTAACGACCAACCTAAACATAGGATGGAGTGTATTTAGGTGAAAGTTATTTAGACATTATTTTTTCTCCTTTTATGAATATTTCTTTTATATCTACGATTTATTAATATACTATGCATATTGTCACGATACACGTAATATCCATTATAGGTGTTTAAATAGAAATATTGTAATAACCAAATTATAATCTTCCCAATAACTAATGATAATATGAAACAAACGAAAATAATTATAGTTGAGGCAAATAATTCAGACATCCAATCAGCTTCGGGAGTTATAAATTCGACCAATTTCTTCTTAATCTTTAAACCCCAAATAATTTCGGTTAACTTTGGAATAATACTCAACATTAATAGAGTAAGAAAACCATATAGTTGAGTTCGATAGAGGTGTCTATCCATTTTCTCAGTTCTTATTGGTTTTTTCTTATGTTTTTTTGTATCGAATTGAGAATTTATTTCTCCAATTAGACTAGGAATTAAAATTGGCAAAAACCATGTTAAAGCATTTATTAATTCATTTTCAACTTGATTAAATACTGCTAACAGTAATATACAGATTGAACCAATTAACCATGATGCTATTACTTCTTTGGTATCTTTTGCACCATGTCTAATTAGATTATAAATCATCCACCAGCATATTAAATAAAGTGCAATAAGTGAACTGAACATAAGAATGTCAGTTATTAAATCAGAATGAAAATCAATAACATTAGAAATAAAGTAATAAATATAGATATAATACCATAAAAACGAAATAATAAGCATCGTGGCATATACATTCCACAGTGTCTTTCCCTTTACGATATCTATTTTATTAACTTTTTGAAATATCTTGATTGATCCTACAGTTTTTATAACAGATAATACAAATGGTAATATTAAAAGTATTACAATGATAATCCAGTTATTTATGTGATTTTTACTTATGCCATAATTAATAAAAAAATATTGAGATAAGTTGATTAAAGTTGATTCAACTAGATTTAGGTTATAAAGAATGTAAGTCAAGATTCCGCAAAATATTCCATCCCATGCGTTCATAAAAGCTAAAGATTTAGTACTTTTAGTAAGAAAAACTCTAAACTTATTAAATCGATTTTTATAGTTAAACACATATATTAGTATCAAGGCAAATTGTAAAATTATAACTAATTTAAAATCGGTAAGACAGAATATAATTAGAGATATTATTGGAAAATACGTTAGCGCATACATAAGTATTTTCCAAGTTTGAGCAAAAAGATTCTTCAATCTATTGTCAGTATTAAAATAATACATTAATTTCAATCTTTGCCTCCTAAATCTAATCTAAAGGTTGGTAAATCAAAATCTTCAACCTCTGATAAGAATGGGTGAAAATCAGCAGCAAAATAATCTGGATTGATCTTTAAAACTTGTTTTAACAGTTCATTTCGCTTCTGTGTATTTGGAGTATGCATAGCTTCTCTAAATAAAGCATGGTCCTGATTCTAATCAAAAATCCTATTTTTCAGTTGGTAATTGATTAGCTGAACATCTGGATACTCTCCATGTTCATCAGCATATTGCATCACTGTTGTATGTAGTTCATCGAAATTTTGAATGGTCCGACGTTCTACAAAAGTTGGTTTTTTAGCCAGTAGTTCTGTCCAGACAACCTCTTCTTCAGAAACGACTTTGATATCCAACTTTTGCTGGCGATTTAATTCTTTTTTCTATTTTTCTTTTTAGCCATCTATTTTCTCCTCTAACTCATTCTTCAATAAATCAAACTCTACCTCTGCTGTATTGGATATTCTTACGACCTCGGATACAGGCTTAAATGGGAAATCCCAGTTTCTTTGTGATTCGTTTACTTTGAAGGGTGTACTCCAAGCGCGATTAAGGTAGAGTTTTAAAGTTACATTTGGTGGTAGGAATCACGAACGAAAAAGATTGAGACTTTTGAACTTCTTGAGTCTTGAGAACGTCTTCATGAAGTTGTTTAGATATGTGTGTGTCCTTTCTCTATTTTGTTCATTTTATTTTGAATTTGCTTAGCAGCTTCTTCTGCAGACAAATTCGTATTATTTATTTTAAAGTAGTGGTGTAGCTCATTCGGTTGATGTTGGGAATTTAATTGAAGTGTTTCAGTGGTTTCTAAAATTTCTCTTTCAGATACCTCAATATGTCGTTTTAAGGGTTTGTGCTTTAATCGATTCTCCGTTCGATTTCGATGTAAGCGCTCCTCAAGACTTGTTTCCAACTCCACAAACAGAATCTCTTGATGATAGTCATTCAACAAATCCTGAATTTGCTTTAAATACATCAGCTGGTACTGATTTGAAAAATCAATTACGTCAGTTAAAATTACTGATCGCTGATTTCTTGCACTTGCTCCAAGGAAAGAAAAGGTGATTCCACGAACAAATTCCCACATTTCCTCTGTAAAGTCCTGATAGATTTCTAGTGCAAAATCGATGGCTTGATGGTTATAAAAGAGGGTAGCATCTGTCAGTCGAGATAATTCTTGACCAATGGTCATTTTTCCTGATGCTGGAGCACCAATGATGAAAAGATGCATCAAATTACCTCCCACTCACTCCTCAGCAAGCCATATCTCAAATCATCACAGCGATTGCCTTGGGCATCTTTGCGGTCTCGGATGCGAGCTTCCAGAGTAAAGCCAAGTTTCTCTGCGACTCGTTGACTTTGGGTATTGTAACCAAAGCAAGAAAGTTCAATCTTGTGAAGACCTAGTTCTCTAAAAGCTATGTCAATCAAGGCACGCGCTGCTTCTGGCACATAACCTCGTCCCCAATAGTCTGGGGGCAAGGTGTAGCCAATCTCCAGTACATCGTCTTCGTGCCGATGGTTGAAATCAACAGAGCCGATGACTTTATCGGTTCCTTTGACGACAATTCCGTAGCCAGCTGGGAGATTTTCCTTTTGATTGCGCTCGGGAAGGATATGCTCCAGATAATAGATTTCATCTTCCAAGGTCTTGACGGGCGGAAAGCCCGCTGGGTAAGCGACCTCCGGCAAACTAGCGTAGGTATGGATACCCTCAGCATCTGCCACTGTACGAACTCGTAGGACGAGTCGTTCGGTTTCTAAGCGTTCTGGTAATTCAGCTCTTGTCATCCTTCTTCCTCGCTTTCTACAAAAAAATCGTCCCTGCCATCTACATGACAGGGACGAATGTATTTATCCGCGGTACCACCCAATTTCGGGCAGTTGCCCGCAACTCTCGTCTTTAAAACAAAAAGACACTTTTATTTCAATTTTTCATCCATTAGCAACCAGTTTTGACACATTTGTGGACTTCTCAGCTCCGCCACTTTCTGTAAAATGTGGGATTCAAAACACCTCTAATGGCTCTATTGTAGCAAGATTTTAACGGAAATGCAAGGAACAAGAAAAATTACTTGAACTTGATACCATTTTCTTTCAATTTCTTGATGGTAGCTGGGCCGATTCCTTTCAAGGCAAGAAGTTCTTTTTCAGTCCAATTTTTGAAATCTGAAGCAGATTTGATGCCTTCATCATAGAAAGTTTTGGCACGATCAAGTGGAAGTCCACCCAAGTTTGCTGCAAAATCTTCTACAGAATTGGCTACTTTTTGAGCTTGCTCTTTGGTAGCTTCTACTGCTTGTTCAACTTTTTTAGAAACAGCCTTACCAGCTTGGCTTGCTGACTGTTCTGCACGTTTCACGACTTTTTTTGTCTCTTCTACAACCTTAGTCACAGTACTTGAAAAGGCACCTGCACGACGGAGGCTATTTCGTAATTGTTTTTTACGATTGAGTTTCTTTGACATGATAAAATCCTTTCAATAAAAAACCCCTGCTCTGACAAGGATTTAATATAAATATTCTATCAAGATTTTAGTAAAAAATCAAGAACCTTTCTCGTTTAATAATTCCGCTCACCAAATAAGCCTTCTGGCAAATCATGAAATCCCTTGCCTGCTTTGAAGTTTTCAAACTTACCAAGCAAGAACTGATAAGCATCCAAGCGGCTCTCATAACGAATCATGGCATCTTTGGCACGCTCGTCCTGGTCTTCTTCGTAAACTTTTTGACTTTCCTTGTGCGCCATGTCGTTAATCATGATTTGGGTATTGACCCAAGCTTCAAATTCCTTCATAAATTCTTGTTCGTAACTCATTTTTTCTCCTTATTCTAATCCACGGAAATAGTCCGTATCAATCTCACGGTAGGGCTGAATATCCTGAACATACTCCAACACACCTTGGAATTCTCCCTCTTCATCGTGCACTGCTGCGTAGGTGATGTGGACAAACTTACCTCGCGACTCAGACTTGAACCACATTTCATACTTATCCTTGGTCCCCTCACGAAGTCCCTTCATGATAGTCTTGACCTTGTCCAAGTACTTAGGCGGATGGCAGAGTTCGACATTGCGCCCAACTTGAGACGGTGTCCGTTTGAAAATCATCTCATCAGCTGGCGTATTGTCATTGTAATACTGGAAAATATCGTCTTTATTGACAAAGGTAATCTCCATGGGGAGGTGATTGAGGATGAGATTTGCCTGCTCGACCGATAGATAGCCATTCCCAAAAGCCTGTTGACTATGACGATCCAGCACTGCTTCCTTTTCCTTAGGTGTAAAGGTGATAGTAAACTGACCCTCTGGCGTATCGATAACTTGGTGAACTTGGCCTTCTGTCGTATCTAGTTGTACGGGCTCCTCTGCACTCTTTTCCTCGACAAAACTCTGGCGTTCTGGCACCCATTTCTCAGATGGACGGATGATGGCATAACCATAGGCATCGCTCTCCTCCGCAATCTGAAGCCAGTCATCCTGAGTAAAGGACTCAAGGAGAATCATAAGGAGGATGGACTCTTCCTTGAAAATCATACTTTCAAACTCTGTCGCAAAGGCTTCAAAAGATTCTTTTACGCTGCTAATTGACACTTCTGGTAGTGACTTGGCTGTCGCTAAAGCTGTTTGAAAGAGTTCCCTGATCTGATCATCCACTCCCCACATAACTTTTGGGGGTGAATCGTGTCCATAGCGCTCCATGATAGGAAAGAAGAGTTCTTCTTTACGTTGGTAATGGATGTCAAATTGCCCCACAAGTCCCATCTGACGCACCAAACCCTTACGCATCTCCGCAAGCATTTCTTCATCTTCCATAGACTCATAGGTATCTAACAGTCTCCGAATGCGAATCAAGGCAGCACGGAGGGCCAGATTTTCTTCCTTAAAGATCCGAACTGGGTGGCCAGGATGCTCGGTATCCTCTACTTCGACACCCTTAACAGCATTTTTAAAAAGATTGGCATGGACATCACAGAGTTCCATGACATCTTCAAATGTGACACCTGAGTCTGAGTTCATCAGTTCGTGCTCCATGAGGGAAATCTCAATGGCTGAAACACCTGTAAAGGTCGCATCAAAACGCTCCTGAACCGACTCAGGAGAGGCACCATTGTGCAATTCTAACAAAATATCCCGTAGGACATGAATCCGTTCATCTGCCATTAGTCTAACCCAATCACTTCGTAGCCGTTTGCTTCCAGCGTACGGACAATCTTGTCCATAGGAGTTCCTTCAAGCTTAGAACCCTGTTTGAGTGATACTTTACGACCGATAGTATTACGCATCAAGGGATTAGCAAGAGGTTTGAAACCCAGCTCTACTAGGATTTCCAAGACTTCTGGATGCTTATCCACCACTTCTGCAACGGGAATTGACACATCGATGATATTGTCCATGACGACCTCCACTGAATGTTCTAAAATGATTTTACTGCTTTTATTATACCACAAGGAAAGAGATTAAAAAACTAGCAGTGGAGTTCCTGCTAGTTCTCTGCGACTTGAATTACGGACTAAATAAGTTTAAAGAGCCAATCCAATAGTTTAAATAATAGCTTGTAAAACAGCAATTGGACTGCAAAAGAGATGATCATCCAAAAGAATTTCACAATTCCAATAATCTGTTTAATAAAAAGAATGGCAAGAAGTCCCCAGAAAAATTTCATTCTCTCTCCTCTGGCTTGATGAGCCACCGAGCCGTATCCATTAACTTGTCTGCAATAAAAAGTTTCCCTAGACCGACAACGGCGTGGTCATCTTTCTTTATCGTCTTCATTACTTTTACACCTTGCACGGTCAAAAAGTAATTCCCATAAGTTTTAGCTAGAATTTTTATGAGTCCCATATTACTCTCCTTCGATGATTTCAGCCTCTTTTCGGATTGTTTCAACATCTTCTTGATATTGAACTTCACTATAGTTGACTAGCTTGGATAATTCTTTCTGCAAGCTTTCACCCATCGGTTTCATAGTTGCAAAGGTTAAACCACCTGAAATGATACCTCCCAAGATAGGAATAAATTTCCCCATTCCTTTGGCCAGCCCTCCCTTGGTCAGATTCACACCAAATATTTTTAAGACTTTTTTCAAAATAGGGTACCAAAGCGTCTTTGTTAAGGCTTTATTAGGCACTGTTTTCATTACCTGTTTGGCAATTGTTATACCACCAGCACGTAGCAAGGCAGCGGTTCCATTTACCCCCAACATGACGCCTAGATAAAGCAAGAGGGTATTTTGAGCATCTTCACTCAACTCCTCGCGTGAAGCCCAAAGATCCTCATATCCATAAATATAACCTAGTTCTTGAGCTAATTTTAAAGAAAAAGCATAAAATTGAGCTACATCCGCTGGTATAGTGATTGCCATGGCAAGTCCACCTGGTAATCCTGCCAAAACAGAGGTTCCACTCGCCAATAAAACATTATCCCTAATGCAGACATTAGCCACTCTATCTAAGGTTTCTTGAGATAAGAGAGACGTTGGACCTTGTTCTAATAAGGTAGGAATGTCCTGTGGATCCAATTCTTTGGAAAACTTATCCACTAAAAATTTCGAACGATCAACCTTAACAACAGGTAGTTTCACCACTTGTTGCAATACTTGCATAGCCAACTCTTGTTCAGCCATATACAAACTCCTTATTTCTTTTTTACACTTTATCATATCATATTTCCTAAAAAAAAAAAAAAGCATTTTCTGATTAGCTAACATTTAAAAATACAGACCCCCTTTTTAAAAGAATATTTTTCCATTTCAAATTCCACCTACTTTCTCCACCAAAAAAGAGGGTTGCCCCTCTTCTTAGTTCTTATCCAGATTGCGTAGCATCTCGTCAATTTTGTTTCCATACTCGATGGACTCGTCTTTGACGAAGGTCAAATCTGGGATTTTGTACAATTTCAAATTGCGACCAAGTTCACGTTTGATAGTACCAGTTGCTTTTTCAAGCCCGATTTTGGCTTTTTGGTTATCTGAAGCAAGGTTACTCAAAATGGTGTAGTAAACCTTGGCAACAGACAAGTCACCCAGCATCTGGACATCTGTGATGGTCACACCTTGGACACGCGGATCACGGACTTTCTTTTGCAAAATCTCATTGACTTCACGCTTGATTTCCATGCCCACACGATCCGTACGGAAATGATTTGCCATGATATTCCTTTCTCTACTTTGAACCAAAAGCTAGGCCAGCAGACCTAGCTATTTCTATTAGATAGAGGAACTAGAGCCATTTGAATCTAGGAAACAAGCCTTAGATAGAACTGAAGTTCATCAAGGCGCTGTTGACGACGAGTCAAATGAGCTATCGTTTCTCTATTATCTCTTGATTTCTTCCATGACATACGCCTCAATCACATCATCCATCTTGATATCATTGTAGCCGTCAATCATCAATCCACCTTCACGACCGTTTGTAACTTCTTTGACGTCGTCTTTGTAGTGTTTCAAGCTTGCGAGTTCGCCATCATAGATAAC
Organism: Streptococcus sp. Marseille-Q6488; assembly: GCF_946902925.1. NCBI lineage: Bacteria > Bacillati > Bacillota > Bacilli > Lactobacillales > Streptococcaceae > Streptococcus > Streptococcus sp. Marseille-Q6488. Next base: position 91,393 of record NZ_CAMPPZ010000005.1, on the reverse strand, counting down.
GACACCATCACGGATAACACGGACTTTAGAGTCACGGGTAACCTTACCGTTGATAACCATGAATCCACCGATAGTTCCCACTTTAGACACCTTGAAGGTTTCACGGATAACTGCTTCACCGATAACTTTTTCTTCGAATTCTGGATCAAGCATCCCTTTCATAGCTTCTTCCATCTCTTCGATAACCTTGTAGATAATGCTGTGGAGACGGATTTCCACATCGTCAGCTTCAGCCTGTTGACGAGCTTGTGGTGTCGGGCGTACGTTGAAACCAACGATAAAGGCATTTGAAGCTTCGGCAAGGGTCACATCTGATTCGTTGATAGCACCGACCGCAGAGTGAACGATGGTAACTTTGACACCTTCCACGTCGATCTTTTGAAGTGAGGCAGAAAGGGCTTCAACAGAACCTTGTACGTCGGCCTTGATGATAACGTTAACTGACTTGAGTTCACCAGCTTTAAGGGTATCAAAGAGGTTTTCAAGGCTGACACGTTGGGTAGCTTGACGTTGTTTCATGAGGGCACGTTTGGCACGCTCTTCACCTGCTGCACGCGCAGATTTTTCATCTTCGTAAACTGCAAAGTGGTCACCTGCCATTGGCGCTTCGTTCAAACCTGTGATTGAAACTGGTGTTGATGGACCTGCTACCTTAACACGACGACCAAGGTCGTTGGTCATAGCACGGACACGACCGAAGGTATTTCCGACAACGATAGGGTCTTGGACATTCAAGGTACCTTGTTGAACAAGAAGGGTTGCGACCGCACCTTTTCCTTTATCCAGGCGAGCTTCGATAACTGTACCGATCGCACGAACTGTTGGGTCTGCCTTGAGTTCTTGGATTTCAGCCACAAGAAGGACTGTTTCCAACAATTCTTCGATGTTTTGGTTGAATTTAGCTGAGATTTCAACAAATTCAGAATCTCCGCCCCAAGCAGTTGACATAACTCCATGCTCTGCCAATTCACCAATAACACGTTCTGGGTTGGCACCTGGTTTATCAATCTTGTTGATAGCTACGATAATTGGAACGTTGGCTGCTTTTGAGTGGTTGATGGCTTCGATAGTCTGTGGCATAACCCCGTCATCTGCCGCTACAACCAAGATGGTAATATCGGTAACAGATGCACCACGCGCACGCATTGATGTAAAGGCCGCGTGTCCAGGTGTATCAAGGAAGGTAATCTTCTTGCCATTTTCCACAATTTGGTAGGCACCGATATGTTGAGTGATACCACCTGCTTCACCTGTCGCAACACGAGAGTTACGAAGGGTATCTAGGAGAGTTGTTTTACCGTGGTCAACGTGTCCCATGATAGTTACAACTGGTGGACGCTCAACCAATTCATCTTCATTGAGATAACCATCCTCGACAAAGAAACGTTCGATATCGGCATTATCCACTTCAACCTTTTGTTTGGCTTCGATACCGTAATCCACCATGAGGAGTTCAATTGTTTCCCCATCCAAGGATTGGTTCTGTGTGGCCATGACACCCATCATGAAAAGTTTCTTAACGATTTCAGCTGGTTCACGTTTGATACGTTTTGCGATTTCCGCAACGGTCATACCATCTGTATACTCAAATTCTGTTGGCAATTCATGGAATTTACGCTCTGTAACAGGTTTTGGAGTCTGATTACGGTTGTTCTTGTTATTGCCTTTTTTGTTCTTTTTGTTGTTATTCCAGTTACTATTCTTTTGATTTCTCACTTGATTTTGACTACTTCGATTCTTTTGTTGTTTTCTAGGACCATCTTCTTCGTGATCATAATCGTCACGATTTTTGTCTGGTCGAGCTTGTTTTTTACGACGTGTATCCACTGCAGGTTCTTTTTTCTCAGGGACGACTTCAACCACTGCTTGAACTTGCTGTGCTTGCTGCGCTTGTTCAGCTAACTTAGCCGCTTCTTCAAAGATTTCCTCTGGTTCCTTGCGTTTGTTAGCTTGAGCCAAGGCTTCTTTAGCAGCCTGATACTGCTTGAAGCGTTCCTCACTTGAACGTGCATATTCTGCATTTTGCTCTGCTTTGAGGGCTGCTGCACGGGCTTTAAAGTCAACACGTGGAGCCGCTTGATTTGGACGTTTGTCCTCTTGTTGACGGCGATCGTTTCCACGATTTTGCTGACCTTGCTGTTTCTTCGCTTGGTCATTAAAGCGACGATTGTCGCGGTTGCCTTGACCTTGTTTCCCACCATTACGACCGTCGTTTTTCTGACGGTTTCCGTTTTGTTGTTGGTCACGGTTATTGCCCTTATTTTGCTTGCGTCGTTCTGCCTGCTCTTTGGCACGGGCTTCACGCTCAGCCTTGAAATTACGGCTTTGCGGTTTAGCCGCTACTTTTTCTGCTTTAGGAGCGACTGGCTCAGCTGGTTTTACCTCTTCCTTGGCTACAGCTGGTTTTACTGGTTCAGACTTTTCGGCTTTCTTTTCTGCACTTGCTTCTGGGGCTGCAGGTTTTGCCTCTTCCTTAGCTACAGCTGGTTTAGCTGGTTCAGACTTTTCGGCTTTCTTTTCTGCACTTGCTTTTGGTGTTGCAGGTTTTGCTTCTACTTTCGGAGCAGCTGCAGGCTTAAAGCTGGCAGCAATTTTTGCAGCGACAGCTTCTTCCACACTTGATGAGTGGCTTTTCACATCCAAGCCCAACTCTTTTGCACGCGCTACAACTTCTTTACTTTCTTTTCCAAGTTCTTTTGCGATTTCGTACAATCTTTTCTTAGACAAATCATGTCCTCCTCTTCTATTCCATAAGAGACCTCATTTTCTTTGTAAATCCAGCATCTGTTACAGCCAAAACCTTTCTCGATTTCCCGACTGCTATGCTTAATTCCAGTGTTGAAAACACGGTTACAATTTCTACTTGATAATAATGACTTTTATCTTGAATCTTCTTGGTTAGATTGGGTCCAGCATCATGAGCTAGAAAGACCATCTTGGCCTTGCCGTCTTGAATGGCCTTGACCACCAATTCTTCACCCGATATAATCCGCCCTGCTCGCTGAGCAAGTCCCAAGAGATTGCTTATCTTTTGCTTATTCAAGTCCTAACTCTCTTCTTTTCACTTTGTGATCCACATAAGCGATCAACTCGTCATAAAAGCTTTCTTCCACTTCCATGTTAAAGCTGCGGTTAAAGACCTTCTTCTTTTTAGCCTCTAAGGCTTCTGCATTGTCTAGCTTGATATAAGCGCCGCGGCCATTGGCCTTGCCTGTCGGATCGATAAAGACTTGCCCTTCCTTGTTCTTGACAATGCGGAGCAAATCACGCTTATCAATCACTTCATTGGACACAACAGACTTGCGCAAAGGGATTTTTCTTGTTTTCATCTTTCCCTCCTCTAGCAGCTTTTATTCTTCTACAGTATCGTTTTCTGCTTCCAACTCTACCGAATCAGCTTCTTCCATGGCTTCAAATTCGCTAGCAGACTTGATGTCGATACGGTAACCAGTCAAGTGAGCTGCCAAGCGAACGTTTTGTCCACGACGACCAATGGCAAGAGAAAGCTTGTTATCTGGCACAACCACCAAGGAACGTTTGCTGTCGTTTTCGTCAAAGATAACTTGGTCAACTTCAGCAGGAGCGATGGCATTGTAGATAAATTCAGCTGGATCTGCTACCCACTCAATAACGTCGATGTTTTCTTCGATTGGCACCATACGGTCGCTCTTGGCATCGTAGCGAGCTGGGTGGAATTTGCTAGTGATTTTCTTGATATTAGCACCACCACGTCCAACGATTGTACCGATAGCGTCCACGTTTGGATTATGGCTACGAACTGCAACCTTGGTACGGTCACCTGCTTCACGAGCCACGCTCATGATTTCAACAGTTCCATCATAAACTTCTGGAATTTCTTGCTCCATCAAGCGTTTGATCATTTCTGGATGGCTACGGCTAACAAAGACGTTGACGCCACGAGGATTGTCTTCAACCTTATAAACATATACTTCGATACGATCGTGGGAAGCAAAAACTTCCCCAGGGATTTGGTCTTGTTTTGACAATTGGGCTTCGATGCTACCAAGATTGACATAGATGAAGCGGTTGTCAAAGCGCTCTACTGTACCAGACATGATTTCTTGCTCATGTTCTTTGTAAGTATTGTAAGTGATGGCACGTGTTTGCTTGCGCATTTTTTCCATGATGGTTTGTTTGGCAGATTGGGCTGCTACTCGACCAAACTCAGCAGGTGCTTCTTCAAACTTGATTTTGTCACCAAGTTCATAGGCTGAATTGATAGCAAGAGCATCTTTCAAGCTGATTTCCAAACGGCTATCAAATACTTCATCAACCACTTCACGGACAGTATAAACTGTAAAGTCACCTGTTTTTTCGTTGAAGTCAATAGCTACGCTGTCTGATTGACCATAGCGTCTGCGATAAGCGGAACGAAGCGACTCTACTACTGCGTCGATGATGTCTTCTTTTTTGATTCCCTTGTCTTCTTCCAAAATGCGGAAGGCCTCTAGCATTTCTTTACTCATGTTTTCTTCACTTTTGAATCCTCAAAAGCTATCCTTTCTTTTTCTATAATTTAACTGCTAAACGTGCTTTTGATACTAAACTGTATGGAATTTGGACAGTTTTCTTACGTGTCTTGTCCATATATTCCATAGTCAACTCATCCTCTTCAAAGGCCAACAAGGTTCCTTCAAAGACCTTTTGCTTATCGATGGCTTGGTAGAGCCCGACATGGATGTATTTCCCAACCGCTCCAGCGACGGCATCTTTGTTTTTCAAAGGACGTTCCAAGCCTGGACTGGTGATTTCTAGGAAATATTGTTCTGGGAAGGGATCTGGCTTGATGGTGTCTAGGACAGGACTGATCATTTCTGTCAAGTCTGCCGTGTCGTTCAAGGTAATTCCTTCAGGTTTATCTACAAAAATACTGAGAATCATGTCACTGCCAATCTTTCCATACTCGATATCCACGAGTTCGAAAGGTGCTTGGATGACAGGTTCTACAACTTCTCTGACTAATTCTACGATTGTTGCGATTGCGTCCACCTCCTCATAAGTAAGAGGCGAAGATATTTCCCCGCCTCTCTTTCTCATATTCTTACCCTTAGTATATCACATTTGCTAACTTATGTAAAGCAAAAGCACTTATACAGCCTGATTTCAGGCTATTTCTTAAAATTCTGCCTCAACTCGGTAGATAACTTGCCCCTTGTTGGAGAATTTTTGCTCGTATTCTGTCATGACATTGCCTTCAAAATCACTGGCATGTAAATCAAGCCAAACACCATTGAGCTTCATGCCATACTGAGAAAAGCTCACTAGGCTGTACTCAAACAAGCCACGGTTATCCGTCTTGAAATGAATTTCACCATTTTCAGGTAAGATACGCTTGAAGGTATCCAAGAAGGTCTTATAGGTCAAACGACGCTTTTCATGGCGTTTTTTCGGCCAAGGATCTGAAAAGTTCAGATACAAACGATCAATCTCACCGTCTTCAAAGTAGTCAGTCAAGTCAGAACCATCTACCCACAAGAGCTTGATGTTAGGCACTCCAACTTCAAGCACCTTGTCCAAAGCGTAGCTCAAAACAGACTTTTGAATATCAATCCCGATATAGTTGATGTCAGGGTTCTGCTTGGCCATTCCTGAAACAAAGGCACCCTTTCCACTTCCAACTTCCACATGAATGGGATTGTCATTGCCAAACAGGTCCCGCCATTTTCCCTTGGATTCCAAGGGATTGAGAACCACATACTGGGGATTTGCCTCTAGTAATTCTGTCGCCCCTTTACGATTTCTAACTCTCATCTTCTCTTTCCATACTTGTCTCGGAAGTGACGCAAGCCATGAATCTCCCGATTAACATTTTCTAAATCTTGGTTCATATAATACTTGGAAATCTGGCTCAAATAAGACAATTGACCATACCAATACAATTTACTTAATACCGTCTGATTGTACTTGTAACCGTAGTAGGTCAACCATTCCTTCCACTGATGTTCTGGAATATAATGGCAGAGCATATGAGCCACATCAAACATGCGGTCGGTCAAGCGAACCGAATCCCAATCCACCAAATAAATCAAGCCACTGTCTGTCTCAATCCAATTACTATGTCGTACATCTCCATGGACAATGGTCGCATAGTCCTCTCTAAATCCTGGAATAGTCTGACGTAAATCAGCCATCACTTCACTGATAAAATGATTTTTACGCAAAGCATCTGGAGCCGTTTCCTGCCAAGACTGCAGTAAATCTACAGGTGTTTCCATGGCATAGCCCAAACGACTCAACTGTGTCATTAAAGGACGTGAGCGATGCAGACGGGTTAAAATATTGACAATTTGCTTACGATTCATATCATAGGGGGTCAATATCTTGCCTGTCAACCATTCTTGAGCACACATATCACGCCCATCTGCCAAACGGCGACTCCATAATAATTGTGGAGCAATTTGTTCTCTAGCTAGACCAGGTAGGATTGGAGAGGTGTTCATTTTTACAAAGATACGCTTCCCATCAGGATAGCTACCCATATAAGCCTTGCCACTTTTCCCAGGTATGGGAGTCAGTGTTAGCTCATTATCACCCAAATCCATTTCTTTCCTCCGTATAAAGTTTCCTTACTATTCTACTAGTTTTTGCCCTATTCGTCAACCGCTCCACACCCGATTCTCAAAGAAAAGCATCTCAATTGGCTCGGGCTATCATTATAGCTTGAAAAAGGCAAGCACCGTCTTCTGCTTACCTTTTCATAATTTTTATAAATAATATAAGAGTGGCCAACTGTTGTAAAACATGTGGACTAGAGTAGAAACCCATAAGTTTTGGCTCTTTTTATAAGCAAAGCCCAGCAACAAGCCCCCAAGTAGATAAAAAATAAACGAAGGGACATTAGAAGGTCCATGCATGAAAGAAAAGAGAGAGGAAGTTAGCACAAGACCTAACCAAGAATTGTCAAAAACCGCACCTTGAAGAAGTCCTCTGAAAATGAGTTCCTCCTGGATTGGTCCAAAAACTGAGGTAGTCAAAATCAAAGACAGGGAAATTCCTCTGCTGACTTCCGCCAAGTGTTGAACTCCTGCGCCAGAAGAAATAGCGAAGAAATGAATATAAACCAGCGTCTCAAGCACACTTAGAAGAAAGATTGCAGTGAAAAGCAAAAGTTGTTTCTTGCTTAACATCCCAAAAGAAATCATTTCAAACTTTCTAGCATAAACAACACTCAGCGAGGTTACTAGAAGACTTACAATAATCAATTCAGATTCATTTTGAAAAAAATCCCCATGGTTAATCGTATAAGGAACTGTAATGACGATTAGTAGTACTAAAAATCCAAAGCACAAGGCATGAAATTTATCAAAAAACTCCATAAAGCTATCCTCCTCACCAAACAGACTTCCTACGCGTCATCCTTTAGCTCTAACCTTTCCAAAACAAACCATTTGAGTAACCAAAATCCGACCACATAACCAGCCCCTAAGAAGATAGCCATTAAAGATAGCATGGGATTCAGAAAATAAAAGATCACAACAGATACAAAGGTTAGCACAAAAACATTAAAGGCAATGGTGTCAGAAGCCAAGACTAGAATATAGGGCGTCAACCAGTCTAAGGTTTTGGAATCTAGGAAAAATAAGTGTTTATACATGATAACCTCCTCTATAGCTGAAAAGCAAGCCTTTTATTTTTTACCCCAAGACCCTATGTAGAAAAGTGAGCAAAAATGGTAAGTTTGCAATGATATTATTAACAATATGAATCGAATAAGAAGGATAGATACTCTTCGTATAACGCGTTAGCCAGGCAAATAGACAGCCCACTGCCGTATAGACAAGAATATCTGCGAAACTTGGCAAGCTAGAAAAGTGGGGCAAGGCAAATAAGAATGACGGAAAGAGAAGATCCAGCCCCCATCTCGAATTCTTAAAGAAGGCATGTTGAAGCAATCCCCTACATACCAATTCTTCCATCAGAGGTCCTAGTACGATTAAGGTTAGGTAAACACCAAACTCCGCAAAATTGGTCTCACTATAGGCAATAAACAAATTCCAACCTTCGTTCGTCCCCTGAACGTGTTTAGCTGTCAGATAGTTAAAACAGATAAGCACAACAGCGGCTAACACCGTCAGGACGGAATAGCTCAACCACTTTTTTCTAGGGATACGAAAGAGATAAGCATGGCCCGACCTAACCAAAATCCAAATCATCAAGCAGATAAAGAGAAGGCTGATGATGTTTCGAATCCAGATAATATTTCCTACCCAAGACGAGAACTCCCAATAATTGCTCCAAAATTGGGTCGTCCAAGACAGTCCGAAAAACAGAAACAAATAAGAAAGAATTGCACTCGTTTTAAAAAGAATAGAGTGTTTTTTCATAGAACTCCTCCCTACTATGACCTACCCTTGCCAGGCTCTACTACTGCAAGATTAAGAAGACAGTTTGTTCTTTTTAAGGCTAACCTGACTACTAGATAATAGATATATTAAGGCATTAAAGACAATGAAAATATGTCCATAGAATAAAATCAACCTCGCATCCAAACCAAGATAAAGTTTGACCATCAAAAAGATGAGCAAAAGAATTTGAAACCATAAGGTTTTTCCAAAAATAAATTTAAAGCGATTTCGAATATCTACTTCCTTGATTTTTACCGTCAACCCTTTATTAGCAAGAAGGAAAACGCCTGCTTCAAATAATCCACTGTAGAGAACAATCCACCCAATCGATTCATTAGAGATTTGTAAAAATGTCCCTAAAAGAATATTCAAAATACTACTCAAGAAAATAACAAGAAATAATCTGTATTTCATATTAAATACCTCCATTCATTTATTTCACTAACAATTTAATAGAGCCTTCTACTCAAATATCCAGCCAGAAAAGGATAGAAAGCTACTTTTTATAATACTTCAAGCCCCAAATGAGTAGAAGCATGATAAGCAAGCAGAGAATAGCGCCAATATAGGCAATTAGTTGTTGGTAAGATTCTCCTGCTGTGATACCTCTATACAAACAAATGATAGACATAAAACCTGTCAAACCGATATACATAAGTTGATTGGTTCTAGGACTAACCAAATCATCATCTTCAAACTCTCTTATCCTCATCTCCCTAGTGAGGTAAACAGTAACCAAAATAGAGGCCAAGTTAATAACCACTAAAAGAAATTGGAAAACCAATGAAAAATTTAAAAACTGACGAGATAGAAATAGATAAGTAGAGACAAGCAAGGGCAACTGACCTAGGAACAATCTCGTAAGGAAGATGTTCCGTTTTTTAGCAAGAAAAGCTTTCATTTCTTTGCTCCTTTCTTTTTAGTTAAAGCAAAATAGATCACAACCGCAATCATATAGGCTATGGTATAAAATAGATGATACCAAATACTCTCCCTAAGCGGATAAAGAAGGGTAGACATGATCAGATATAGAACGAAAATAATCAGTATTTTTTTCTTCATAAAATTTCCTCCTAAATGTATGCTTTATCTTAGTTTAGCTACAACCTTTACACTGCTAGTATAGCACTCATTTTATCCTTGGATCACTCAAATCATAAATGGTCATCAAAACATCTTGAATTGTAAAAAATTTAAAAGCAAGCATGAAAAACATACTTGCCCTGGGGAACTTGACAATATGAAAATACAAAATAGAAAACTACTCACCCTCACTTCCGTATGTTCTCATATATTCTCATAATCGCAACAAGGATAGCAGCTGTCCCACTTGCCAAAGCGATAAGGGTAATGATAATGTTGAGGATTTCAGGCGTACTCCCTATTCTGTTGATAAGACGAAGTAGGGATATAACTGTCAACTGAATCAGGAGTATTGATTCTACTCTTACCAATGAAGTCAGTTGGTTTTCAACTGCATATAAAAAGACTGGTAACATAACACAGGCTATAGCAATCACAAACAGATTGCTCCCTGTTTCTTCTCCCTTGTTCACCACGGAAATCATGAGAAGATTCGACGCTATAATCAACGTAGAACAGATGACAAAATAGGATTTCTTATTCATTTAATATACCTCGCATACTATAGTATTTTAATTGATGACTTTGGGCAGTACTTCTTTCCCCAAATCTTCTAATCATCAACTGACATCGAGTGAATCGTTAAAACCTGACGAAAGATTTGATTTTGGCAGGTGGTATTTAGACTGGTATTGGGATGGCTTTCGACAATCTTCATGACGGTATAGAGACCAACTCCTCTCTCCTCCCCTTTAGAACTGGCTCCAAAGGAGAAAATCTCAGAAATATCTATGCCCTCTTCTTTAATGGAATTTTCAATGATAAAGGTCTCCTGTGCTCCATTTTTTAAAAAGGCGATTGAAACATGAGGTTGACTAGCCTCTGCACTGGCTTCAATAGCGTTGTCACAAAGGATAGACACAATGGTTAGAAAATCAAGTAGGCTCATCCCCTCAACCTGAATCTCCTCAGGAACTTCGACATTAAATACAATCTTCTTATCTCTAGCTTTTAGAAATTTCCCTGCTAGAAGACTTTTGAGGGCTTTATCACGAATATTCACCAATCGTCCAAGGTCATATTTATTGTCCTGCAATTTTTCACTAGAATCCTTTAAGACCGAGTCGTAGACCTCTTTTATCTGCTCCATATCCTCCTCTTCAATGCCCAGACGTAAACTGGTCAAGAGGTTGGTGTAGTCATGGCGAAAACTCCGGACTTCCTTGTAAAGTTCCTCTATATGCCGACTATAGCGTTCCATATCTCTGTAGCGCAAGGCCTTCTCTTGGTCCAGTCTCTCATGAAGTTTGTCCTTCAAATAGGTATCCAGTTTCTTGATAATCCCCATAAAAAAGAGCAAGTAAAACACTAGAATCAGATGGCGAACAGTCGTTGATTGAATACCTTGTTCATATTCAAAGAAAGACAGACTTTGCATCACTAGATAGTAAGCCCCCATTATCCAGTTAATCGTGGTCAGGGACTTTTGAAAACCTTTATCGAGAATCTCCTTTCTCAAGTTAGTGAAATCATAGTCCAACCATTTCAAAAAGACTAAAACTATGAAGCAAACGAATATCGTCATCAATAAAAAGATAGGATTGCTACCTTTATCTACAATTTCTTGTCCCCAAAATGGAAGCACAAAATAGGAGACCCCTCTATAAAAGAGATTCACCAATATCATTGGAAAGAGACCATAAAAGAAGAGGAGTTTTTTAGGAAGCCCTCTTAACAGTAAGAAAGACAAACCTATACCGTACAAGGGTTCCATAAAATAAGATAGATAATCATTTCCTACTATATAGCTAATCATTACAAAAACAACTGCCAAAAGTAGCTTAAAAAGAAAGGCCTTAAAAATTCTCTCAAAATTGAGACCAATTCCATCTACCTTAAAGAAAATAACAATTTTTAGCCCATTAGTAATAAGCGTATACAATAATATCCAAGCAATATTCATAAACTCTCCTAGCTCAATGCAAGTTATTGATAGCTTCAGATACTTCCCTGACCTTATAACGCGCGATTAGACAGCTTCCACCATTGGGAAAGAAAAGGAGTTTTTCTTTCTTATCCAAACGAACCACATTGGCTGGATTGATGAGAAAAGAGCGATGGCACTGCAAGAGACGAGGCTCCTGCTTGAAAACCTCCTCTAAACTCGCTGTAAATTCCAGCCTATCCGTCTTGGTATAGAGAATAACACGATGGGCTCTGGGCGACGTTTCGAGATAGTAAACCTCTTTAAAAGGGTACTGGAATTGGGCAAATTTTGATTTAAAGTAAAAGCAATCTTCCGCCAGACTTTTACTGTCTTGACTATTGGCATAGAGGAGAGCTGTCTCGATCCGAGATTCAAACTCCTCTGCCGAAAGGGCCTTATCAATATAGTCCAGAGCAGACACTTGGTAGCGAAAGGACAGGGGCATAAACTCCGAGTGAGTCGTCACAAAGACAATCAGGGCATAGGGGTCTCGATCCCGAATCTTTCTAGCCACTTCCAGCCCCTTCATCTCCTCATTTCGAATCTCAATATCCAAAAAGAATAGCTGATGGGCTCCCTTCTCATGCACCTCTGCCAGCAGTTGCTCTGGCTTACCAAAGACCGCAAAAGAGCTGGGAGTGATATGATTTTCCTTTAAGAGTTTCTCAATCGTCGTTTCAATTCTAGTCTGTTGGGAAAAATCATCTTCTAAAACAAATATTCTCATCTTCTTACTCTCCATATTTCAATTTCTTTCTAAAAAGAGAATAGCAAAAATACTATGATACAAGCCCACCAAATCCTAAACAGGCCTTCAACGCTCCTGAAGGGTAGCTTGTTCCTCAAATAAGCATGATAATCTTACAACTATTTTATCATAAAATCTTAACAGTACCATTCAGGAAATTTCAAGAGCAATTAAAGATTTTATGGTGAAAAAGGAGATAAAAGTGATAGACTGACAGTATCAAAACACAGTTGCTAGAATCAAGACTGGCACCAAGATTAAAGGAGGAATTCTCATGACAGATACAGACCCTATCAAAAGAGCTCAGACTTTGATTACTGACTTAAACAAAGCCTACCAAGCATGCAAACAGGCAACCGCTGACGACGTCCGCTTTCAGGAGCAATTAAACTCTATTCTTGGCTTTCTAGCCAAGGCTGAAACAGTGGATAATCGAGTCTTGATTGAACTGGAAAAATTTTACCAGACTTCCAGTCTTCTCATGGGACTCAGCGCTCTTGATCCAGATGCTCCTACTCGCGCCGCTTGGAGGGCCTATGACCGCTTCCACTTTGACCAAGTCAAGACCAAGTTGAGTCTCTACGGACCAACCATTATCTTGTAGAAAAAAAGAAGTTGAGACAAACTGAACTCAACTTCTTTTTTAGTGTCATATAGGCAAGATTAATCCTGCATCTGACGTTTTACTTGATAAGGTAAGTACAAGACTAGTAAAACCAAACCAGCTCCCAGTAAGGCTAGAAGGGCTAGTTTTTCTTGGAAGGTAATCAACCCAACAACTAATTCCACTACTAAGACCAAACTGGTCAATCCTCTGACCACTGCCTGCAAGCCTTTTTCCTTTTGCCCCTTGTCCAGTGGAAAGAGTTGGGTCAAATACTGGTAGTCAAAGGCATGATAGAGGGCCAGCAACTGGAAGAGCAAGAGGTAGTTAAAGAGAACCACCACTGCTGTCGCAATCCAAGCTTGCTCGATAAAGACCTGTGCCAGTATGGAAAGTAGGAGCAGACGGAGACTGAGCGCAAAGAGGTCTCCATTTCGCAAATAAGAACGCAGATAGAGATTTTGCCAAATCTTTCCAGGCACCTTCTGAACAGCCTTTAGGATAAAGTCCAGATAGGCACGACGCTTGACGCTGTTTGAAATTCCCTTGACCTGCGTAAAGAGGGCAAAGAAACGAAGCAAGACTTGTTTGCGCTTGCTTTCTTGAGAAATAACATAGTCCCAGTCCAGTCCAGTTTCAGTGAAAAAATTGCTGGCCTTTTGACTAAAGAGGAAATATTTTCCTACTCCCAATAAAAGCACATAGACCAGAAAAACAGGCAAGCCATAGCCCATGGCTAAAAATAAGGGCGCAAATAACAGCAAGAAAAGGGTCTGGACAAAGAGCCAAAAGACTAGGGAAATGCCAGTTTGACGCTTGAGATGGAGCTTGATTTCCTCTTCTCCGACCAAGAGAAAGAGCTTGTCTGGAGCCTCCATATAGGTAGCAATTCCACCCCAAAGCAAAAGTAAAACAGACGTAATTCCCACAAATAAAAGGATGGCCCAATGATTTTCAGGAAAATGTTGTAAGAGTTGACTGTACTGGTAGGCTAAAAAACCCAGCAAGACAAGCAGGAACAAGACAAAGTGGTCATTGAGAACATAGCGCAAATAACCAAGACACTCCTTACGAAAAGCCTGCTTTCTCTTTAAAAACAAGTCTTTCATAGCTCCTCCTCTTTGGTCAGAGCCAAGTAAATATCATTCAAACTAGCCTCAGGCATGTCAAAGGCTTCGCGCAGTTGCAGGAGATTTCCCTTAGCACGCACTTCTCCTTTGTGAAGAATGACAAAAGCATCACACATCTTCTCAGCCGAATCCAGCACGTGGGTACTCATGAGAATAGACTTACCCTTTTGCTTTTCCACTTCCAAAAGCTGAATCAAGTCTGCAATAGCTAGCGGATCAAGACCAAGGAAAGGCTCATCCACGATGAAGAGACTCGGATCCACCACAAAAGCACAGATAATCATGACCTTCTGCTTCATCCCTTTGGAGAAATGCACTGGAAACCAGTCTAATTTTTGATCCAGACGGAACATTTTCAACAAAGGTTCTACTCTATCAAAAGCAACTTTTTGCTCAATACCATAGGCCATAGCCACTGTTTCGATATGCTCTCTAAGAGTCAATTCCTCATACAGACTAGGCGTTTCTGGGATATAGCCAATCTGCTTGCGATAGTTAGTCGCATCTTTTTGCAAAGTCAAACCGTTGATATTGATAGATCCGCTATAAGGTGTCAACAGGCCGATAATTTCATTGATGGTCGTCGATTTTCCAGCACCATTGAGACCAATCAAACCGACCAACTGCCCACTTTCAACTGCAAAGGACACATCTTTCAAGACAGGGACATGAACATAGCCACCTGTCAGGTTTTTAATTTCTAACATATTTTCTCCAAATCTGATATAATGTAGCTATATTATATCAAAATTCAATACAGTAGAGGTAGATTTTATGTCAGATTGCATTTTTTGTAAAATCATCGCAGGGGAAATTCCTGCTTCAAAAGTATACGAAGACGAGCAGGTTCTTGCCTTTCTTGATATCTCTCAAGTGACACCTGGACACACCTTGGTCGTACCAAAAGAACACTATCGCAATCTTTTGGAAATGGATGCTACTAGCGCCAGCCAACTCTTTGCCCAAGTACCAAAAGTAGCTCAAAAAGTCATGAAAGCCACTAAGGCCACTGGTATGAATATCATTGCCAACTGTGAAGAAATCGCAGGGCAAACCGTCTTCCATACCCATGTGCACCTCGTGCCTCGCTACAGCGCTGACGATGACCTCAAGATTGATTTTATCGCCCACGAACCAGACTTTGACAAACTTGCTCAAGTAGCTGAAACTATCAAAAACGCCTAAGGAGTTGCCATGAAATTATCCAACCTACTGCTATTTGCAGGAGCTGCAGCCGGAAGTTATCTGGTCACAAAAAATCGCCAAATCATCACAGGTGAAGTCTTAAATACCACTGACCGCGTTCAAGCCATCAAAGATGATATGGATATTATCCAAAACAGCCTGCAAATCATCGACCAGCAAAAAGAACTCATCAAAGAATACCAAGAAGACCTGACTTACAAATTTAAAGTCTTGGAAAAGGATATCCAGACTAGACTAGCTGTTATCAAAGAAACACAGGAAACTGAAGATAAGTAAAAGAGCCACTCGGCTCTTTTTTAAAACGTAAACAAGTTATATCCCATCAACTATACATCATAATTTAGGCAACTCATTTACCATTTCACAACTAAATCGAATACTTTCCCAGGCTTTCCGCCGTAATGAAAACACCTGAAACAACTTGGTTTCAGGTGTTCGGAAACTTTGATACCTAGGCTCAAAGTTTAGGTATGGAACTTCGAAGAAGGTCGCTACCGTCCGTCATTACTTAAGGAAAGTTTTAAAAAATCTATAAACAAAAAAGAGCCACTCGGCTCTTTTTGCTTTATTCTCCTTCAAAGGCATCTTTTATATGATCAAAGAAGCCCTTTTTCTTTGGATTGACTTTCAAGTCACCAGCAGCTGCAAATTCTTTCAAGGCTGCTTTTTGACGGTCGTTCAAGCCTGTCGGAGTCACGACATTAACGGTAACGTATTGGTCACCAACTGCACCACCACGAAGGCTTGGAGCTCCCTTGCCACGTAAGCGGAATTTCTTACCAGTCTGAGTTCCCTCTGGGATAACCAATTCAACATCACCGTGAACAGTTGGAATATCAACTGTATCACCAAGAGCTGCTTGGACAAAGTTAAGGTTCAGATTATAGAAGATAGTGGTTCCTTCACGTTCAAATTTATCGCTGGCTTCCACAGAAACCACTACATACAAGTCCCCATAAGGTCCACCGTTAAATCCTGCTTCACCTTGACCTGCTAGGCGAATTTGTTGACCTGTTTCCACACCAGCAGGAATTTTCACATGTACGCTATGCGCTTGTTTTTCATGCCCTGTTCCATGACAGGTTATACATGGATCTTTGATTTCTTTTCCGCGACCATGACAGACATCACAGGTTACTTGGCGACGCATCATACCAAGCGGAGTCTGTGTATCGACGTTAATGACACCAGCACCATGACAGCGTCCACAAGTGACTGGACTTGTTCCTGGCTTAGCACCTGAGCCATTACATGTACTACAGCTTGCTTCACGATTGTACTTAACCTCTTTTTCAGCTCCAAAAATAGCTTCTTCAAAAGTCAAATTCACACGATACTGGAGGTCATCCCCCTGACGAGGAGCATTTGGATTGCGTGAAGCACCGCCTCCGCCGAAGAAACTTGAGAAGATATCTTCAAAACCACCGAAGCCTCCTGCCCCATTGAAACCGCCAGCTCCACCACCAAAGCCTCCAAAGCCACCGTTGGCTCCAGCAGCACCATATTGGTCATAGGCTGCACGTTTTTGATCGTCACTCAAAGTCTCATAGGCTTCTTGAACTTCCTTGTACTTTTCCTCAGCACCAGGCTCCTTGTTGATATCTGGGTGGTATTTTTTGGAAAGCTTACGATAAGCCTTTTTGATTTCGTCTGCCGAAGCGTTTTTTGACACCCCCAGACGATCATAAAATTCAGTATTGTTCATAATTCAAGATACAAAGGGCGTCAAACGGACACAGCCAAAATAGGGGTTTTGACGACGGACGCTTGCGTCCTAGAAAAAACTATCTTTTTGGCACAGTCCGTAGCCCGTGTTCAATTCCCTGAACACCTTTGTTCCTTTCTATTGATATTTTGAATCAAACCTCGATTTAGGTCAGGTTCAATTCCTTTCTGTTATATTGAGTAAGAAATTTGGGAACCCGTGTTCAATTCCCTGAACACCTTTGTTCCTTTCTATAATTTTCATATAAATCTTTAAAGGCAGTTTTCTATACTCTGCTTCACTTGATCAAACTCTTCATCTGATAGAGTAAATATCAAATCCTCTTCAGCATACTCGTTCTGTTCTTTAAAATAGTTGTCCGTATTCTCTGCCAACCCTAAACCGAAAATCACTTTTCTTGCAAACTCTTGATGTGCAAAACCGATAGCCGTAATGATTTGTTTATCTTGGACAAGAACTTTCGGTTGGAAATTCTCACGTGGAAGAAATTCAAAATAGTCAAAGAAGTTTTGCCAAATTCCACCTGTAAATTTCGTGTCGTTCAACAAGCCTGCTTTCGCCAATAAAAGGGGCGCTGAAGAAATGGCTGCAATTAGGATATCTTGCTCATTAAGACTTCTCAAAAACGAGATCAATCTCTCATCTTGTAGAGCAGGACCTATATTTACCATTCCTGGCAAAATCACACAAGAATAATCTTCTATACGGATCTGATCCAATGTTTTCGTCGGTTGACAGGACAAACCATCCTCAGAGACCACCATCGAATTCTCAGAAGCTACATAATCAATCATGATATCAAAAGACAGAGCTAAAGTACTCGTTAAAGCGCTTATCTCATAAAGAGAAAAATTAGGATAAATGACACAAAGTACTTTTTTCATACGTAACATCCTCTATCTTATCGAAAAACAGAGGCTGGGTTGCAACCTCTGGATTTCTTCCTATCATTACGACGTTCGAGTTTTAAAAATCAAACTAGTAATGCTAAATCGAGCACTCCCTAACCTCTTGGTGAAAAAGACAAATCTTCCTAGAAACTAAAGTTTCTGCGTCAGATTTCCTATTTTCACTGTGAGGTTTTAACGGGATTTGCATCTTATTTTTCCGTAAACTCTCCGTCTACGACGTCATCGCCTGCGTTTCCTGTTGCTTGTGCGCCTTCTGCTCCTGCTTGAGCTTGTTGGGCTGCTGCGGCTTGTTCGTAGAGTTTAACAGCAAGTCCTTGAGCTTTTTCGTTCAATGCTTCAAGTTTTGCTTTCATGTCGTCCAAGTTGTTGTCTTCTTGAGCTTTCTTAAGGTCATCAAGGGCAGCTTGGGCAGCGTCACGTTCTGCGTCGAAACCTTTTCCTTCAGTTTCCTTGATAGTCTTTTCAGTTGCGAAGATTGCTTGGTCTACTTCGTTACGAAGGTCCACTTCTTCTTTACGTTTCTTATCTGCTTCAGCATTAGCTTCTGCATCTTTCATCATGCGGTCAATTTCTTCGTCAGTCAAGCCTGAGTTTGATTGGATGACAATTGTTTGTTCTTTTTGAGTTCCAAGGTCTTTAGCCTTAACAGAAACGATACCGTTCTTGTCAATGTCAAATGTTACTTCGATTTGAGGAATTCCACGAGGTGCAGCTGGGATATCTGTCAATTGGAAGCGTCCAAGAGTCTTGTTATCTGCTGCCATTGGGCGTTCACCTTGAAGAACGTGGATATCAACGGCTGGTTGGTTGTCTGCTGCAGTTGAGAAGACTTGTGATTTAGATGTTGGAATTGTTGTGTTACGGTCGATGAGTTTTGTGAAGACACCACCCATTGTTTCGATACCAAGTGACAATGGTGTTACGTCAAGAAGGACAACGTCTTTGACATCACCAGTAATCACACCACCTTGGATAGCCGCACCCATAGCAACTACTTCATCAGGGTTTACTGATTTGTTTGGTTCTTTACCAGTTTCAGCCTTAACAGCTTCAACAACGGCAGGGATACGAGTTGAACCACCAACAAGGATAACTTCGTCGATTTCTGACAAGCTCAAACCTGCATCTGAAAGGGCTTGACGAACTGGAACTTTTGTACGTTCTACAAGGTCACGAGTCAAATCGTCAAATTTCGCACGAGTCAAAGTCATTTCCAAGTGAAGAGGTCCAGCCTCACCTGCAGTGATAAATGGCAAGCTGATTTGAGTTGAAGTTACACCAGAAAGGTCTTTCTTCGCTTTTTCAGCTGCATCTTTCAAACGTTGCATTGCCATCTTGTCAGTAGACAAGTCAATACCGTTTTCTTTCTTGAATTCTGCTACCAAGTGGTCAATGATTTTTTGGTCAAAGTCGTCACCACCAAGTTTGTTGTCCCCTGCAGTTGACAATACGTCGAAGACACCGTCACCCAATTCAAGAATAGAGACGTCGAATGTACCACCACCAAGGTCAAATACCAAGATTTTTTCTTCTTTATCAGTCTTGTCCAAACCGTAAGCAAGGGCTGCTGCAGTTGGTTCGTTGACAATACGTTCTACTTCAAGACCAGCGATTTTACCAGCGTCTTTTGTTGCTTGACGTTGAGCATCGTTGAAGTAAGCTGGAACTGTGATAACTGCTTTCGTTACTTTTTCACCAAGGTAGTCTTCAGCGTAGCCTTTCAAGTATTGAAGAATCATAGCTGAGATTTCTTGTGGAGTGTATTCTTTTCCGTTTGCAGAAACTTTTTCAGAAGTTCCCATCTTAGATTTGATAGAGATAACTGTATCTGGGTTTGTGACTGCTTGACGTTTCGCAGCGTCACCAACGATGATTTCGCCGTTTTTGAATGAGACTACAGATGGAGTTGTACGGTTTCCTTCTGGGTTTGCGATGATTTTGCTTTCAGTTCCTTCAAGAACTGCAACTGCTGAGTTTGTTGTACCTAAGTCAATACCGATAATTTTAGACATGTGTTTTTCTCCTTAAATTTTAATTCGAATTTTGATTTTTTGATATTTCCCTTAAGTGGTGGGGACGTGAGCAACTCCCTTCGGGATTTCATCACTTATTTTTGAGCCTATTGTCTCAAAAATCCCCTGTTTCAGTAGCTTTTGCTACTGAAACTTTCACCACGGTGGGAAATATCTTCCTTGCAAGCCTCCGGCTTGCCTCTTATCTTTCTTTCATAGTTTAGTGTCGTTTCGGACAAGTTTTCTATTATGTAAATTGCGACACGAGGAGTCGAAATCGATTTTATTTCGACGACGAGTTAGTAAGGAGGCTAGGCAAACGCCATAGCGATTGCCGTTTTCTGACAAGTTGCTTCAGCTACCGTCAGAATTGCCTAATCGAACACGCCCTAAGCTCTGAGTAAAAAAGATAGATTTTCTTGTGTTCATCGAACACTTCGTCAATCTCCTATTTTTACTGTGAGCTTTTTACGGGCTTTGTATCTTAGTTATACACCACTACCATGGCTGGGCGTAGGATGCGGTCATGGAGTTTGTAGCCTTTTTGGAAGACTTGGGCGATGGTATCTGCTGGGTGTTCATCGTCTGCTGGAAGAGTTTGGATGGCCATATGGTAGTTATGGTCAAATTCACCGTCAGCTGCGATTTCTTCGATTCCTTCTTCTTTCAAAGCATGAATCAAACTTTCTTGCACCATTTCCAAGCCCTTCTTCACATCATCTGTCAAACCTTCAACTGCGAGTGCACGCTCAAGGTTGTCCAAAGAAGGGAGAATCGCTTTTGCCAAATCCTGGCTACGATAACGTTGCAAGTTTTGACGCTCTTCATTGGCACGGCGTTGAATGTTTTGCATTTCTGCATGAGCGCGAAGGTATTTGTTTTCAAATTCATCTGCACGTTCATTTGCCAAGTCCAATTCAGACTTCTCAGGAGTTGTTTCTTCTACCGTTTCCACAACTTCCTCTTCTTGAACTTCTTCTACTTCTTCATTTTTTATATCTTGGGCCATTTTCGCCTCCTTTAATGATTTCAATCTTAATGTACTTCGTAATGATTACTGCTGAGGTAGCGGTAAAAATCTGTCAACTTCATGGTCAAAACACGATTGACCACATTGACTTGGTTGATTAGCTGTTGGTAATCCAGATTAACCGGACCGATAATGGCTAGAATTCCAACTCCGCGATAAGGAATGAGGAACTTGCTACTAATCACCGCTAGGTCAGCTAGACAGGACTCTTGACTGTCCGCAACTCGGACATTTTGCATCTGATCCTCATGCATCCCCTCACGAATCTCCAGAGCCACCTTTTGCGGTTGATCAAAGAACTGATAAGCTGCCAGATTAGCAAAATTCAAGAGATTTACCTTGCCCGCCACTACAATGTTTTCGTTGAACATTTCCTTAAAAATGTGTTCAAAGAGATCGATAACATTGTCCGTTGTTGTAAAGTAACGCTGGATAATCTGCGGAATCTCCGTCCGAATCTTGTAGTGAATATCTAAAACGGTGTGGCCGAGGAAACGTTCCTGAATGATGCTCTTCAGCTTCAGCAAGTCCTCCTGCAAAAAGTTCCTTGGAATCAGAAACTGACTGGTAACCGTTCGCGACTCGTCTAGGGTGAATACTGCCAAGGCTGTATGTTGCCCCAAAACAACGATATCAAAGGCTGTCAACCGTTGCTTGCTGGGCTCAACATCCAGTGCTACTACCGTACAGCCACTCAAGTCTGTCAGTAGATTAGCAGCCTCTTGCAGAATATCCTCCAATTTGAAGAATTCCTGATCAAAGGCTTTGACAATCTCGTAAACCTCATTTTCAGCCAGTCGGTCAAAATCCAGTGAGTGTTTCACATAGTACTGAAAACCAGCAACACTTGGCATGCGACCGCTTGAAGTATGAGCCTTCTCAAGCAAACCTTGCTTTTCTAAAGCCGCCATGTCATTACGAATGGTTGCACTGCTAGAGTTAATAGACTCTTGCAAGGCTTTGGATCCGACAGGTTCGTGCGTTTTGGTAAAGATGTCAATAATCAGATTTAAAATATCCTGCTGACGCTCTGTAACCACCTCATCACTCCTCTCTGTCTGATCGATTAGCACTCAACATACTCAAGTGCTAACTCATGATTCTATTATACACCCTTAAAAGAGAATGTCAAGATAAAAACTCAAAAAATTAGCACTCTTTTGCCAAGAGTGCTAAAAATCGGTCTGAAGACCGAGAAACTCACCTTCCATCTACTTGATATTTCCTTTTTAGTCTGAAATAACCATAGATTAGATAAGAAATCATAAAGGCATATAGAACAAAAATGACAGAGAAAGGTTGCGACAGTTCTTCTCGAAACAAACTCATACAAACAACAAGACCGCCTAAGAAAGTAGCTGTACAGGAACGAAGTCTAGATCGCATAACTTCCCATCTAAGACCCTTGCTCATATCCTCCGGAAGTAAATCAAAAGATGATTTACGAAGAACCGAACAAGAACCTGCTTCTATCAATTCCCAACCGCTATTTCTAAAATCTTGCAGTTCATGCTTATATTTTTTAAGAAATCTAGAATCATAGATACAGTAGATGACATCGTCTGGTTGACATTGGTCAAAATAGAACAAACCAAAACGACTCGTTCTATACCTCCAACCTTTCAAATGCATCTCATGTAAATATTCTTCTTCCTTGTCCAAATCAACAATGGTGAAAAACCGAAATTGTACTTTGCTATTCATTACCTTACCTCCAAATCAGAAAACATACATGGTTTTATTTGTCAGATAATTCTTTCCATTTTTGAAACAAGCTCCAAAAAATATAAGAAATCTGAATCGCAAAAACTATCAATAAAACCCAATCTATTATGAAAATCAAAAACACTACCCAACTGAAAGAACTACCTCCACTGACAAACTTTGAGAAAACCGGTAGTAGAGCTAAAAAGAGAAGCAAAATAGGAAGCATCCGCCTCGTTAAAATCCGTTTGACCATAGCTAACTTCCCAGCAGCGTCATTATAGATTTCAAATTCTGCATTCGATTCAATTTCAGAATGAAGCTTTCTAAAGTAGGAAAACCCATTAAAGTCTGTAATATGCTCCCAGCCACAGTCTTTAAATAATTGTAAATAGGAGGCTCTATCTGATTTTTTCATGGGATAAAAGTCCAACTGATAAGATACTTGCTCAGGCTGACATTTTTCAAAGGTATACTTAACTGCAAACAATAAGATAGAATAACTTACTTTTCTAAGTTTCCAGCCCTTAGCATGCATTTTTCTAAGATATAAAGCCTCCCTCTCATAATCCGCAATTGTAAAAATTCGATAAACAACTTTCTTTTCCATCATCTTTCCTCCCGACTATTTCTGTAGAGTCGTTCAATACGTTTCAATTCAATCTCTAAGACTTTGCGTCCCAAGTCTGTAATCTGATAGATTTTACGCTTTTCCTCTTCGCGGACAAAGGAAATCAAACCATCCTTTTCCATTTTTGACAAGGTTCCATACATAGTCCCAGGACTAATCGAAACTTGAGAATCTGTCATCTCCTTGACCTTTTGCGTAATACTATAACCATGACCTTCCTTTTGCAGACAGAACAAGATATAAAAACCCGTTTCCGTCATCGGAAGATAAACTCGACGAATCTTATCCGTTAATTCCATTTGCATTCACCTCCTATTAAATTCGATATATCGCACTTCGTTATATAAAATATATCACACCTCGATATAAAATACAAGAAAAAAAGACCGCCCTCAGGCAATCTTTCTTCTATATTAGTATTAGTAAAGGTCTAAATAATTATCAATTTCCCATTGTGAAACGAAGGTTGCATAACTTGCCCATTCGATTCGCTTGGCTTCAAGGAAACTAGTATAGATATGTTCTCCCAGAGCTGCTCTGACAACTTCATCTTCAGTCAGAGCTTTCAAAGCGTTGTGAAGAGTTGATGGAAGGTCTGTAATACCAGCTTCCTTACGCTCTTCTGCTGTCATGATGTAGATATTTTCTTCGATAGGAGCTGGCGCTTCGATTTTATTTTCAATACCATGCAAACCAACTTCCAAAAGAACCGCCATAGCGATGTATGGGTTTGCCATCGGATCCACTGAACGCAACTCAAGACGAGTTCCCATACCACGTGAAGCAGGCACGCGCACAAGTGGCGAACGGTTACGACCAGCCCAAGCAATGTAAACAGGCGCTTCATAACCCGGAACCAAACGTTTGTATGAGTTAACCGTTGGGTTCATGATGGCAGTATAGTTGTAGGCATGTTTGATCAAACCGCCAAGGAAATGGTAGGCTGTTTCTGACAACTGCATTCCTTTTGGATCATTTGGATCAAAGAAGGCATTGTTTCCTTCTGTATCAAACAAGGACATATTACAGTGCATACCTGATCCAGCAATACCAAATTTTGGTTTGGCCATAAAGGTTGCATAAAGACCATGTTTGCGAGCAATGGTTTTAACAACAAGTTTAAAGATTTGAATCTTATCACAAGCACGGAGAACTTCATCGTACTTGAAATCAATCTCATGCTGTCCAACCGCAACCTCATGGTGACTTGCTTCTACTTCAAATCCCATTTTGGTCAAGACATTGACAATCTCACGACGTGTATTGTCCGCAAGGTCAGTAGGCGCCAAATCAAAGTAGCCACCCTTGTCATTCACTTCAAGTGTTGGGTCTCCATTTTCATCCAACTTAAATAGGAAGAATTCTGGCTCTGGACCAAGGTTGAAGGACTTGAATCCTACTTCCTCCATGTGACGAAGAGCACGCTTCAAATTGCCACGAGGGTCTCCTGCAAATGGTTCACCTTCTGTTGTATAGACATCACAGATCAAACCTGCAACACTTCCATTTTCATCTCCCCAGGGGAAGACTGTCCATGTATCCAAGTCTGGGTACAAGTACATATCCGACTCATTGATACGTACAAAACCTTCGATAGAAGATCCATCAAACATAGCCTTGTTTGACAAGACTTTATCTAACTGTTCATCTGTAGCAGGAATTTCGACGTTTTTCATGGTTCCCAAAATATCTGAGAACATGAGACGGATAAAGGTAACATTTTTTTCCTTGACTTCACGACGAATATCTGCAGCTGTGATTGGCATGAGTTTTCTCCTTAATGTATGACTACTTGCGGTTGCCTAACCGCGACCAAAAGGTGACTGTACTGAAGCAAAGCGACCCTGTTGGAGGAGTTCATTGTGAAGTGCACGGCGCACCTCAGTCTGACTAACCGCTTTCTTGGATTTCGCTTCACGTTCAGCATATTTTTTCTTAATGGCAGCGATATTATAACCTTCAGAGATATAATCTTTGATTTCAAGCAGACGATCCATGTCATTCAAGGAATACATGCGACGGTTCCCTTCGTTTCGATCAGGCTTAATCAACTCTTGATCTTCATAATAACGAATCTGGCGCGCCGATAGATCGGTCAACTTCATAACACTGCCGATAGGAAAAACAGCCATATTTCGGCGAAATTCTTTTTCCTTCATTTACAATTTCCTTCTTTCTGTCTATTATAGTCTAAAAAAAGACAAACGTCAATTGATAATGTTATAAAATGTAACATTATTTTTCTTTCTTCTCTAAAAAGAGTCGAATGCGGTCGATATCGTAATTTACGAGAATTGCGACAAAAACTCCCATAAAAGTTTCCGATACACGCGCAAATACGTACAAAATTGTTTCTCCACTCGGAATTGATAGGGTAATGATTAACATGGCTGCTACACCGCCAATAACACCTGCTTTGTTATTCATGGCTACATTTGTCATAATGGTTAACATGGTGCAGATTGGAACAACTACCAAGGTCACCCAAAAGGCTTCGTGGAAAAAACTATTTATTAGGAAGAAAACCAAGGCATAGAGGCCACCAATACTATTTCCTAGAATACGCGAAGTCCCAAAATGAACACTCTTATCAAAACTCTCCCTCAGGCTAAAAACAGCTGTCAAAGCACCAATTTGAAGACCTTTCCAGCCAAAAAAGCCAAAAATCAAGAGAACTAGGAAAACAGCAATACCTGTTTTAAAAGTTCGCATACCAAGTTTAAACTGGGATTTATCGAATTTATATTTTTTAAAATAACTCATAATCTCAACTTTCTATTTCCATTTTATCATAATTTGGGTGATTTTATGAGGAATAGTTGAGAGGAAGCGTTTTTATTTTGAGCAAAAGAAAAGAGGAACTTTCATCCCTCTCTTCTTTGATTCATTTAGTTAATCTTATTTTTCTGTCAAGGCTGCAAGTCCTGGAAGAACTTTATACTCAATGAAAATCAAAGAACAAACTAGGAAACTAGCCGCAGGCTGTACTTGAGTACGGCAAGGCGACGTTGACGTGGTTTGAAGAGATTTTCGAAGAGTATTACCTTCAAGAAGCTCCATTGATGCCCCACCACCGCGTCACAAATACCTACACTAACACAAAAAGGTGACATAGCCACCTTTTTGTTAACGTTTCAGTTTTCTTCCTTTTTCTACAAAATCAGGATTTTGTAGAGACTAACGGGCTGAAATTATTTTTCTGTAAGTGCAGCCAAACCTGGCAATACTTTACCTTCAAGAAGTTCCATTGATGCTCCACCACCAGTAGAGATCCATGAGAACTTGTCTGCACGTCCAAGGTTGATTGCTGCGGCAGCTGAATCACCACCACCGATGATTGATTTAACGCCTGGTTGTTTCACGATAGCGTCCATCACACCGATTGTACCAGCTTGGAAGTCTGGGTTTTCAAATACACCCATAGGTCCGTTCCATACAACTGTTTTGGCACCAGTCAAAGCTTCGTCAAATTTAGCGATAGATTTTGGACCGATGTCAAGACCAAGGAAGCCTTCAGAAACTGCTTCACCTTCAGTGTCACGCACTTCAGTGTAACCAGCAAATGCGTTAGCTTCTTTAGAGTCAACTGGTAAGATCAATTTTCCGTTTGCTTTTTCAAGAAGAGCTTTCGCAACATCCAATTTGTCTTCTTCTACAAGTGAGTTACCGATTTCGATACCTTGTGCTTTGTAGAATGTGTAAGTCATACCACCACCGATAAGGACTTTATCAGCTTTTTCAAGCAAGTTTTCGATAACACCGATCTTGTCTGAAACTTTTGAACCACCAAGGATAGCTACGAATGGACGTTCTGGAGTTTCAACTGCTTCTTGGATGTAGGCAATTTCGTTTTCAAGAAGGAAACCAGCAACTGCTTTTTCAACATTTGCTGAGATACCAACGTTAGATGCGTGTGCACGGTGAGCTGTACCGAATGCATCGTTTACGAAGATACCATCTCCAAGTGATGCCCAGTATTTACCAAGTTCAGGATCGTTTTTAGATTCTTTTTTGCCGTCAACATCTTCGTAACGAGTGTTTTCAACCAAGAGAACTTGTCCATCTTCAAGAGCGTTGATTGCTGCTTCCAATTCAGCACCACGAGTGACACCTGGGAAAACAACATCTTGACCCAATTTAGCAGCCAAGTCAGCAGCTACAGGAGCAAGTGATTTACCAGCTTTATCAGCTTCTTCTTTCACACGTCCAAGGTGAGAGAAAAGAATTGCACGTCCACCTTGTTTGATGATGTACTTAATAGTTGGAAGAGCTGCTGTGATACGGTTGTCGTTAGTGATTACGCCATCTTTCAATGGTACGTTGAAGTCAACACGAACGAGGACTTTTTTACCTTTCAAGTCAACGTCTTTAACAGTAAGTTTTGCCATGTTACAAAAACCCCTTTATTTATTTTATTCGAAACTATTATATCACACTTTGGAAATATAAGGAAAGATTTCACAAGATTTTTCGATATTTAATCTTTGTGGCATGCTAGAGTATATTATTTTTGCTTTTTCTAACGAATTTTCTTTCTAAAATCTTAGCTTAACACTTGTTAGATTTACTTTTATCCTTTAAAATAGAATAGGAGAAATTCCGTTATTATTTTTCGGAGGAAAAAGAAATGTCCATTAATTGGCAGGAAATTTTATTTCACTTTTTAGGTGGTCTGGGGCTATTCTTATATAGTATCAAGACCATGGGAGACGGTTTACAACAAGCTGCTGGAGATCGCCTTCGTTTTTACATTGACAAATATACTAGTAATCCTTTCTTTGGAGTTCTGGTTGGTATTGGGATGACTGCTCTAATTCAGTCTAGTTCTGGTGTAACAGTTATCACAGTCGGCCTGGTCAGTGCCGGTCTCCTAACCTTACGTCAGGCTATCGGGATTGTCATGGGAGCTAATATTGGGACAACAGTCACATCCTTTCTTATTGGATTTAAACTAGGTGACTATGCCCTGCCTATGCTCTTTATCGGTGCTGTCTGCCTCTTCTTTACAAAAAATCGGACAGTCAATAATATCGGACGCATCCTCTTTGGTGTCGGTGGTATCTTTTTTGCCCTCAATCTTATGAGCGGTGCAATGGCTCCACTCAAAGATTTACAGGTCTTTAAAGACTATATGATTGAGCTAAGTAAGAATCCTGTTTTGGGTGTCTTTGTCGGTACCGGCTTGACCTTACTGATTCAAGCTTCCTCGGCTACCATCGGGATTTTACAAAACCTCTATGCCAGCAATCTCATTGACCTGCAAGGAGCTTTGCCAGTTCTATTTGGTGACAATATCGGGACAACCATTACAGCCATCATTGCCTCTTTAGGTGCTAATATTGCAGCTAAACGGGTAGCAGGAGCTCATGTTGCCTTCAACGTTATCGGAACAGTCGTCTGCGTTATTTTTCTAGTTCCTTTTACAGCCCTGATTCATTGGTTTGAATCTACGCTAAATCTAGCACCGGAAATGACCATTGCCTTCGCCCACGGAACCTTTAATATTACCAACACCATTGTCCAATTTCCATTTATCGGAGCTCTGGCTTACTTTGTAACCAAGATTATTCCTGGAGAGGACGAGGTTGTCAAATACGAACCCTTATATCTTGATGAACATTTCATCAAACAAGCCCCATCTATCGCTCTCGGAAATGCTAAGAAAGAGCTCTTGCACTTAGGAAACTACGCTGCTAAAGCCTTTGACCTTTCCTATAAGTACATCATTGACTTGGATGAAAAAGTTGCTGAAAAAGGGCATAAAACCGAAGAAGCCATTAACACCATCGATGAGCAATTAACACGTTATCTCATTGCCCTTTCAAGCGAAGCTCTCAGTCAAAAAGAAAGCGAAGTGCTCACCAATATCCTTGATTCCTCCCGTGATTTGGAACGGATTGGAGACCACGCGGAGGCTCTACTCAATCTGACTGACTATCTTCAACGGAAAAATGTTGAATTTTCTGATGCCGCCTTGAAAGAATTAGAGGAAGTTTACCGTCAAACTAGTGACTTTATCAAAGATGCTCTGGATAGTGTGGAAAACAATGATATTGAAAAAGCACGCAGTCTTGTAGAACGTCATGAAGCAATCAATAACATAGAGCGTGTTCTCAGAAAAACCCACATCAAACGCCTCAACAAGGGCGAATGTTCAACACAAGCTGGGGTCAACTTTATCGACATCATCTCACACTACACTCGTGTATCAGACCACGCTATGAACCTTGCTGAGAAGGTTTTTGCAGAACAAATCTAAGAACCAAGAAGCTATCCTGAATGGGATGGCTTTTTGCTTTTTCCTAAGCAAGACTAGGCTGAATAAAACTGAAAGAGTATTCTGCAGATATAGTGGATTAAATTAAAAAAGTATAGTGTATTGAATCTATAACAGTACACCTTGACTGCTAAAATATTTCTATAAATTGATTTGGCTTTCCGAATTAATTTGTTCAGATTTTATTTCATTTCAATATACTGATAAATCCATTCACTAGCACAGGGCAAGAGGGAGTCGCTATTGATTTCAACGGTAGTAGGTACATACAGAGGACTCCTACCTCAGATATACTGCAATATCATCGTATGCAAAAAACCTCTGAGATTCTTCTCAAAGGTTCTGATTTGGCTAATTACTGTTCTCAACCGCTGCAGTAATAAAGGCAGTGTAGAGTTCTTCTGGACGGTTTGGACGGCTTGACAATTCAGGGTGATACTGACAAGCTACAAAGAATTTATTTTCTGGAATTTCCACGATTTCTACCAAACGATTGTCTGGAGAAACACCTGAGAAGACAAAACCTGCTGCCTCAAACTGCTCACGGAAGGCGTTGTTAAACTCATAGCGGTGACGGTGACGGCGTTGCACCACTTCTTGATTGTGATAAGCAGCTGCTGCCTTAGAGCCACGTTTTAGTTTAGACGGATAAAGTCCCAAGCGAAGGGTTCCACCCATATCCTCAACATCAATCTGATCACGCATGATATCAATGATAGGGTATTTTGTTTCTGGTGCAAGCTCTGCAGAATTGGCACCTTCAAGACCTAAAACGTGACGAGCAAATTCAATACAAGTTAACTGCATTCCCAAGCAGACACCTAACATTGGAACATCATTTTCACGCGCATAGCGAATGGCTTGGATTTTCCCTTCCGTACCACGTTGACCAAAACCACCTGGTACGATGATTCCATCCGCATCAGACAAAAGCTCTGCCACATTCTCTGCTGTCACATCATTGGCATTGACCCAATTGATTTTAACTTCTGCATCGTTGGCATAACCAGAGTGTTTCAAGGCTTCGACCACTGAGATGTAGGCATCTTGCAACTCAACATACTTACCGACAAGGGAAATTTTAACTTGTTTCTTGAGATTCATGACCTTATCCACCATGGCTGACCATTCTGTCATATCTGCTACTGGTGCGTCTAATTTCAAATGGTCACAAACAATTTGGTCCATCCCTTGTGCCTGCAAGTTCAGTGGAATTTGGTAAAGGTGTTCAACATCCAACGATTCGATAACGGCTTCTGGTGCCACATCACAGAACTGGGCCAGTTTGTTTTTAATTCCTTGACCAGCTGGCTCTTCTGTACGAATAACCAACATATTTGGTTGGATTCCCAATCCACGCAATTCTTTTACAGAGTGCTGAGTTGGTTTGGTCTTCATTTCACCAGCAGCCTTGAGGTAAGGAAGCAAGGTTGTATGGATGTACATAACATTATCCGCCCCCACATCTGCCTTCATCTGACGAAGGGCCTCTAGGAATGGCAAAGACTCGATATCTCCAACGGTTCCACCGACCTCTGTGATAATGACATCAGAGTCTGTCGTTACAGCTGCACGCTTGATTTTTTCTTTCAAAGTATCTGTGATATGAGGAATGACCTGAACAGTTGCCCCAAGGTATTCTCCACGGCGTTCTTTACGAAGCACTTCACTGTAAATTTTCCCAGTTGTCACGTTGGAATATTTGTTGAGATTGATATCGATGAAACGTTCATAGTGACCCAAGTCCAAATCTGTCTCAGCTCCGTCATCTGTCACAAAAACTTCCCCGTGCTGGTAAGGACTCATGGTTCCCGGATCAATATTGATATAAGGGTCAAATTTTTGAATGGTTACTTTGAGACCACGATTTTTCAAGAGACGGCCCAGACTCGCTGCGACAATCCCTTTCCCAATAGACGACACCACACCACCAGTTACAAAAATATATTTCGTAGACATAGATTCCTCTTTCTAAAATGCTCAAGACCTTGTTTACTACGAGGGGAGATAGAAAACAAGACCCTACTAATAAGAATAACCTGGGACTACTGCACCAGATTCACAACTAATACTCTTCGAAAATCTCTTCAAACCGCGTCAACGTCGCCTTGCCGTAGATATGTGTTCCTGACTTTGTCAGTCTTATCTACAACCTCAAAACAGTGTTTTGAGCAACCTGCGGCTAGTTTCCTAGTTTGCTCTTTGATTTTCATTGAGTATAAAATACAAGAAGATAACTTCTTGAAAAAACAAAAATAGCTCCCTAAGAACTAGGGAGCCCCGACCTCTAAAAGAGGTGCCCGAACAATATGATACCTAAAAATAGGATAATTGTCAATAGCTAACTTTTATTCCTCGCTGGTTTCAGCGTCGTCATCTGAAAAATCGTCGTCTTCTTCGTTGAGATCCACGTCTTCACCTAAGTCATCAGGGGCGATTTCGTTGATTTCTGCATCATAAGCTTCCACTTCATTTTTCTCATCATCTGGATTTTCATCATCATATGAAAGAGCTGGATCTGCTTCGTATGCATCTTCGTCTTCTGGGTCATCTGTATTGTAGTCAATAGCATCTGAATCGCCGTCCATGAAGGCATTGACACGTTTTTTCTTAGCTTTTGGTGCTACTTCATCGTCATCATTTTCCTCAAGAGCGATAATTTCTTCATCGATTTCATCCACACCATACCATGAACGAAGACCCCATTTGTTGTCTCCAAGTGAGATGAAGCTACCGTCAAAGTTCAACTCTGTGTAGAACAAAGGCAAAGCTTCACGGATATCGCTGTTTGATGTTCCAAGGTAGTTTTGAATTTCGTTTACAAGATCGCTAAAATGCATCTCATGATCGCGACCACGAAGTTCCAAGATAGCACGCGCTACCTCAATCATAGATAGTTCACTTTTTTCTTGCCCAGCAAATACTTCTAATTCCAAAGCGTTTCTCCTCATTTATACTACTATCGCCAGAGCGAACAGACTCTGACCTCATTTTATCATTTACTCTTTATTTTACGATAATTTTACGGAATAGTCAAAGGTTAAGGGGGAGAAAGTGACAGGATTAAACTAATTTCAATATAAAACTCATTCCTTTTTCTGTTGCTCCATTTCCCACAAATCCAAGCGACTTGAAACACCTCCTAGAAGCATGATTGTAGGTGTAGATTTCCTTGACTTTCAATTCTTTCCATCCTTTTACTCGAGCCAATTCAATCAAAGTACTTAGAACCTTTTTCCCAAGCCCTCGATGTTGGTAAGCGGGATTCCCAATCACAATGGGGAGATTATCCTGAGATAGTGTAACATCCCCAATTGGAAACCATTCTCCCTTCTCCTTGACTTCAATCCAAAAAAGTTCACCATGCTGATCCAAATGGGAATACATGGCTTCCAAAGTTTCTTGACTATAAGGTCTCTTCACACCATCTACGAGGTAAACTAAGTCCACGTTCTGATACCAAGCAAAAGCTTCCTCACAATGATTGACCTTACAATAAGGAACAAGACGTAGTGAATTATCTATTTGTAAAATCCGTTTCATCTGCTTTCCTTTTCAATAAGAGAGTTGCTGCTTGATTAAAACCCTCACACCAGTTATACCATTTTGCTTCATACTCATCTTGAGCTAAGATATGATTTTTTAAATCCAGAACAGAGTAAATCTTTCTTTCCTCACAAGCTTGCGCATAGAGATGATATAGTTCATCACCACCATCTCTATCCCACTCAGCAGAAATCGTATCCCGACCTGCCAATAAAGCCTGATAAGCCCTGTGATGCCCATCTGTAATCAACAAGCAATTTCCAAATGCAAGAATACTGATTGGATCGACTTGGATTGTTTCTGCCGACTGATAAAGTGTCTGGATGCCTGCTAGTTTCTTTTCTGATAAGTATAGTTGAGTCGGATGGAGAGCTTTTATGTTGACTTTCATTTCTTTCTCCTCAAGAGAATTTGATATTCACTTCTGCTTACCTTTAAATCGCCATTGGAAGCGGAGCTTGTCATAAAAGGGAAATTCGATAAACAAGACTCCCAAACCCACACAGAAACTGGCAAGAACATCTGATGGATAGTGAACTCCCAGATAGACCCTTGATACCAGCACACTGACTAGATAGAGAGCAAGGACGATTTGTACGATTTTTCTCCAGACTGGATTTTTCATCCGTTGACTGAGAATGACAATCAGAGAGCCGACCATCAAGGTTACAGCCAGAGAATGACCACTTGGGAAGGAAAATCCCTTCTCCTCAACCAAGTGTAAAATAGCTGGTCGTGGGCGCTGATAAATATTTTTAAAGGTCACGATTAAAAAACCTGCCAAAGCCAAATTTCCCAGCATGAAGAAACTTTCTATCTTCCATCGCTTACGATAAAAGATAAAAGCTGTAATGACAACCCAAGTGATAATCACTGGAATATCAATCAAGCGTGTGATGGTCCTGAAAAGAATAGTCAAGTAATCTGGCAAGTCTCCTCGAACAACAGTCTGTATCGGTTGGTCAAAACCGACCAGCGTGTCAGGGTAAAATTTGACCATGTAGCCAAGAATAACGAAAAGTAAAAGGGCAAAACTGCCCTTCATTAAAAATGTTTGTTTATCTCTCATAATGTTTTAAGGTTGGTTTCAAGAGAACATACAACAACCAGAATGAAACGGCAAAGATTACACCCTCAATCAAGTTAAAAGGTAATACCATGGTCATTAGGTAGTTGGAAAGTCCCAAAATTTTTCCAATATCAAAGTTAGCAAACTTAGCGTACAAAGGAACAGCATAAACATAGTTGAGAACCAACATTGCCACGGTTAAACCAATAGTCCCAGCTAGAGAGCCTAGCAGGAAACGAAGAGTTGTCCGTTCCTTTTTCCAAATCAAAG
This sequence comes from Streptococcus sp. Marseille-Q6488, assembly GCF_946902925.1. Classification (NCBI taxonomy): domain Bacteria; kingdom Bacillati; phylum Bacillota; class Bacilli; order Lactobacillales; family Streptococcaceae; genus Streptococcus; species Streptococcus sp. Marseille-Q6488. Next base: position 57,093 of record NZ_CAMPPZ010000005.1, on the reverse strand, counting down.
CAAATACGATGACAAAAACTCCCAAAGCTACGATATTCATTGGCAAACCAATGTAAGTATTCACTCCCTGGCTGTTAAGAAGCAGTTTCAAGAGTGAGCGAAGCAAGAGAACTCCTAGAGCAGCAGGCAAATCCATGACCACCAGACCCACAAGGACTGGCAAGATACTAAATTCGATCTTGAGGAAGGATGCCGCTGGCAAGAGCGGAAAGTCAAAGTACATCAGCACAAATGAGATGGCTGATAGAATTGCAATGGTCGAAAGTCGACGTGTGTTTGTCATAACAGGTTCCTCCAATTTTCTATAAAATCAGAAGAAGTTAGAAAGGATTCCTCTATCTATTCTCACTTTTTATATCCCAAATCTTCCCTCTCACTCTATTAAGAAAATTCAAGCAAGCGGTTACAGTTTAGCTATAAATCTATCAGAACAGACAAAGCTATTCTTTCGTCTTCTCCCATCCAGACTATACTGTCGGTTGTGGAATCTCACCACATCAGCTTACGCTCGCGGACTTATTTGGCTAAGATATTTTATATTTATCTAGGCGTCGCAGTCGAAGATAATACTTAAAGTATATCGAGACAAGACAACGACGAGAAAGCTAAAATAGCTAGTCAAATTTACCGCCGGTCGGGAATTTCACCCTGCCCTGAAGACTCTTTTATCATAACAAAAAACGCTTGCAAGCGCAAGCATTTTGTTCATTTTCATTTTCATTTTTTATTTCAATTTATCCACTTCATAGGTATGAACAAGCTCAAGACCTGCAAAGTTCTGCTGGCGGAGGGCTTCGTAGACAATCATGCAGACGGTATTAGACACATTGAGACTGCGGACATGTTCATCATTCATAGGAATACGGAGAGCTTTCTCAGGATGTTCGCGCATAAAGTCCTCAGGCAAGCCCTTGTCTTCGCGTCCAAAGAGAAAATAATGGTCTTCGTCAGTCGATAAATCCACATCAGAATACACTTTCTCAGCAAATTTTGAGATCAGATAGAGTTTGCCCTTCATCTGAGACATGAAATCCTCCAAACTCTCGTAAAAATAAATCTCTAGTTTATCCCAATAATCCAATCCAGCTCGCTTCATCTTGCGGTCATCAATAGGAAAGCCCATAGGCTTGATGATGTGGAGGGGAGAATTGGTCGCAGCGCAAGTACGCGCGATATTGCCTGTATTTTGTGGAATTTGAGGTTCAAATAATACAATGTGATTTGTCATGACTTGCTTCCTTTCACCATTGCAAAAAAATAGCCACACTGCCCGGAGTCAAGCTCAGCAAACAGCGTGGTTAAGGCATCGTTAACTTACCTCACAACAGGTTTGAAGTAAATCAGCGAAACTACTTTCTTAGTATAACACTTTCAGAATCATTGTCAATAGAAACGACTTGATTTTTTCAATTTTTTCAAGCTATTTCCAAGGGTTGTAAAATCGTCCCTGATTCTGCAAGATAAGTAGTAAACTAGCTACTAAAAACAAGGCTGCCAAGAGCAAGGTAAGATAGTCTCCTTTTTTCAAGGCCTGATAACTATACCAAGTGCGTTTTTTCTCTTTCCCAAAGCGACGAAGCTCCATGGCGGTCGCGATAGTATCAATGCGTTCTAGCGAGCTAAAAATCAAGGGTGTAATAATGCGCAGATTGCCTTTGATTCGTTGCATAAGAGAAGCTTTCTTGGATAATTCCATCCCACGCGCTTCCTGAGACATCTTAATGTTAAAGAATTCTTCCTGCAAATCTGGAATATAGCGTAAGGTCAGGCTGACAGAATAGGCAATCTTATAGGGCACACCAATTTGATTTAAACTGGAAGCAAACTGACTAGGGTGGGTTGTCATCAAAAAGATAATAGCCAGAGGAATGGTGCAAAGGTACTTAATGGCCAGATTTAGCAGATAAAAGAGCTCTTGGCTGGTCAGAGTGTAGGCACCGATTCCCTGCCAAATCACACTTCTCTCTCCATAAAGTCCAACCCCATACTCGGGAGAAAAGAGATAGACCATCAAAACGTTTAAAACGGCAAATACCGTCGCAAAAACGGCCACAAAGGAAACATCTTTAAAGCGGATTTCTGACAAATAGAGGAGAAAGACCGAAAAGATGGCAATCAGAACAAGCAGTCTGGTATCATAGCTAATCATAGCCGCCAATGACACGAGGATGAAAAAAAGGAGTTTCCCAGCTCCTGACAAGCGATGAATCACAGTATCTCTATGCTGGTAACCGATTAATTTAGCTTGCATCCTTCTCTCCTTTCTTTGTAAAATGCCGTTAAAGCAAGTGGATCCACGTCTAGTTTCTTGGCCAAGTTGAAGATTGAAGTTTCTTTTAGGTTGGCTTTTACTAACAGTTCAGGATTGCTCAACAGACTAGCTGGATCAGTATCGGCAATCAATTCCCCATCCACCATGACAAGAGCCCGATCCGAATAATCCAGCATCAATTGCATATCATGCGTAATCATGACAATGGTATGACCTTTTTGATGCAGTTTTTCAAGAAATTCCATAATCTCAGTATAGTTCTTCTGGTCTTGACCTGCAGTCGGTTCATCTAAGAGGATAATTTCAGCTCCTAAGACCAAAATTGATGCAATAGTCACACGTTTTTTCTGACCAAATGACAGGGCAGAAATAGGCCAATTACGGAATTCATAGAGGCCACAGATTTTCAAAGTTTCATAGACTCTCGTTTCAATTTCCTGCTCGTCCACACCTCGCAAACGAAGTCCCAGAGCCACCTCATCAAAAATCATATTGGTTGAAATCATTTGATTAGGATTTTGTAGCACATAGCCTACTCGTTCCGCCCGCTCTGCAACAGAATCGCCTTTTATATCCTGTCCTTCCCAAAGATAGCGGCCTTCCGTCTGAATAAAGCTACTTAAGGCCTTGGCAAGGGTTGATTTCCCTGCTCCATTTTTTCCGACAATGGCAATCTTTTCGCCCTTTTTAATATCCAGATGAATGGATTTCAAAATCGGTCTATCATCATAAGAAAAAGACACATCATCTAGTCTAAAAAGTGACTGCAAATCTGGTATCTCTTTTACCAATTCAGTCTGCAACTGAACCTGGCCTTTTGAGATGGACAAGTTGTCCAAATTTGCTAATTGTTCTTCTTTAGCTAAATCCACACCTAATTGACGTAAAGTGGTTAGATAAAGGGGTTCTCGAATTCCATTTTGGGTCAACAGGTCAGTCGCCAATAACTGATCAGGACTCCCATTAAAGAGGATACGGCCATCGTTTATCAAGACAATCCGATCCACAGGACGATGCAGAACGTCCTCCAAACGGTGCTCGATAATAAGAGTCGTCGTCCCCTCCTCCTTATGAATCTGATCAATCAATTCGATAATATCCTGACCTGACTTGGGATCCAGATTGGCGAGTGGCTCATCAAACAAGAGAATCGGACTCTCATCAATCAAGACACCAGCCAGACTGACTCGCTGCTTTTGTCCACCTGACAAATCCTGGGGACGCTGAGACAGTAAAGAAAGAAGGTCCAGCTTTTCAGCCCATTTATGAACACGGCTTTTCATCTCTTCTAGGGCTGTCACATCATTTTCCAGAGCAAAAGCCAAATCTTCTGCCACGGACAAGCCGATAAACTGCCCATCTGTATCCTGTAAAACTGTGCTGACTAAATGAGATTTATCATAGATGCTCATACCAAAGGCTGCTTGACTCTTGATCAAAAATTCTCCAGACATCTGACCCTTGTAAATATTGGGAATAATACCATTCAAACACTGACCCAAGGTAGATTTACCTGACCCAGATGGTCCAACAATTAAGACTTTCTCTCCCTTGTAAATGGTCAAGTCTACCCCTTGCAAGGTCGGTTCTTGTTGTGTTTCATACCGGAAAGAGAAATCCTTCCACTCAATTATAGCTTCTTTCATCTTACTCTCTTCATTCGCTTCTTAGACTTCTATTTTATCATAAATCGAACCCTTCTTGCAGTCTCTTCTCTTAAAATCTTAGCGCCAAAAAGATTCCTATCCTAGCTTACTTTCCTAACTAATCTATAAACATCGAAAAAGACTGGTTGTCCAGCCTTCCCCATCATTTTAGTCCTTTTTCAAACTTCCTGCACGAGTTTGAGTTCCCGCATAGGCAAGCAAGAGAAGAGTTCCTGCAATAGCTACAGATACACCATTAGCAATTCCCGCAACAATCCCTTGGGCAAATACTTTTTCTGCCGCTTCTTGATAAATCACAACATCTCCAAGTGGCGCCAAGACACCCCAAACAAGGGCATTTGCAAGTAGTTGAATGAGGTTAAAAATAAGAATATCTTTCCAGTCAAAGACACCATTGATCACTCGAACGTACTTTCTAAAAAGTCCCACAACTAAACCAAAGAGGCCGCTAGCGATAATCCAAGTCCACCATAGACCATAGCCAGCAAGAGAGTCCTTGATTGCATGACCAATCAACCCGACAAGCAAACCGATAATCGGTCCAAAAATAATAGAAAGTAGCGCTTGTACCGCATACTGAAGCTGGATGCTTGTATTTGGAACAGGGGTCGGAATGTTGATCATCCCGATGACGACAAAGAGGGCAGCGCCAATTCCGACAGCAACAACTTGTTTAATTGTAAATTTGATTTCCATACTATTTATTCTCCTATTTTATGATTCTATTTTCTTTATTTCAATAGTCCAAGATGAACCGACACCCACATTATAGGCCTTGGCAAAGGAACCTTGATTGATAGCCAAACCTAAACGATAGAGAGAGTTGATGTAAAGGATGGGTTGCCCAATTCTCACATCTGCAAATGATTTACCATAGACAACCTGATTTTGATAGACCAGCATATCAGCGTGATAGATAGTCACTTCAAAACGGTCACCGAATGCTGGTTCCAGCTTGTAAAACTCTTCTCGCGTGATAGAGGTCCAAAGCGAACCAAAACGCACATCCAGAATATCAATAGCTCCCTTCACCCGATGATCTTCAATGATGGTCTCTACGACTGGAAGTTCCACAATCTGATCCACACTGAGCTCTGGCCCCACTTCCTCAAAAGTAATGTGACCGCTGGCTAGTTTAGCACCAGTATAAGCATAAACATCACGACCGTGGAAGGTATAAGAATGCTCTGTGTTTTGACGCCTATTAGCTACCTCAGAAATTTCACGAATGGCTACAATACCAACGTGTTTCTTGATAAAAGAAAGAGTCCCATTATCTGGCGTGACAATATATTGATTTTTTGCAGTCTTGGCAACCACACTCTTACGTTTCGAGCCAACACCTGGATCGACCACCGATACAAATGTCGTTCCCTCAGGCCAGTAATCCACCGTCTGAAAGAGACGGTAACTCCCCTCAAAAATATTATAAGGCGTGATATCGTGCGTCAAGTGATGAATTTTTAAGGTTGGAGATTCTTCTAAAGCCACTCCAATCATAGCCGATACCGCACCATCAACCAGACCAAAGTCTGATTGTAATACCAGTAAATTATTATTCATTTTATCTCCTTGTATATCCTTTATCATACCATATTTCAGAGAAAGGTGCTAATAGCTATTTCAATTGATTAGGGTATAGTTTTACCTTATAGCAAATTTCCTACTAAAAACTCTGGTTATTAGCTAGTAGGTGCATTTTTTCTTGAAAAAAGGTATGATAGTTACATAATGAAGAAGTAGGTTTTATTATGAAAATTATCCTTGTCGGAGGGGGAAAAGTTGGTTCTGCCCTCTGTCGCTCCTTGGTTGCAGAAAAGCATGATGTTTTGCTGATTGAGCAAGACGAAGCTGTCCTCAATCATATTGTCAATCGCTTTGATATCATGGGTATCCTTGGTAACGGGGCCGATTTTACCATCCTTGAGCAAGCCAGTGTCCAGGATTGTGATATCTTTATCGCCCTGACTGAATACGATGAAGTCAACATGATTGCAGCCGTTTTAGCCAAAAAAATGGGAGCTAAAGAGACCATCGTTCGGGTGCGGAACCCTGAATATTCTAACTCTTATTTCAAGGAAAAGAATATTCTCGGTTTTTCTCTTATCGTTAACCCTGAGCTCTTGGCTGCCCGCGCTATCGCCAACATCATTGACTTTCCCAACGCTCTATCTGTCGAACGCTTTGCTGGTGGACGCGTTAGCCTCATGGAATTTGTCGTCAAATCCACTAGCGGTCTTTGCCAAATGCCCATTTCTGATTTTCGGAAAAAATTTGGCAACGTCATTGTCTGCGCCATAGAGAGGGATCATCAAATTATCATCCCAAGTGGTGATATGACCATACATGATAAAGATAGAATCTTTGTCACTGGTAACCGTGTTGATATGATGCTCTTCCATAATTATTTCAAATCTCGTGCTGTGAAGAGCCTTCTCATCGTTGGAGCAGGTAGAATTGCCTATTATCTACTAGGTATTCTCAAAGACAGTCGTATCGATACCAAAGTCATCGAGATTAACTCTGAAAGGGCACGTTTCTTTAGTGAGAAATTCCCTAATCTCTACATCGTTCAAGGAGATGGTACCGCAAAAGATATTCTGCTAGAAGAAAGTGCTCAAAACTATGATGCCGTTGCGACTCTAACAGGAGTCGATGAGGAAAATCTGATTACTTCGATGTTCCTTGACAGGGTAGGTGTACAGAAAAATATTACCAAGGTCAATCGTACCAGTCTCCTCGAAATTATCAATGCGCCTGATTTTTCAAGTATCATCACACCTAAAAGCATCGCTGTAGATACGATTATGCACTTTATTCGTGGTCGTGTTAATGCCCAGTATTCAGACCTTCAAGCCATGCACCATCTAGCCAATGGCCAAATCGAAACCCTGCAATTCCATATCAAGGAAGCCAATAAAATGACTGCCAAACCTCTTTCTCAACTGAAACTAAAAAAAGGAGTTCTTATTGCAGCCATCATTCGAAAGGGCAAGACTATTTTCCCTACTGGGGAGGATATGTTGGAAGTTGGAGACAAGCTCCTAGTAACAACCTTGTTGCCAAACATCACCAAGATTTATGACTTAATCGCGAGGTAAGAAATGAATAAAAGTATGATTCGTTACCTCCTTTCAAAGTTACTTTTGATTGAAGCTGTTCTCCTCTTGGTTCCTGTGTCTGTCGCTGTCTATTACCGTGAATCGAGCCAAGTCTTTACAGCCCTCTTTTCGACCATTGGGATTCTCGTATTACTAGGCGGTTCAGGAATTTTACAAAAGCCAAAAAATCAACGGATTTATGCCAAGGAGGGAGTCTTAATTGTGGCCCTCTGTTGGATCCTTTGGTCTTTCTTTGGCGGTCTCCCCTTTGTCTTTGCTAGACAAATTCCCAGTGTTATAGATGCCTTTTTTGAGATCAGTTCTGGCTTTACAACTACCGGAGCAACTATTCTGAACGACGTTTCGGTCCTCAGTCGTTCCCTCCTCTTCTGGCGAAGTTTTACCCACTTGATTGGAGGGATGGGAGTGCTTGTTTTTGCACTTGCTATTATGGACAATGCCAAAAATAGCCACCTAGAAGTGATGAAGGCTGAGGTTCCTGGTCCCGTCTTCGGTAAGGTTGTATCCAAACTCAAAAATACTGCCCAGATTCTCTATCTCCTTTATCTAGCTCTCTTCTCCCTCTTTGTCATCATCTATTATCTAGCTGGTATGCCCCTATTTGATAGTTTTGTCATTGCCATGGGAACAGCAGGTACAGGAGGATTTACCGTCTATAACGACGGAATTGCTCACTATGGCAGCTCATTGATTACCTATCTGGTTAGTATCGGAGTTCTGGTGTTTGGGGTGAATTTCAACCTCTACTACTACCTCATGCTCCGTCGCGTCAAAGCCTTCTTTGGTGACGAGGAACTTCGTGCTTACTTGGTCATTGTACTGCTTTCTACAGGATTGATTAGCCTCAATACCCTCTATCTCTACCCAGGATTTTCAAAGAGCTTTGAAATGGCCTTCTTCCAGGTTTCCAACATCATTACAACAACTGGTTTTGGATACGGAGATATTACCAACTGGCCCCTCTTCTCCCAGTTTATCCTCCTCTTCCTCATGGTAATCGGTGGCTCTGCTGGATCAACTGCAGGTGGACTCAAGATTATTCGAGGCCTCATCCTTTCAAAAATTGCCAAAAACCAAATTTTGTCAATCCTATCGCCCCACCGTGTTTTGACCCTCCATGTTAATAAAACGGTGATTGACAAAGATACCCAGCATAAGATTCTCAAGTACTTTGTCATCTATTCTATGATTTTGCTAGCGCTTATCTTCATTGTCAGCCTAGATAGCAATGATTTTCTGGTTGTGACCAGCGCTGTCTTTAGCTGTTTCAATAATATCGGACCTATCCTAGGAACCACTTCTAGTTTCTCAATCTTTAGCCCTATCTCAAAAATCCTCCTCTCCTTTGCAATGATTGCAGGGCGCTTGGAGATTTATCCTATCTTACTTCTCTTTATGAAGAGAACTTGGTCTAAGAGATAAAATACAAAATCCCTCTTTTTACAATTGTGAAAGAGGGATTTTTATATTAAAAAGGGGGAACGTTTTTAAATCCAAGCCTGTCTGTAAGCAAAGTCCTTACTCAAATAAAAGATGGAAAAACTTACTACACAGCTTGGTAATGCTCCAATACAAATTGTAAGGCTTTACTTGGATTCTTTGTTAAATGAATATATTCCATTCCTCTGGTAGCAACTATCTGAATACCTAATCTTTCTGCATCCACCTTCATCTCTCTATAATAACTCCGAACTTGTGGAGCCAGAATGATCAAATCATAAACACCCATAATATCATAGTGAGCTCCGTACGCTCCTGAATTCGCAATCACTCTAACTTCTGCTAATTGAGCGCCCTCGTTAATTGCATTGGCTAATTGCGCACTTGTTCCAGATCCTGCACAAAGAACCAGTACTTTCAACTCCTTACTTTTTATTTCATCTAACTCACCAGGCATTATTTCACTTGTATCCTCCTCTAAAATAATATCATTTGAACTTGCAACATCTTCTTTCATCAGTAACTGTCTATCATACGCTCTACAGAATGGCAAATAAATCAATATGTCGACAACTAAAATCAAAAATAAAAATACAAAGGAGATAGGTTGAAAATTCGTTCCAATTAACAATCCCAAGGGTCCAGGAAAGGCCCAAGGTAACTGGATATAAAATCCATTCATTCCAAAGAAATCAATAAAGACCTTTCCTAGAAATACATTCACTGGTGGAGTCATCAAAAAAGGGACAAAAAGATAGGGATTCAAAATAACAGGCATACCAAATAGAAGAGGTTCATTTACCGCAAATAAAACAGGAGTAATTGTAGCTTTACCTACCGATTTTAATTGTTTAGACCGCATAAAGAAAATCAAAATAAATGGTACAACAAAGGTAGCCCCCGTTCCTCCGATAGCAGCGATATAATTCCCGAAATTAGGTGTTAAAGAATGATAAGGGAACTGCCCATTTGCAAGGAGTTGAGCATTCTCTTCCATATTGCTTAGTTGTAAAGCTGTAACAGCAGGTAAGACAATAGATGGTCCATGAATTCCAACAAACCAAAGCAAAGCACACATAAACCAAATCAACATCATAGCAGGATATGATTCTGCTCCCTTAAAAATAGGGGTCAATAGTTGTTGAAATACTTGGGCAAAAGGAACATCTAAACTAAACCGAGATACAATATCTAACAAACCACTAATAAGTAAAATAAAAGAAAAAGGAAAAATATCTCTAAAAGCTTGTGATATAGCCCCAGGAACTTCCTTAGGTAAATAAATAGTAATGTCTCGCTTAATACAGAATCGGTAAACATTTACAGTAATAAAGGCACTGACAAACGAAGTTATCAATCCTTGAGATCCTAAATAGTTTGTCGACAAACTTGTAGATCCCGTCTTCTCATCAACTACAAGCGTTACAGTTAATACCAGATAACTACATATGGCCGCCAACATTGCAGAAGTATCATTTATTACCTTTCCAGGAGGCATTTTTCTATTAACATTTCCAGCCAATGACTTTGCAACTGTCCCTGAAACAATAACACCCAAAACTCCCATGGTTAGCATATATACTTTCCTCATCCAGGCAATAGCTGGACTCGGTAACTCTACTCCGAAATTTTTAGGAATCATAATAATAATCATCAAAAAGCTTGAAAACATAATTAAAGGCATAGTAGCAATGAATCCATCTTTAATAGCCATCATATAATTATTAGTAGAAATTTTTTCAAATTTCCCTTGTTGTTTTTCAATGGCAGCGACTAGCTTATCCATAAAACTCCTCCTATAAAAAATTCAACCTCATATTTAAAACATATTAAACATCATTCAAATCGCTAACCTTAATTCCGTTTTAGCCCTTTTACCCAAAGAGCACTTTTCTTAATATATCTCTTCTGTGTTTCATAATCAACAAAGAAAAGACCATATCGCTTATTGTAGCCATTCGCCCAAGAAAATTGATCTTGCAAAGACCATATAAAATAGCCTTGAATATTGACTCCCCTATTTCGAGCCTCTAAAACTTTGTGTAAATGTTGCTCAATATAACGGATTCTCTTACTGTCATCAATAATATCATTCTCGCCCTCTGGCTTAACCTCTTTAAGGGCTGTACCATTTTCAGTTAAATAAATGACCGGATGTTGAGGATATTCTTCTTTGATACGAAGCAACATATCAAATAACCCTTGAGGATAAATATTCCAATCCCAATCTGTTGTCGGAATACCAGGCTTTTTTACAAATTCACCTAGAGCATTTAATTTAAAAGAAGACTGTCCTTTTATTCCTGTTGAATTAAATTCTTGTCTATTTTTACCTTCGTATTCACGAATAAATTCTGAACGATAATAATTCATCCCAAACATCGTATTAAGAGGTGCAGCTCTTTTCATAATTTCTAAATCACCATCTTCAATAATAAAGCTAGAATTATTAGCTTTATTATTGAAGATGGTGGAAAAGCGTGTCATCACTGTAGTACCCCAAAAAAGTTCCATCTAATAGAAACTTATTATTATAAACATCATACCGTTTAGCTGCTAAAATATTTTCTTTTTTCCCATCAATAGAATAGCCTGGTTTTAAAGCATGAATACAACCTATCTCTCCCTCAATTCCTAATTGATGAAATTCGAGGACTGCACGAGCATGCGCCAACAACATATTATGATTCGCTTGAATTGCTTCAGATAATTGAAAATGGTGATTTGGAGGAAACTGACCTCCTATATATTGACCTGCAGCAAGAGACATCAGTTCATTGATTGTAAACCAATGTTTGATTTCTGTAAATTCTTGAAAACAAAAGCGAGCATATCGTATGAAACGATCAATATTCCCTCTATTCAACCAATCCCCTGTTTCTAACATTTTCTGAGGCGAATCAAAATGATGTAAAGAAACAAACGGAATCACATTATGTTTTAAGCAGGACTGAAATACTCTATGGTAATACTGAACAGCCAATATATTAGGCTCCCCATCTATATCAGGAAATATGCGAACCCAAGAAATAGATAAGCGCAAAGCCTGTAAACCATGTTCTGCCGCCAAGGCTATATCTTCTTCGTAACGATGATAAAAATCACTAGCTGGATCTGGTAAGAACGGACTATTTTCTTGCAAATAAACATCCCACATATTTATTCCTTTGCCATCTACCCTAGTTGCACCCTCTACTTGGTAAGCAGCGGTGGCTGCTCCTAATAAAAACTCTTTTGGTAGGGCATTAACCTGTAAATTTTCCATAACCGATCCTCATTGCAAGCCAATGTGTTCTTCAATCTTTCGAATTCGTTCATATTCATCAATAAAAAACTTGACCTGATCATACAATAGCATCGTTGTCATCAAGGTATCTTGACCATGAATCATGATAAAACTCACTTCAAAATTATCTCCAGATGCCTCCTCCGCTAATAAATTAGTCTGTTCTCGATGGGCAGACACTATTGAGTCGTTTGCAGACTCAACCAATTCTCTTGCCTGTTCAAAATATCCATCTCTCGCAAACGCCAAAGCATCCATCAAATCTGACCTTGCATCTCCTGCGTAAGCGACAATTGTAAAACCAAGCATATTTATTTCTTCTTTTGATTTCATCTTTCTTCCTCCTCAATCTTGATCCATCTTTTACACATCATTATTAAAATGACTTCGCTACGATACAAATAGAAAGTTGACCCTAAATATCTTAAAAATCCTTAAATTTCATAATATTTAGGATCAATCTTCTCTGAATACCTTAGTTCATTTTCTATACTTATGATTTATAAGTGGAAACCAGCGTAATTTTTTGCTACTTCAATTACACGATAAACATCCAAATTAGATTGGAATAGTAATTCGTGCCCACGGATATAATTCAACACATTTCTCCATTCATCTTGAGCTTGCCTTGTTTTTCCAGTTGCTTGAAGATATAAAGCCTTCGCCATCTTAACAACATATTCACGATGATAACTGAGCTGTTTCCATTCATCCTTTTGACTATTTAATAACTTAGAAATATTTTCCTCAATAATTGGTAAAAAATTATCAGCTAGATTGTAAGCTATATAATAATGATTCGCTAAAACATCATTTTGACGGCTGCCAATTGCATTAAAATAATCACATGAGGAATAACTAGATAATTTTTCTAAATATTCAACAACAGACTGCCAATTTGACCCATACAAAGCAGAAAAGTATTCTTCAATCAATTCTTCATAACTTCTTGTCTTCTTCCAGAGCATTTGCCCCATAACATAATTAGGAAAATTATGAGGGAATCCGGCACGTAATTCTTGACACGAAATGTACCCGTTCAAATGTAGGTTTGAAAGATAAGATACATCTTTGTAAATAGTTTGACTAATTTTCATATAGCCTAAATCGCCATAATGAGCACGCCCTAAAGGATAGTCATATACGAAACTATCTCCTTTAAATGTTTTTTGCCACTCAAAAAGATAAGATAAATTTTCCTCAAGAGAATTCGGAAGTATAATTTTATTACGCAGATAAGGTTTAGGCGTAGGTATGGAATTGTCAAAATATACATCTGCATAACTCATTTCAAATGTTCTTGTAATCGGTGCAAACATCATGGTAAAGCGTTCAGGATTATCTAATTTTTCTTTCTGAGGTGCCCATAACAACTCATGGTAAAGCAGAAAACAAATCTTTGTATCTAATCCCTCACTCGTTAAAGCCCTATCCAATTGATTGAGAATACGAATATACTGATCCGAAACCAATTCTTGTCTACAGTTTTCGCATTCACAAATATTATTACGAGCATCCGACAACCATACATGTAAGTAGTTCACATCAGGTCTTTTCTTGGCATAATCCTTGATAATTTCTACCATCTTATCAGCTACATCTGGATTTGAAAAATCCAGGCTGGTTAAAATCGGAGCCGTATTAAACAATTCTCGTTTCCCGTTTATTTCAGCGACATAGGGTTTCTTCTCCTCTGAAATACTAAGACCTGATTCCCAGCCAAATTTTGAAGAGTAACCTAAAACTTCACCTGTCCATCCATGACCAACACGATGATGAATAAGACCTCTTTTTTGCAATTCTTTATCCAACCTATCACTCAATTCTTGTACTAATTCATTTGAAAATTGTTCTTTATTTAGATATGGATTAAACTCATGTTCATACCAACGTTTCAAAAAAGAGTAAGGATTTTCAAACTGGATGAAAAAACTGTTCATCCCAATCTTAGGTAGCCAATCAATGAAATCTAGTATATTTTCAAATGAATCCGCTCCCTCTATACATACTCCCCTATGATAGTAACTGGCTGTTTCATCTATAGATAGCTCTTTATCTAAAAAATCTTCAAATCGTAGCTCTGGAACAAAGTCATGTCCGCGCCCTGGTCTAGTATACACAACCCCAAATTCATGAAACATTCGGTAAATTCCAATAAGTAAACCTACAATTGTATTGGACTCAATTCTCCCCTTACCCTTATTTAATGAGATGAAAATATGGTCTTTTCCATCCTCTTTATTGACTAATCCTACAAAAATATCCGCTTCCTTCTCCTCGACAAGTTCTATGTCAGTCTTAAAGACCCGATTCATATAGTAACTTAATTCCTCTAAGGCAAAGCTAGAATAAGTATTTTTCTGTTGATCAAATACTCTGATAACCATCTTATTTCCCTCCAACAGTAGCTTTTTCTTTTTCAAGATTGCGTTTATCTGCAATTTTGAAGAATGGATAATAAATTGCCACAGAAACCAAAATCAAAACAACTTGTAATAGAGCTCCTCGCCAACTAGCCCCTGTCGCAAGGAATCCTCCTATGATCGGTGGCATTGTCCACGGAAGGATTACACCTGTTGTATAAGGTACTAATCCTACAGCCATTGATACATAGGTAATTAAGGCATTGATTGTAGGAGTAGCAATAAACGGAATCAGCATAATCGGATTTAAAACCGTTGGAAACGTAAATAGAATAGCTGTATTGATATTAAAGATAGACGGTATAATAGCTAGCTTACCTAATGTTTTATTCGCACGACTCTTACTAAATAGGAAGAGACAAATTGCAAGACCAATAGTCGCTCCACCGCCACCAATAAATACAAATAAATCTTTAAACGGTAATGTAATAATGTGTTGTAGGGTTTGTCCTGCAGCCACAGCTTCTTGGTTTTCTGTAGTAAATTGTAACCAAACTGGGTCTACAAAAGCATTTAAAACTTGTCCCCCATTAACTCCACAGAACCAAAAGAATGAGTTTACAATAACACATAGAATCATACCTGGAAGCGTTCCTGCAATTAACTTAAGCGGTGTTCCAACAATTGCACCTAAAAGTCCGTTGAGACCTCCTGCAACTCCTGCCGCTTCAAGACCTTTTAAGACCAGAGCCCACAAAACAAAAGTAGTAAAACCAGGTAAAAGAGCTGAAAATGATTTACTTACTACATCTGGGACACCACTTGGCATTTTTATCGTAATTCCGCGCTGGATAAACATACGATAAATCTCCGCTGTAACCAATCCAATAGTAATCGCCATAAACAACGAAGATGCATTCAGGCTAGAAAATGGTATTGCGCCGCCAAATAACTGCTTGACCTGCTCCCCATTTTTATCATAAACCATACTTGAAAAACGAGGTGCCATCAATACAAAACTAGATAAGGCTATAATCCCTGCAGACGGACCATCTGTACCATATCCTTCCGACAACCTGTAGGCAATACCGAAACAAGCGACCAAGGAAATAATCGCTACTGTTGACTGATTCATAGTTGTCAAGATACTTAGCAATCCAACACTATTCAGCCAATTTGTAAAAGCCTCTTGAGGCCAACTGATTAGAATAAGAAATAAAGAGCCGACTAAAATCAAAGGCATTGCCATCATAAATCCTTCACGAATAGCTTTCAAATGCCGTTGGTTGCCAACTTTTTCACCAAACGGAGCGACTTTCGTTTCTAAAAACGTTAAAATATTGTTCATCACCAGAACTCCTTTTTTTATTTTTTATAAATTAAATATACCGCTAATAGAAAGCGTTGTCAATATGTTTTTTTGCTGTTTTTACAATATTTTTTCTTTGTATAGAATAATAATTTTAATTGATTTTTTCTTATGTTTAATATAAAATAAACCAAAGGAGGAAACAAATGATTACAAAACAATCAGCCTTTTTACAAAATAGAGCCACTATACTGGAGTTTCTATATCGAAATCCAGCAACATCTCGTACAGATATTGTTAATGAAACAGGACTTACTCCAGCAACAACGACTAACATCATCAAAGAGCTAAGTGAACAGTCCCTCATATACGAAACTGGTGATGAATTTAGCGAGTTTTCCGGATCTGGAAGACGGAGAAAAACTATTTCTATTACAGATAATATCCCATATGTTGTTGGAGGTATTGAAATAAACGTCCTAGGTATCTTTCTCAGTCTATGTGACTTACAAGGGAAAAATCTTTTCGAGACAGAAATTTTGAATGAAGATTATCCTATTTCAGAAATCAATTCCACCATTACCAATATGATAAAAACAGCTACAAAGTATGTCCCTTTGGAAACAAAATTACTTGGATTTGGCTTATCAATACCTGGACATTATAACAAAGACTCCGGAAGCATCATTACAAACAACCCCATATGGGAATCTTTTAATTTATTAAATGTAATTAAAGATTTCAATTTTCCTTTTATTGTAAAAAATAATATCGATTGTATGGCTATAGGACAATACCTTTTTAATCCACACAATACCCCCGATAACTTTATTTTCCTACACGCTGGATTAGGTATTTACACTTCCTTTTTCACAAAAGAAAAAATAGGAGCCTCTAAAAATCCTTATATCGGAGAAATTGGACACACCATTGTCGAATTGAATGGGCAATATTGTGAATGCGGAAAAAAAGGTTGTTTACAAACATATATTTCGGATGCTTGGTTAATCAAACATGCCCAATTATTATTTAAAAATTCTCAACTAACTGTACTAAAAAGCCTTGTAAAGACTGAAAAAGACATTCATTTAGATACCCTTTTAACAGCTTACAACTTAGGCGACTCCGCTTTACGTCAACAAATTGATAAAGGAGTCAATTTATTGGCCACTTCTATTGCAAATCTTCTCCTCATCAATCCTGCTGATAAAATCTATATCAACAGTCAATTGCTTAATTATCAACCTTTCACTCATGAAGTCAGGGATAAAATCCAAGATCAACTCCACTTTGTTCCCTTTACTCGTAATATAGAAATTGAAATTTTACCTTACAACAAACATCGTGGAAGTATAGGAGCTTGTGCATTAGCTATCGTCGCTTTTTTCATAGAACATAGCAATGTATTACAAGATATTATTTCACCTTAATATATTAGAAATCTATAGACCTGTTTAAATCAACTATAACCTGTAGTAAATATCTCGTTTTAGACAATATGAAAACAAGACGACTTCCATATAGGAAACCGCCTTCTCGCTATGTTGCATGAAACTGTAAAAATAGATGAAATTGATAGCGGTAGTCAGATCAAGAAACATCGTAACTCTAAAAAGTCACAATATATAAGTTCATCCTCGGAAAAATATCATTCTAATTATTGAAATGCCTACATGAAAAGAAACGTTAAATGCTCATAAAACAACGAATACAGGTATCAAAACTGTGACAAAACAAGTCCCTAAATTTACTAAAGACACTGCTCAACTTTACACCTGTAAATGGTTGTTGTATAATAAAGTTACAAAGATGTACGACCACACTGTTATAAATCATAGTGTTCGCGAATATATTACTGATAGCATTTCTACAAATACAAGTAAAGGGATCGGATGAGATTCAAACGAAATATGTCAGTGTTTTGGCATTCCTAGCCTTCATATCATTTAAAGAATTGTATAGATAAAATTTTTCCCAATACAGACACTCGTAACAACTGCTTCATTTTTCTACCAACATATTTAGGAACAGGATAAGATACAAGAGGATCAATCCATAAATCAGTTCTATACCATTCTAAGACAAATAAGCTAAAAAAACGATTGATAATAAGCAAATGGATTCCAAATTTTCTCTATCTCCTCATTTTAATAAACAATACTAGTGTAACTATCCTTCCAGTCAGAAGCTTGTCAAATCACACCGAAAATTCTTCTAAAATTTATCTCGTTAGGCAATCAAGCAAAAACTCGACGATAGTACAAACATTATCATACAGAATTGACTTCCTAAATTATATACTTTAGTAAGGTTTTTGGATAAGAAAAAAGGTTCATTTTGCATTCTAAACACTCTTTTCTAATACGAGCTAATTAAGAAAAACTACATTTTTAAATATAAACTACAATAAGATAAACTAAATTTCATAGGAGGAAGACAATGGATTGGTACGATTATATGATACAGGCATCCAAACAATCACAATTCAACGCAAGCCATTGGTTTCGCTATTTGCGAAAAGTTATTTTTGAAGACTATTCTTATTTAACAAACCAAGATGTAGAAAAGTTGCTAGACTCCAAAGAACTAACTCATTTTCAAAAAATTAGCTTGAAGTATGCCTTTCAAGAGCATACTCCAACTCATAAATATGTGATTTCATTAAATAAACCTGCTAAGTTAACCAATGTTCAAAAATTGATGGAGAAATACAAGCATGGATAAAATGAAACCGGTCTTCCAAGCCCTAAATAAGGAATTAATTCGGGAAAATCTGACTTTAACAATTATCTGTGTCGGTGGTTATGTCTTAGAATATCATGGTTTACGTGCCACACAAGATGTTGATGCTTTTTATGACCAAAATCAGAAAATCAATGAAATTATTGCTCGTGTAGGAAAACAGTTTAATCTTAACACCCACGAAGAGTTATGGCTCAACAATCATGTTGCAAATATGAACAAACAACCTCCCTTAAGTTTATGTGAATCCTTGTACTCATTTGAGAATCTGACTGTTTTAGTAGTCCCTATTGAGTATGTGTTAGGAATGAAGATGATGAGTATCAGAGAGCAGGATTTGAAAGATATTGGTGCAATTATTAAATACAAAAACTTTCATTCACCATTCGATACCTTTAAATATTTAAAAGACATGGGATTTGATACTATTGACCTCTCTGTTCTATTAGAAGGCTTTAGTTATGCTTATGGTATGGATTGGTTAGAAAAATTTTTTAAAGAAAATCAAGATAAACTTCGCGAATTTTATTAACAGTATAAAACAAGATGATTGTCAATTAGCCAGTCGTCTTGTTTTTATGATGAAATGAAATAAAATCTGAACAAATCGCTTAGAGAATTCCAGTCAATTTCTAGCACTGTTTGAGCCGTTTCAGCGGACTATAGTAAAATAAAATAAGAATAGGACCAATCGATCAGGACAGTCAAATCGATTTCTAACAATGTTTTAGAAATAAAGGTGTACTATTCTAGTTTCAATCTATTATATTTCAGATTCGGTCCACTATTCCTTCCCAAAAACATTGCATATTGCGCCGAAGGAATTGCTCACACTATCCCAAGCACAAAACCCTCAGTCGATTGACCGAGGGTTCCTTTTCATTATTCAAAAACTTGATTAGCTCAATGCATCCAAGGCATCATCCATTGAAAGAACTTCGTGGAAGACACGTTGTGTCAATTCAGTTTTTTGTTCTGGAGTGAGGTATTTAGTGTTTACACAGTATCCAGAGATACGTACGATAACGTCTTCGCCTGACATGATCTTTTCGTAAACATCGTTCAAGTCCATAACGTTCAAGTTAACGTGTTGTCCACCGTTTTCGAAGTAACCATCAAGGATTGTTACCAAGTTATCAACTTGTTCGTCACGAGTCTTACCAAGAGCGCGAGGTGATACTTGTGTAGTCAATGAGATACCATCAGCTGCATAACTAAAGTCAAGGCTAGAAAGTGAGTTCAAGTTTTGCAACCATCCACCTTTAGCTTTGTTAGATGGGTTAGCACCTGGTGAGAAGAATTCAAGTTTAGACAAGTTCACAGAACCATCTTCGTTGAGGTATACACCTTTGTGGACTGGTGAGTTACCAGTTTGTTTAGAGTAAGCAACGTTAGATGTGATTGTCAAAAGTGATACAGTAGCTTCTGCGTCTTTATAAAGTTTGTGGCTACGTAGACGAGTAGTGTAAGCTTCGATCAACCATTCTGCCAATTCGTTTGAACGTGGGTCATCTTCACCCCAACGTGGGTATTCACCGATTGTTTCGTAATCGTAGATGTAGCCATTTTCATCACGGATTGGTTTAACTGTAGCGTATTTGATAGCTGACAATGTATCAACAGTGTTAGCAAATCCACAGATACCGAATCCCATGTTTGCACGTTGTTTAGTTGGCAAGAAGGCCATTTGAACAGCTTCGTAGTTGTACTTATCAGTCATGTAGTGGATGATGTTCAAAGCATCTACGTAAGTGTCAGTCAACCAGTCAAGAGATTTTTCAAAGTTAGCTTTAACTGATTCAAATTCAAGAACTTCGTCACGGATTGGTTCAATGTCAAATACTTTGTAGTCTTTGTGAACATCGTCGTAACCACCGTTCAAACCAGTAAGAAGGGCTTTCAATACGTTTACACGCGCACCGAAGTACTGGATGTTGTGGCGTTGCTCTTCATTTTCTGGGTCAAGTGGAGACACACAGCATGAAATACAGCTCATTTCACCATATCCGTCTTTAGCCATTGTTGTTACACCTTCGTATTGGATAGAAGAGTGTTTGTGGCTCATGTGCATACAGTAGCGACGGAAGTTGTATGGCAATTTATCAGTCCAAAGAACTGTCAAGTTTGGTTCTGGAGAGTTACCGATGTTGTCAAGTGTGTTCAAGAAACGGTAGTCCATCTTAGTAACACGGTGACGACCGTCGTTACCCATACCAGCCATAGAAGTTGTAATGAATGTTGGGTCACCTGAGTACAATTGATCATAAGCTTTTGTACGAGCAAATTTAACTGTACGAAGTTTCATAACGAAATCATCAACGAATTCTTGGATTTCTGATTCAGTAAATGTACCACGAGCAAGGTCACGTTCTGCAAAGATGTCCAATACGATTGGCACACGTCCAAGAGATGTTGCAGCACCGTTGATAACACGGCAGACAGACATGAAGGCGATGTTAACCCATTGGATTGCTTCTTTAACGTTCATCGCTGGTTTGCGAACATCAACTCCGTAAAGGTCACCCAAGCGAACAACTTGTTGCAATGCTTGGTATTGAAGGTTGATTTCTTCACGAAGACGGATTGTTTCTTCATCGATTTCTTCGATTGCATTCCAGTCGTTTACTTTTTCTTGCATCAAGTAGTCTGCACCGTAAAGAGCAAGACGTGCGTAAACACCAATGATACGTCCGCGTGAGTATGCATCTGGAAGACCAGTTACAGTGTGAGCGTGACGAGCGCGACGGATGTTTGAAGTGTAGGCACGGAAGATACCGTCGTTAACTGTTGTTACGTATTTAGTAAAGATTTCGTGAACAGCTGGATCTGGTTCGTATCCATTTTCTTTCAAAGTAGTTTCAGCCATACGGATACCACCTTTTGGCATGAAGTTCAATTTGAAGAGTTCATCGTTTTGGATACCGAAGATAACTTCGTTTTCTTTATCGATAAATCCTGCTGGAATGTCAGCAGTAGATGTTGGACGAGTGTCCATTGGGAAACGAGTTTCTTCGTAGTGAGCCTTAGTTTCTTCTACAATTTTTTTGATGTGAAGTGAACGTTCTGTTGGTCCTGCGAGGAAGCTTTCATCTCCATCGTAAGGTGTGTAGTTAGCTTGTACGAAGCGTGATACACTTGCTTTTTCTTTCCAATCTACGCCTTTGAAGCCTTCCCAAGCTTTGTCAAAAATATCTTGTGCTTCAACAACTGTTTTAACAACCATGTTAATGTCCTCTTTTTTCTTTCTAGTAACAACCATCTGTTACATTCATGAGTCAAGTATACCATACAGTAACCGATTTCAACAAGCGAAAAATCCCTATTTTTACACTTTCTTTTCTAAAACAGTCTATATTTTACTCCAAACTGTATTATATTTTTGAAAAAATTATACCCTTTTTTCCTTTTTTCAGAAAAAAGGGTATAATAAAAGAAAATAAGCTGTAAAAAGGTGCTAGGCATGTTGATTTTCCCCTTATTAAATGATTTGTCAAGAAAAATCATCCATATTGACATGGATGCCTTTTTTGCTGCGGTAGAAATCAGGGATAATCCTAAACTCAGAGGAAAACCTGTCATTATCGGAAGCGACCCTCGGCAAACAGGTGGACGTGGTGTCGTTTCCACTTGTAGCTATGAGGCTCGAGTTTTTGGTGTCCATTCAGCCATGAGCTCCAAGGAAGCCTACGAACGTTGTCCCCAGGCCGTCTTTATCTCAGGAAATTATGAGAAATACAAATCTGTGGGACTCCAGATTCGATCTATCTTTAAGCGCTATACAGATTTGATTGAACCTATGAGCATTGACGAAGCCTATTTGGATGTGACAGAAAATAAACTCGGGATCAAGTCAGCGGTCAAAATTGCTCGCCTCATTCAAGAGGATATCTGGCAAGAACTCCATCTAACTGCTTCTGCTGGCGTTTCTTACAACAAATTCTTGGCTAAAATGGCCAGTGATTATCAAAAACCACATGGTTTGACAGTGATTCTACCTGACCAAGCTGAGGATTTTCTCAAACAAATGGATATTTCCAAATTTCATGGAGTAGGAAAAAAGACAGTCGAACGTCTTCATCACATGGGTGTTTTTACTGGCGCTGACCTACTTGAAGTTCCTGAAGTGACCCTAATAGACCGATTTGGCAGACTGGGCTATGACCTTTATCGAAAGGCTCGTGGCATTCACAACTCTCCAGTTAAATCAAATCGCATCCGTAAATCAATCGGCAAGGAGAAAACCTACGGGAAGATTCTCCGTGCCGAGGAAGACATTAAAAAAGAGCTGACTCTTCTATCAGAAAGAGTCGCTCTCAATCTCAGTCAACAAGAAAAAGCTGGAAAAATTGTCATTCTGAAAATTCGCTACGAGGACTTTTCAACTCTTACTAAACGAAAAAGTCTGGCTCAAAAAACACAGGATGCTAGTCAGATAAGCCAAATCGCCCTGCAACTCTATGAAGAGTTAAGCGAGAAAGAAAGAGGTGTCCGCCTGCTGGGGATTACCCTGACTGGATTTTAAAACCTTGAAGAGCTGCCCCTTCAAGGTTTTTCTTATACAAATAAACGGACAAAACTGTAAAGTAGCAAAACACTACCAAGCACGATGCGGTATTTACCAAAAAGGGTAAAATCGTGTTTTTTCACATAGCTGGTCAAAAAGCGAATAGCCACCATACTAACTGCAAAAGCGACTCCCATCGCAACCAAGAGCAAGAACAATTGCCCAAAGCTCAGGAGCTGTCCTGCTTTTACAAATTTGAAAATCTTTAAGGCGCTAGCTCCAAACATAACAGGAATCCCTAGATAGAAGGTAAATTCTGTCACAACAGAACGACTGGTTCCATTTAACAAACCACCGACAATCGTTGCTCCAGAACGGCTTGTCCCTGGTAAAAGGGCAAGAACTTGGAAGAGGCCGATATAGAAGGCTGTCGTATAAGGAAGCTTGTCCAACTCTGTTACACTTGGCTCGATAGCACGCGCTTTATTGCGCTTTTCCAAATAGATAAAGGCAATCCCATAGATAATCAACATGAGAGCAACAGAAACCATGTTATGGAAGTGGGTGTCAAACCAATCATCAAATTTAAAGACGCCAAGCAAAGGCAAGGTCGCAATCAAGACCTTCAACCATAGTCTCCAAGTCTTACGAACTTCCTGCTTATCCTTAGTCGGTTTGAAAGGATTGAGCTTGTTAAAATAAATGACCATGACTGCTAAAATAGCGCCAAGCTGAATCACGACATTAAACATAGACATAAAGGCCTCATTCTGATTTTGGTATTGGATAAATTCCTCTGCTAAAATCAAGTGACCTGTACTGGAAATCGGCAACCATTCCGTAATTCCTTCAACAATACCGAAGAAGATAGATTTTAAAATTTCAATAAGATACATAGATTACTCCTTTTTCTATCTTCCATTATAGCATATTTTTTCAGCCAGTGATAGCTCTCTTTAAAAGGCGCCGATACTGCCGCCACCTCCGCCTCCAGAGAAGCCACCGCCAGAACTTCCACTTCCAGAAGATACGGAGTAGGTACTTGCTGTATTTGCGACACTAGCATAATGGCTCATTTGCGCGCTTGAATGATAAAACATACTATGCCAGCCATAAGCTACATAGAGGTTAATATCTGGATTTTCCACTTGAATCTGATGAACTTTCATCAAATGACTGACCTTGTCCGCATAGCCAAATAGGGTCGCATAAACCAAGAGGCGATTCCAGACCACAATACTTTCCAATTCAGCCTGATCCAATCGTGCAATCTCACGCAACATATTTTCAAAACTGGTCCAGAGATAGTAGACTTCTGCTCCTGCTTTATTTAGGACACCATCACGATTATCTAATCGAAGCTTCCAATAATAGAAAACAGCCAAAACCAAACCCAGAAAACCAAGTATTGGCAAGAGGAGGTAAAGATAGCCATAAACATCCAAACTGTACAAGAACAAACCAAATCCGATAAATAGGGGCAGGATAGTCAAGACCCCCATACCCACTTGCAAGGCCTTTTCCCCACCAGTTAAAGGACGATAATAATCTGGGAGTCCCCAGAAGGAAACTCGATTTCTCACTCCTTCTTGCATCTCTTTCAATACTTCTTCAAAAGAAGATTTGAGCTGACGCCCCTTTGCTTGAATCCGTTTTTCATCAGAGACTTTTGCTCTACGATAAAGACTATCAGATACCTTGTAATCCGCAAACAAATTGGAAAGAGTTTCTTCTTTTTTGCCTGAAAAAGCCAGATTTAGGCAGTCTTTCTCAAAGCTTGACAAACCATCTTCTTTTACTAGCCTCAAACCAACTGCATCTCCTTCTGAAATGATAGAGACATTCCCACGGTCTATCACATCTAGCAAGGTAGCTTGAATAAGTTGATCAAAGGTGAATTTTCCAACTCCCTTGACCAAGGGACTCACTTCCTCCAAGGAGGTAGAGTAGACAGCCTCTGATAAAACCATAGGCTCTAATTCCATTGGTGGTTCATAGAGACGATGATTTTTGGCATATTTGACTGAAGGAGTGGTCTTTCTTCTATAGATAAAATAGAAGCAGACACTCAATAACAAGGAGATAGAAAGTATGGCAGGAAACACCCACGTAAGGAGTTGTTTACTTTTCTCTTTTTCTTTAACAATCGAGTCTTCTATCTTATTAAACTCGTCTAAACGATTCCCTTTCAAACCCTGATCCCTAGCGCTAGCAAAATCAGTTCGAGGCCAGTATGCATGCAATTCAACTCCACGCTTAGCTGGAAGATTGTCCAAACGAATAGTATAATCAAGGCTACTCTTTTCAATCGTTCCCTCTCTAAAAAGTTTGCCTGTATGGAAATAGAGTTTTTCCGCCCCCTTGTCTCCCCTTACATGAAATTCAAACTTTCCAATAGCCCCTGAACTATCTGTCAGAGGTTGCCAATTTAATTCAGCGATGTCATCATATAGGAAAAGCAAATTTTTTAAGTTCCATGTAAGGTCAACTTCAACTATGTCGCCCTCCTGACCCGGATTGTAGACTTTCACAGTATAACCATCTGCTCCTTCTGTCACTTCGCTAGTAACGTCTGCTAGCTCAGCACCGTTTTTCGCAGCCTGAACCTTTGGATGAGGGTCAATGTCAAATCCACTAGGCATCTTGCCAGCACGTCCAAGTCCCACGATTTGGCCCTTAAAGTCCTCCTCAAACTGGTAAACTATCTTCTGTCTAAATTCTGCTGTATTGTCTGCATGAATATACAAATCCCCTTGGTAAGAGTTTATCTTGAAATCAATGGCAAAAACAGAGAGTGGCAGAAAGCAAAACAAGCCTAACACCAGTAATAAAAAAATTTTTTTCATCAACTAAGCCCCCTTTTTATCTTTCTTATCATTATAGCATTTTTTCGTAAGTAAAGGCTTACTTATGTTGAAAAATTACGCATTTTTCGATAAAATAGGAGACAGTTATTTTTTAATAGATTAGAAATAGGAGAAATCATGAGAAAAATATACTTATCTATTTTCACAAGTCTCTTGCTGATGCTGGGACTTGTCAATGTTGCCCAAGCCGATGAATATTTACGCATCGGGATGGAAGCAGCATATGCTCCCTTTAACTGGACTCAGGACGATGATAGCAATGGAGCTGTCAAAATCGATGGGACTAACCAGTATGCTAACGGATACGATGTTCAAATCGCCAAGAAAATCGCTAAGGACTTAGGTAAAGAACCTTTGGTTGTTAAAACCAAGTGGGAGGGTCTAGTTCCTGCCCTTACTTCTGGTAAGATTGACATGATTATCGCAGGTATGAGTCCTACTGCCGAGCGTAAACAAGAAATTGCCTTTTCAAGCAGTTACTACACTAGCGAACCAGTTCTACTAGTCAAAAAAGATTCTGCCTACGCAAATGCTAAATCTTTAGATAACTTTAATGGTGCGAAAATCACTTCTCAACAAGGTGTCTACCTTTATGACTTGATTGCACAAATCCCAGGTGCTAAAAAAGAAACAGCCATGGGAGACTTCGCTCAAATGCGCCAAGCTCTTGAGGCTGGTGTTATCGATGCTTATGTTTCTGAACGCCCAGAAGCTCTGACCGCTGAAGCTGCGAACTCTAAGTTTAAGATGGTCCAAGTAGAACCTGGTTTCAAAACTGGGGAAGAAGATACAGCTATCGCTATTGGACTTCGTAAAGATGACAATCGTATTAGCCAAATCAATGCCAGCATTGAAACCATTTCAAAAGACGACCAAGTTGCCTTGATGGATCGTATGATCAAGGAACAACCTGCCGAAGCTACAACAACTGAAGAGACTAGCAGTAGTTTCTTTAGCCAAGTCACTAAAATTCTTTCTGAAAACTGGCAACAACTCTTGCGTGGTGCTGGTATCACTCTTTTAATCTCTATCGTCGGAACCATCATCGGTCTCATCATCGGTCTTGCCATTGGTGTTTTCCGTACTGCTCCTCTCTCTGAAAATAAAGCCATTTACGGCCTACAAAAACTAATCGGCTGGATCCTCAATGTCTACATTGAAATTTTCCGTGGTACCCCAATGATCGTTCAATCGATGGTTATCTACTATGGAACTGCCCAAGCTTTCGGGATCAACCTTGACCGTACACTAGCTGCTATCTTCATCGTTTCAATCAATACCGGTGCCTACATGACTGAAATCGTCCGTGGTGGTATCCTGGCAGTTGACAAGGGACAATTTGAAGCCGCAACTGCACTCGGTATGACTCATAACCAAACCATGCGTAAGATTGTCCTACCTCAAGTGGTCCGTAACATCCTACCAGCAACTGGTAATGAATTTGTCATCAATATCAAAGATACATCTGTATTGAACGTTATCTCGGTTGTCGAACTTTATTTCTCAGGAAATACCGTGGCAACACAAACCTATCAATACTTCCAGACATTTACAATCATCGCCGTGATTTACTTTGTCCTCACCTTCACCGTAACACGTATCCTACGCTTCATCGAGCGCCGAATGGACATGGATACCTATACTACAGGTGCTAACCAAATGCAAACGGAGGATTTAAAATAATGACACAAGCAATCCTTGAAATTAAACACCTCAAAAAATCCTATGGACAAAACGAAGTGCTAAAAGACATTTCTCTGACTGTCCACAAGGGAGAAGTCATCTCTATCATCGGAAGCTCTGGAAGCGGAAAATCAACCTTCCTACGCTCCATTAACCTACTTGAAACGCCAACTGATGGACAAATCCTTTATCATGGACAAAACGTCCTCGAAAAAGGCTATGACCTCACGCAATACCGTGAAAAACTAGGGATGGTGTTCCAATCCTTTAACCTCTTTGAAAATCTTAACGTTCTCGAAAACACAATCGTCGCTCAGACAACAGTCCTTAAACGCGAACGCACAGAAGCTGAAAAAATTGCCAAAGAAAACCTAGAAAAAGTCGGCATGGGAGAACGCTACTGGCAAGCCAAACCAAAACAACTCTCAGGTGGTCAAAAACAACGTGTGGCCATCGCTCGCGCCCTTTCAATGAATCCTGACGCTATTCTCTTTGATGAACCAACATCAGCTCTCGATCCAGAAATGGTTGGAGAAGTCCTCAAAATCATGCAGGACCTGGCTCAAGAAGGCTTGACCATGATTGTTGTAACTCACGAAATGGAATTCGCCCGTGATGTCTCTCACCGTGTTATCTTCATGGATAAGGGTGTAATCGCTGAAGAAGGCAAACCAGAAGACCTCTTCACCAATCCTAAAGAAGACCGTACAAAAGAGTTCCTTCAACGCTATCTCATACTCAATGAAAATCAAAGAGCAAACTAGGAAGCTAGCCGCAGGCTGTACTTGAGTACGGCAAGGTTAAGCTGACGTGGTTTGAATTTGATTTTCGAAGAGTATCAAATAAAAAGAAAAGGCTGCATCAACCGTGCAGTCTTTTTGCTGTCCAAAATGAAAAGGCAGATTCTCTATCTCTACTACTTGAGGGTCAGGAATCCGCCGTTATCCAAAGATTAATCTTCAAATTTTTCATGATTTTTTTCATAGAAATCAATTAGGCCTAGGGCTGTTTCAAATGAAATATTTTTTACTTTTGCACGACCCTGCGCCAGAGCAATGATAGACATTTCACGCGCATTCGTTTCTTTAGAGATACGGTAGCCTGTGATTTTCTTATCACGAACCCAGCCAACAACTGATTCTACTTTTTCAAAGTTTGACTTAGCCATGTTTTTCTCCTATTTTCTTCTTTACAATATTTAATTGTATACGTTTTTACTACTTTTGTCAATAAAAAAACATATATTCAACGAAAATAATTAGTTCATAATTTTCTTACTTCCTTTTTAAAGCCGATAATATATAGGTTTTGCTAGCCTCTACACCATAAATATTTGCTAATAAAAATATTGTATTATTACCCTCTTGAGGTGCAAAATTATTCAAGCTTTTAAAAAAATGCTTCTCTATTTCCGTAAGATAGCTTATTTCTTCGATTTAAGAACTGAAGATGACAGTTCTAACCTTTAGAAATCCAAGCCTTCACTAGCTCAAAAACTCCTATCTTTCTTCCTCAAAAAATCATCTGATAGATAGCTATTCCTTATATCCTTCAAATTCATCACTCATTTGGATATTGAGGTGCTAGCCTAAAACCAAACACCCGATTCTCTAAACCATCCTTAATAAAGATGACAAGACAGATAAGCTCAGTCAGTTGCTCATATATCCTTTTAATATGATATATTTGTCAGCAAAAAGAAAGCAAATCACATCTTAAAGACCGTGTGAGTTTACTTTTCAAAATAGACGGGAAATCAAAATGAAGGATGGAAATCTGAGCCAAACATCATAAGTGCTATAATGAACAGAAGTAAGAATTGCACGATAAGTTTCCTAAAACCATAGGAATCGCCCCCTTTCTTCATCTTCATTATAGCACCTATACATCAGTTGTGCAAATAATATGATATTTTTTTATTAGCCCTCAGACAAGCATATTATAAAGCGTTTCATTCCCATTTAAGTTAATATAAGCCGGATCAAAACCTTCCATTCGACGAATCAATCCTGCATAATCATGCTTATCTGCCAAAGCGATCCCAATCAATACAGGCCCTGTTCCCTTGCTAGCTCGTTTGATATACTCAAAACGTGTGATATCATCATTTGGTCCCAGGATATCATTTACAAACTCACGCAGAGCACCTGGACGCTGTGGAAAATTGACCACAAAGTAATGCTTGATACCATCATAAATCAAGGCACGTTCTTCCATTTCTGGCATACGGTTGATATCATTATTTCCTCCAGAAATGATACAACAAATGGTTTTCCCCTTGATATATTCAGCTAAAACTTCTAAAGAAGCGATACTAGCCGCTCCAGCAGGTTCTGCAACAATCCCTTGCTTGGAGTAGAGGTCAATCAAGGTTTCAGAAATCAATCCCTCATCAACACCTACTAAGGTTTGAACATGTTGACGGGTTGCTTCATAGGTCAACTGTCCTACCTTTTGCACAGCAATCCCATCCGCAAATTTGTCAATTTCCTTGAGCTTAACAGGTCCACCAGCTTCAAAGGCAGCCTTCATAGAACGCGCTCCATTCGCCTCTACTCCGATAACCTCAATCTCTGGACTTGTTTCCTTAATATAAGTAGAAACCCCAGCAATGAGACCACCACCTCCAACAGGAACTAAGACAGCATCAAAATCAATCGATTCTTTTCGAGCTTCTTCTAAAATCTCATAAGCAACAGTCCCTTGACCTGCTTGGACATGAGCATCATCAAAGGGATCAATAAAGGTACGATTTTCAGAGACTGTAAATTCTTGAGCTGCTTTAGCTGAGGCATCAAAGGTATCTCCAACTAGTTTAATGGTCACGAAATCCCCACCAAAAAAGCGAACCTGCCCAATTTTTTGTTGCGGAGTAGTAATGGGCATAAAAATAGTAGCAGGAATTTTCATCTCATTACAAGTATAGGCAACTCCCTGCGCATGATTTCCCGCAGAAGCGCAGACTACTCCACGCTCACGCTCTTCCTTGCTGAGCTGAGAAATAGCATAATAGGCACCACGAATTTTAAAAGAGCGAACACGCTGGGCATTTTCCTTTTTCAAATAAATCTTAGCACCATACTTCTCCGATAAATAATGGTCATAATCAAGCGGTGTATTCACAACCACACCGTTCAAGACCTTGTGAGCCTTGATTATATCTTTTGAACTTAACATATAAAACCTCTTTTTCTATAAAAAACAGTCACTAATGACTGTTTTTTTAGTTATTCATCTCCAAAAACTTCAGCAACACTTTCATGATATTTATGAGCCATACGAATTGAAAACTCTTTAGGAAGTTCATAACGATTTGTAGAAATCCAATCATATAACCATTCTGCCAAACTTTCTTCACTATCATTACGATGGAAGATAAAATAGTTTAAAATTTCTTTATATTCTACATCATTCAAATCCAGCGTGTCTACAAATTGACTACGAGGAACAAAATTAGAATCTAATTTTCTTAGTTGATCTGTCAATTCTCCCAATTGTAAATCCAACTGAAAAAATAATTTTTGCAGTTGCCTATCAGTTTCATCACATCCTGTCTTGATAGAAAACAAATTGGTAATATTCATATGATTTCAACCCCTAAATAAGTACATCTAATATCCCACGAATAGCTGAAGCTACTATTTTAGCAAAATTCTTTGCTTTCTAATTAGTTATAGATTTTGAATGCATCATCGTCGTTTTTACCAACGAAAGGCATTGCTTTACGCAATTCTGCACCAACTTTTTCAATTTCAAGGTTAGCTGCTTGTTCACGGTAAGCAGTCAATTTTGGACGTCCAGCTTTATAGTCATTGACAAAGTCATTTGCAAATTTACCATTTTGGATGTCTGCCAAGACAGCTTTCATGTTTTCTTTAACTTGTTCAGTGATTACACGTGGACCTGATACATAGTCACCGTACTCAGCAGTGTTTGAAATTGATTGACGCATTTTCTTGAATCCACCTTCATAGATCAAATCAACGATCAATTTCATTTCGTGAAGAACTTCAAAGTAAGCCAATTCTGGAGCGTAACCTGCTTCTGTCAAGACTTCGAAACCTGCTTCGATAAGGGCAGTCAAACCACCACAAAGTACAGCTTGTTCACCAAACAAATCTTCTTCAGTTTCTTCTTTGTATGTTGTTTCAAGAAGACCTACACGAGCTGCTCCAACACCTTTACACCAGTCCATAGCAATGTTTTTCGCATTTCCTGTTGCATCTTGGTATACGGCGTAAAGAGCTGGAACACCAAATCCTTCTTCATAAGTACGGCGTACCAAGTGTCCTGGTCCTTTAGGAGCACACATGAAGACATCTACATCTGCAGGAACTTTGATAAACTCAAAGTGAATGTTGAAACCATGGGCAAATCCAACTGCATTTCCAGCTTCCAAGTTTGGAGCGATTTCTGCTTCGTACAATTCTTGTTGGATTTCGTCTGGTGCCAAAATCATGATAACATCAGCCAATTTAGTTGCTTCTGCTACTGTATAAGTGTCAAATCCGTCTTCTTTTGCTTTGTCAAAAGATTTACCTGGACGTACACCGATGATGACATCGCGACCTGAATCACGCAAATTTTGCGCATGCGCATGTCCTTGTGAACCATAACCGATAACGGCAATTTTTTTACCGTCAAGTGCTGCTACTTTAACATCTTTTTCGTATTCCATTTGAACTGCCATAGTTTTTCTCTCTTTTCTATTATTTATTGCCTTTTAGGCTGGTTTAACAAATTTAAGTTGGATTTTTAATCACGGGTAAATCCTGTTGCACCCGTACGAGCGATATTGCGAATACCGTATGGTCGAATGACTCGCAATAGAGCTTCACTCTTTTCGGCATTTCCTGTCATTTGAATGGTAATCGAGCTTGGCGCTACGTCTACCACTGTTGCACGGAAAGGTTGAATAATCGCTAGAATCTCAGCTCGCTTCTCAGCTGGCGCTGACATCTTAACCAAAATCACCTCGCGTTCCAAGTGTGGTTTATCCGTAATATCTCGAATGCGAATCACATCAATCTGACGATTGAGCTGCTTGATGATTTGCTCCACTTCATCATGTGAAGCTACATCAATAATAATGGTGATACGCGATACATTCGGATCTTCTGTTGCTCCAACAGAGATGCTTTCGATATTAACCTGACGGCGAGACAGGACACCGGTAAAGCGATTGAGGACTCCCGAACGATTTTGTAGTTTTGCTGTTAACATTCTACGCATGGAACTTCACCCCCAACATCTCATGATTGCTCTTACCAGCTGGCACCATTGGTAACACCTGCTCCTTACGAGAAATATCTACCTCGATTAGCATAGGAACATCCTCAGTGATGACTTCAAGGTCTTGAGCCAAGGTCTCAGGATTGTCAAATTTATAGTTTTTAATACCGTAAGCTTGTGCCATCAATTGGAAATCAGGAAGGGTATCAAAGACTGACTCAGATGTTCTACCTTCATAGAAGGATTCCTGCCACTGACGAACCATTCCAAGTGAGTGGTTGTTCAGCATAACCACCTTGATTGGCACCTTGTAAATGTTCAAAATCGCCAATTCCTGATTAGTC
The DNA here is from genome assembly GCF_946902925.1 of Streptococcus sp. Marseille-Q6488. Classification (NCBI taxonomy): domain Bacteria; kingdom Bacillati; phylum Bacillota; class Bacilli; order Lactobacillales; family Streptococcaceae; genus Streptococcus; species Streptococcus sp. Marseille-Q6488. The sequence continues at coordinate 24,262 of NZ_CAMPPZ010000005.1, read as the reverse complement.
ATTTGGAAACCGCCATCCCCAACAAACAAGACTACTTCCTTATCTGGGTTAGCAATTTTAGCCCCGATTGCTGCTGGAATTCCAAATCCCATGGTTCCTAAACCACCTGAAGTCACTAACTGACGTTCATTTTGGTAGGGATAATACTGGGCTGTCCACATTTGGTGTTGACCTACGTCTGTGACCACAATGGCATCTCCGTTAGTTAATTCACCAATTCGTTCAATAACAGCTTGCGGTTGAACTACACGCTCTTTCTTATCATAAGAACGAACGCGGTTCTTGTCTTTGGTAACTTTTTCAATCCATTTCTCAGTATTGTTATGAACTGTTGGTTCTGCTAGCAACATTTGCAAGGCTTTCTTAGCATCTCCAACTACAGGAATATCTGCACTGATAATCTTACCAATCTCAGCTGGGTCAATATCAATGTGAGCAACCTTAGCATTCTTAGCAAAAGTCTTTGGATTCCCCGTCAAACGGTCATCGAAACGGCAACCAATACTAATCATAAAGTCCGCTTCCGTCATGGCAATATTAGCTGCGAATGACCCGTGCATGCCTCCCATTCCAAGGAAGAGTGGATGACTCGTTGCAATCGTTCCTTGTCCCAAAAGACTGGTTACCACCGGAATTTGATAGCGTTCTGCAAATTCATTTAATTCTGCAGCAGCTTCAGCATAACTAATTCCACCACCAGCTAGCAAGACTGGCTTTTTAGCCTTGGATAATTGCTTCAAGATTTTCTTGATTTGCATATCATTTGGCTCAAGAGTCGGCTGATAGCTTGGTAGGTTCACTTCTGATGAATAGATGAAGTCTGTTTCTAAAGCAGATACGTCTTTAGGTAGGTCAATTACAACTGGCCCTGGACGGCCTGTAGTTGCGATATGGACAGCTTCCGTAATGATACGAGGAATATCAGCTGTCTCACGAACTTGGTAATTGTACTTAGTGATTGGCATGGTAATTCCCACGATGTCTGCCTCCTGAAAGGCATCCTTCCCAATCCCTGCTCGCGCCACCTGACCTGTAAAGACCAAAAGGGGAACACTATCGCTCATGGCATCCGCAATCCCTGTAATGGCATTTGTTGCTCCCGGTCCGCTAGTAACGACGGCAACACCCAACTTTCCAGTTGATTTAGCATAACCTTCAGCTTCATGCAGACAGCCTTGCTCATGGCGTCCTAGAATGTGGCGAATGCCTTTAAAATTATATATCGCATCATAAAAAGGCAAGACTGCACCACCAGGATAGCCAAAGATGGTATCAATTCCTAAATCACGAAGTGTTTCCAAAACTAGGTCAGACCCCGTCTTAGGAGATTCTAAACTGATTTTCTCCATTGTTCCCCTTTCTTTCCTCTTAAAAATAACTTGTTACTATCATACCACTTTTTCAAAATTTTTCAAGACAAAAGAAGAAATTTTCTGAATTTTCTATTTTAACGTTTATTTATGAATGTTATTTTGGTTTTTATTTAAAAGATACCGATTTCATTATTTAAAAAGAAAAAAAGAACTGATTTCTCAGTCCTTCATTAATCTTATTCTACACTAAATAGGTATGGGTAAACAGGTTGTTGACCTTGGTGAATCTCGACTTCAACGTCTTCGAATTCTTCTGCGATTTCTTGAGCAATTTCATTGGCAAGTTCTTCGCTTCCGTCTTCACCGACATAGAAGGTTACGATTTCACTATCTTCATCCAACATATGTTTCAAAGTTTCTGTCAAGGTTTGGTGCATGTCAGGGTTTGACACGAGAATTTTCCCATCCACCATACCTAGATTATCATTTTCATGGATTTCTAAGCCATCAATGGTTGTATCACGCACAGCTGTTGTGACGCTTCCGCTAACGACATCGCTAAGAGCAGCTGTCATACGCTCTTGGTTTTCTTCGATGGACTTACTTGGATCAAAAGCAAGAAGACTTGTCAAACCTTGAGGAAGAGTGCGAGCTTCCACCACTACTGCTGGTTGCTCCAAAACTTCTGCTGCAGATTGAGCTGCCATGAAGATGTTTTTGTTGTTTGGCAGGAAGATAATGTTACGAGCGTTGACCTGTTCAACAGCCTTGATAAAGTCTTCTGTTGAAGGGTTCATGGTTTGACCGCCTTCGATAACATAATCCACACCTTGAGAACGGAAGATATCTGCTAGACCTTTACCAGCCACCACGGCAATCAAAGCATACTCTTTTTCTTCAGCTGGCTTGCTAACTTGAGCAGCTTCTTTCTCAACCTGTGCTTCGTGTTGGTTACGCATATTGTCAACTTTTACCTTGACCAAGCTACCATATTTGAGACCTTCTTGCATGACAAGTCCTGGATCTTCTGTATGGACATGGACTTTGACGATTTCATCATCATTGACAACGAGGAGAGAATCTCCAAGTTCATTCAAGTAGTTACGGAATTCATCGTAGTCAAAATCTTTGGCATAGGTTGGACCTTGCTTAAGAGCTACCATGATTTCAGTACAGTAACCAAAGTTGATGTCCTCAGTCGCCACATGACCAGCCACAGACTTGTGGTGCTCTGCATTGATCATTTCACTCATGTTGGCAGGAGTGGCTACAAAGTCCTCAGATGCAATATATTCGCCAGTAAGGGCTGAAAGGAAACCTTCGTAGATGAAAACCAATCCTTGACCACCCGAGTCCACAACGCCAACTTCCTTCAAGACTGGAAGCATGTCTGGTGTTTTAGCTAGAGCTGTTTTAGCACCTTCTAAAGCTGCGCGCATGACTTCAACAGCGTCATCTGTTTGCTCAGCTTTTTTCTTAGCACCGATAGCAGCACCACGAGAAACTGTCAAAATCGTTCCTTCAACTGGCTTCATCACTGCCTTATAGGCAACTTCCACACCTGATTGGAAGGCAAGGGCCAAGTCTTGACCTGTTAACTCGTCTTTATCCTTGATCGCTTGTGAAAATCCACGGAAAAGCTGAGACGTAATAACTCCTGAGTTCCCCCGCGCACCCATCAAAAGACCTTTGGCAAGAATGCTCGCTACCTCGCCAACTGTAGAAGCTGGCTTGTCTGCAACTTCTTTAGCACCATTTTCAATGGTCATTCCCATATTTGTCCCAGTATCTCCATCTGGAACAGGGAAGACGTTTAATGAATTGACATATTCAGCTTGCTTATTCAAGCGAGTTGATGCAGCCTGCACCATTTCTTGAAATAAGCTAGTAGTAATTTTTGACACGGTTATTCTCCTACAACTTTGATATTTTGAATGTAGACATTTACAGTCTGAGCAGTAATTCCAAGCTGGTTTTCCAAGCTAAAGGCAACACGCTCTTGAATGTTTTTTGACACTTCACTAATCTTTGTTCCGTAGCTCAACACGGTATACACATCAACTGCAATGCTTCCATCTTCGGCTGCCTTTACGACGACACCTTTGGAATAATTTTCCTTACCTAGAAGGGCTTGGAAATTATCTTTGAGGGCATTTTTACTAGCCATACCGACCACACCAAAAATCTCAGTTGTTGCACCGCCTACGACAGTTGCAATCACTTCATCTGTTAGTTCGATTTGACCATCTTTTGTATTAATTTTTACAGTCATCCTTTTTACCTCAACTAGTTGATACTCTATTTTATCATATTTCAGCCCAAGTGTAAAAGCAGAATACTGTATCAGCGGATATTTACTCTGCTTTTAAAATGATTTTTTCGCTATGACAAAAGAAAAAGACCCTGAGGTCTCCTTGCTTTTATTATTAAACGCGTTCAACTTTACCTGATTTCAAAGCACGAGCTGAAGCCCAAACTTTTTTAGGTTTACCATCGATAAGAACAGTAACTTTTTGAAGGTTTGGTTTTACGGCACGTTTTGTTTGGTTCATCGCGTGTGAACGGTTGTTTCCTGATACAGTCTTACGACCTGTAAAGTAACATACTTTAGCCATTGTGTTTTCCTCCTATTAGATCTAATATAGCGGATGTGCTAGCACCACATACCGTACTATGTTATCACACTTTCTTCATTTTTGCAAGGGAATTGGAAGATTTTTTTATTTATTGTGATTCGAATGCGATAATGTCTTTAGTAAATCGAACGTGAAAATGTCCCATTTGGTAGAATAGTCATATGAAAAGGATCCAACTGAATATGAATGAAACGAAAAAATATCTTGTGATAAAAGCTATAGACCAAGGAAAGAAAACAAAGAATCGAGCCTGTGTCGAACTCAATCTTTCTGAAAGACAAATCAATCGTCTGCTACTAGTCTATCAACAGAAAGGAAAAGAAGCCTTCAGACACGGAAACAGAGAATTGGAAGATTTTTTATTTGTGTCTTAAATCAGATTTTACGTGACATTTTCTGCTCTTCACATGTCATTGTTGATTAACAAAAAACAACATTGAAAATAGGTGTATAAAAATCATCTCTAACTACTACTCAGGAGATGCCTGTTAAGTCTAAGTACCACAGCTCATCTATCGGTTTTCTCACTATAATATCCAAGTCTAAATACAATACACGAACCTCACTTACATACTTAGGGATAAAATACCTAAATAAGGTAGCGTAAGAAAGTCCCTCAAAGGGTAAACGATAATCTTTCAGAATACTACTGTCAATCGGAAAATCATCATTAAAAATATAAAACTTCCGATTATCATAACGAATACACAGGGACTTTATTGTTGTTTCAACTTTATTCATACTGAGCATTACCTGCGCCTAAGACAATCGCTTTTTTCTCGTCTCTCATTCTCTATCTCATTTCTTTTTTATTCCCATCATATGTTTGGGGAGCTTACTTTCCATTATGACGGCAAAGCGTTTAGATAAGGCTATTTTTTACACCACGACACGGGGCTTGGCAAATCGATTCCATTTGCCAAACGTAGTTAGTAAAGCAGTTAGCTAGACCACTCACTACCAGTTACGACGGAAAGTTTTACGAATCTATACCATTCGTGGACTTTGCCTAGTGAAGCGTTTAGGTAAGGCTATTTTTTACATTACGACACGGAGTTTTACAAATCGATCCTATTTGCCAAACGTAGTTAGTGAGGCAGTTACCGCTTGCTAACTGTTACGACGTAAAGTTTTACGAATCGATATTATTCGTAAAACTTTACTAGTGGAGCGCCTAGCCAAGTTCCATAGAAACTTGGCGTTAGTTACTTAGATTGTTACACAATCAAGTAACTTTGGCGATCTACATTTTTTCTTCCAACTCTACATCTGGATACTTGTCCGCAAACCAACGGAGGGCAAAGTCGTTTTCAAAGAGGAAGACTGGTTGGTCAAAGCGGTCTTTAGCCAAGATATTGCGACTTGACGACATGCGTTCATCCAAGTCCTCAGGCTTGATCCAACGAACGGTCTTTTTCCCCATTGGGCTCATGACGACTTCCGCATTGTACTCGCCCTCCATACGGTGCTTAAAGACTTCAAACTGGAGTTGACCTACAGCTCCCAGCATATACTCGCCTGTTTGGTAATTCTTATAAAGCTGAATAGCCCCCTCTTGCACCAGTTGCTCAATCCCCTTGTGGAAGGATTTTTGCTTCATGACATTCTTGGCAGAAACTTTCATGAAAATCTCAGGTGTAAAGGTTGGCAGTGGTTCAAATTCAAATTTGTTTTTCCCAACTGTCAAGGTATCCCCAACTTGATAAGTACCTGTATCGTATACACCGATAATATCACCCGCCACGGCATTGGTTACATTCTCACGACTTTCCGCCATAAACTGAGTAACATTTGACAGCTTAGCTCCCTTACCAGTACGAGGCAGGTTGACACTCATACCACGCTCAAATTCGCCTGATACGATACGGACAAAGGCAATACGGTCACGGTGACGAGGGTCCATGTTGGCTTGGATTTTAAAGACAAATCCTGAGAAATCCTTGTCGTACGGATCCACAACTTCACCGTCTGTTTTCTTGTGTCCATGTGGTTCTGGAGCAAACTTGAGGAAGGTCTCAAGGAAGGTCTGCACACCAAAGTTTGTCAAAGCTGAACCAAAGAAGACAGGTGTCAATTCTCCAGCAAGGATAGCTTCCTCTGAAAACTCATTTCCAGCTTCATTTAAAAGTTCAATATCATCTTTGACTTGCTCGTAGAAAGGATTGCTACCAAAAAGCTTATCCCCATCTTCTAAACTAGCAAAACGCTCATCCCCCTTGTAGAGCTCCAAGCGTTGATTATAGAGGTCATACAAGCCTTCAAAAGCTTTCCCCATCCCGATTGGCCAGTTCATCGGATAGCTCGCAATGCCCAATACTTCTTCCAATTCTTGCAAGAGGTCCAGTGGCTCACGACCGTCACGGTCCAGCTTGTTCATAAAGGTAAAGACTGGAATGCCACGGTGTTTCACAACCTCAAACAATTTCTTGGTTTGCGCCTCGATACCCTTGGCAGAGTCCACAACCATGACCGCAGCATCCACCGCCATCAAGGTACGATAGGTATCTTCTGAAAAGTCCTCGTGCCCTGGGGTGTCTAGGATGTTGACGCGCTTGCCATCGTAATCAAACTGCATAACAGATGAAGTCACCGAAATCCCACGTTGCTTCTCGATATCCATCCAGTCAGACTTGGCAAAAGTCCCTGTTTTCTTTCCTTTTACGGTACCAGCCTCACGAATCTCACCCCCAAAGTAGAGCAACTGCTCCGTTATGGTTGTTTTCCCCGCGTCCGGGTGGGAGATGATGGCAAAGGTACGACGTTTCTTAATTTCTTCTTGAATATTCATAAGTTCTCTTTCTTTAGATTCTCTATTTTCCTTGTTTCGATAGCTAAGAATGATTTTTACATTGGATTTTACCATTCCTTTCAACACTCCATTATATCGGATTTTAGCATTTTTTTCAATTTCTATTTCTTTTCACTTATCCCTCCCTTATTTATAGGAAAATATGGTAAAATAGAACAGACTAAAAATCATCATTTCACGAAAGGATGCAAGATGAAAATTACGCAAGAAGAGGTAACACACGTTGCCAATCTTTCAAAATTAAGATTCTCTGAAGAAGAAACTGCTGCCTTTGCGACTACCTTGTCTAAGATTGTTGACATGGTTGAATTGCTGGGCGAAGTTGACACAACTGGTGTCGCACCTACTACGACTATGGCTGACCGCAAGACTGTACTCCGCCCTGATGTGGCCGAAGAAGGAACAGACCGTGATCGCTTGTTTAAAAACGTACCTGAAAAAGACAACTACTATATCAAGGTACCAGCTATCCTAGACGATGGAGGAGATGCCTAATGACTTTTAACAATAAAACCATTGAAGACTTGCACAATCTCCTTGTTTCTAAGGAAATTTCAGCAACGGAATTGACCCAAGCTACGCTTGAAGATATCAAGTCTCGCGAGACAGCTATCAACGCTTTTGTTACCATCGCTGAGGAGCAAGCCCTTGCTCAAGCCAAGGCTATTGACCAAGCTGGAATCGATGCTGATAATGTCCTTTCAGGAATTCCGCTTGCAGTAAAGGATAACATCTCTACAGACGGTATTCTCACAACTGCCGCCTCAAAAATGCTCTACAACTACGAGCCTATCTTTGATGCGACAGCCGTTGCTAATGCCAAAGCTAAAGGTATGATTGTTGTTGGAAAGACTAACATGGACGAGTTTGCCATGGGTGGTTCAGGTGAAACTTCTCACTACGGTGCCACTAAAAATGCTTGGGATCGGACCAAGGTTCCTGGTGGTTCTTCAAGTGGTTCAGCCGCAGCTGTAGCCTCAGGACAAGTCCGCTTGTCACTTGGTTCTGATACCGGTGGTTCTATCCGCCAACCTGCTGCCTTCAACGGGATTGTTGGTCTCAAACCAACCTACGGAACGGTTTCTCGTTTCGGTCTCATTGCCTTTGGTAGCTCATTAGACCAGATTGGACCTTTCGCACCAACTGTTAAGGAAAACGCCCTCTTGCTCAACGCTATTGCCAGCGAAGATGCCAAAGACTCTACTTCTGCTCCTGTCCGCATCGCCGACTTTACTTCAAAAATCGGTCAAGACATCAAGGACATGAAAATTGCTTTACCTAAGGAATACCTAGGAGAAGGAATTGACCCAGAGGTTAAGGAAACCATTCTGAATGCTGCTAAGCACTTTGAAAAATTGGGCGCTATCGTCGAAGAAGTCAGCCTTCCTCACTCTAAATACGGTGTTGCCGTTTACTACATCATCGCTTCATCAGAAGCTTCATCAAACTTGCAACGTTTTGACGGTATCCGTTACGGCTACCGCGCAGAAGATGCAAGCAACCTTAATGAAATCTATGTAAACAGCCGTAGCCAAGGTTTCGGTGAAGAAGTGAAACGCCGTATCATGCTAGGTACTTTCAGCCTTTCATCAGGTTACTACGATGCTTACTACAAGAAAGCTGGTCAAGTCCGTACCCTCATCATTCAAGATTTCGAAAACGTCTTCGCGGATTATGACTTGATTTTGGGTCCAACTGCTCCAAGTGTTGCTTATGACTTGGACTCACTCAACCATGACCCAGTTGCCATGTACTTGGCTGACCTTTTGACTATACCTGTAAACTTGGCAGGACTGCCTGGAATTTCGATTCCAGCTGGATTCTCTCAAGGTCTACCAGTCGGTCTGCAATTGATTGGTCCTAAGTACTCTGAAGAAACCATTTACCAAGTTGCTGCTGCCTTTGAAGCAACAACAGACTACCATAAACAACAACCCGTGATTTTTGGAGGTGACAACTAATGAACTTTGAAACAGTCATTGGACTTGAAGTCCACGTAGAGCTCAACACCAATTCAAAAATCTTCTCACCTACTTCTGCCCACTTCGGAAATGACCAAAATGCCAACACCAACGTGATTGACTGGTCTTTCCCAGGAGTTCTGCCAGTTCTCAATAAGGGTGTAGTCGATGCTGGTATCAAGGCGGCTCTTGCCCTCAACATGGACATCCACAAAAAAATGCACTTTGACCGCAAGAACTACTTCTACCCTGATAATCCCAAAGCCTACCAAATTTCTCAGTTTGATGAGCCAATCGGTTACAACGGCTGGATTGAAGTGGAGCTAGAAGACGGTACAACTAAGAAAATCGGTATCGAACGCGCCCACCTAGAGGAAGATGCTGGTAAGAACACCCACGGTACAGATGGCTACTCTTATGTTGACCTCAACCGTCAAGGGGTACCATTGATTGAGATTGTATCTGAAGCCGACATGCGCTCGCCAGAAGAAGCCTACGCTTACCTAACTGCCCTCAAGGAAGTCATCCAGTACGCTGGCATTTCTGACGTTAAGATGGAAGAAGGTTCTATGCGTGTGGATGCCAATATCTCTCTTCGTCCGTATGGTCAAGAAAAATTCGGTACCAAGACAGAGTTGAAGAACCTCAATTCCTTCTCAAACGTTCGCAAAGGTCTTGAATACGAAGTCCAACGTCAAGCTGAAATCCTACGCTCAGGTGGTCAAATCCGTCAAGAAACACGCCGTTACGACGAAGCTAACAAGGCAACCATCCTCATGCGTGTCAAAGAAGGTGCTGCAGACTACCGCTACTTCCCAGAACCAGACCTACCTCTCTTTGAAATTTCAGATGAGTGGATTGAGGAAATGCATACAGAGTTACCAGAATTTCCAAAAGAACGCCGTGCTCGCTACGTCTCTGACCTTGGCTTGTCAGACTACGATGCTAGCCAGTTGACTGCTAACAAAGTCACCTCTGACTTCTTTGAAAAAGCTGTCGCCCTAGGTGGTGATGCCAAACAAGTCTCTAACTGGCTCCAAGGTGAAGTCGCTCAGTTCTTGAATGCCGAAGGCAAGACACTTGAACAAATCAAATTGACACCAGAAAACTTGGTTGAAATGATTGCCATCATCGAAGACGGTACTATCTCTTCTAAGATTGCCAAGAAAGTCTTTGTCCACCTGGCTAAAAATGGCGGTGGCGCGCGTGAATACGTGGAAAAAGCAGGTATGGTTCAAATCTCAGATCCTGAAATCCTGATCCCAATTATCCACCAAGTCTTTGCGGATAATGAAGCAGCAGTTGCTGACTTCAAGTCAGGCAAACGTAACGCAGACAAGGCCTTTACAGGATTCCTTATGAAGGCAACCAAAGGTCAAGCCAACCCACAAGTTGCTCTTAAACTCCTTGCCCAAGAATTGGCCAAGTTGAAAGAAGATTAATATGTAAAAGAAACCAGCCCTGAGGTTGGTTTTTTCGCTCCCATCATCTCCCAATAACTATTTTGGCTTTATTTTCAGAAGATTTTATGGTAAAATGAAGAGTAATAATATTTATTAAAGAGGTAAAAACATGATTGAAGCAAGCAAATTGAAAGCTGGTATGACATTTGAAACTGCAGACGGAAAATTGATCCGCGTTTTGGAAGCTAGCCACCACAAACCAGGTAAAGGGAACACGATCATGCGTATGAAATTGCGTGATGTCCGTACTGGTTCTACATTTGACACAAGCTACCGTCCAGAAGAAAAATTCGAACAAGCTATTATCGAAACTGTTCCAGCTCAATACTTGTACAAAATGGATGAAACTGCCTACTTCATGAACACTGAAACTTACGACCAATATGAAATTCCAGTCATAAACGTTGAAAATGAATTGCTTTACATCCTTGAAAACTCTGATGTGAAAATCCAATTCTACGGAACTGAAGTGATCGGTGTAACTGTACCAACTACTGTTGAATTGACAGTCGCTGAAACACAACCATCTATCAAAGGTGCTACTGTTACAGGTTCTGGTAAACCAGCAACTATGGAAACTGGACTTGTTGTCAACGTTCCTGACTTCATCGAAGCTGGACAAAAATTGATCATCAACACTGCAGAAGGAACTTACGTTTCTCGTGCCTAATCTCTAGAAAGAGGTCATTCTATGGGAATTGAAGAACAATTTGGCGAAATCGTTATCGCTCCACGTGTACTTGAAAAAATCATTGCCATCGCAACTGCTAAAGTTGATGGTGTCCATTCATTTTCAAATAAATCCGTATCTGACACCCTATCAAAACTCTCTCTTGGTCGTGGTGTCTACTTAAAAGAAAGCAACGAAGAACTAACTGCTGACATCTACCTCTATCTTGAGTACGGTGTGAAAGTACCAAAAGTTGCTCTTGCTATTCAAAAAGCGGTCAAAGATGCTGTTCGTGATATGGCTGATGTGGAACTTGCTGCTGTCAACATCCATGTTGCGGGAATCGTTCCAGATAAAACACCAAAACCTGAGTTGAAAGATCTATTTAACGAGGACTTCCTCAATGACTAGTCCATTATTAGAATCTAGACGCGAACTTCGTAAATGCGCTTTTCAAGCTCTTATGAGCCTTGAATTCGACACAGATATGGAAACAGCTTGTCACTTTGCCTACACGCATGACCGTGAAGATGCAGATGTGCAAATCCCTGCCTTTCTTCTAAACTTGGTTTCTGGTATCCAAGCTCAAAAAGAAGAGTTGGATAAACAAATCAACCAGCACCTCAAGTCAGGCTGGACAGTTGAACGCTTGACCTTGGTCGAAAAAAACTTACTACGCTTGGGTATCTTTGAAATTACATCATTTGATACACCTCAGCTTGTAGCAGTCAATGAAGCCATTGAACTCGCTAAGAATTTTTCAGATCAAAAATCAGCCCGTTTTATCAACGGACTGCTTAGTCAATTTGTGACAGAAGAAAATGAATAATCGAAAAGGTGTTTGGTCTTCCAAGCACCTTTTGACTTTCCCCTCTGCACAGAGTAAGAACCTCAAAAAACTAGAACTGACTGCCAGTTCTAGTTTTTGTATTAGTATTTTCTAAATCGTTGGTAACGCTCTTCCAACAACTCTTCTAACGTTTTTTTTGAAAGTAGGGCTAGCTCCGTTTGGAGTTCTTTCTTTACACTCTTAATCAGTTCTTTACTAGAAAGTCCTGCTTCAGAAATCACCTTATCCACCACGTCCATTTCTAGCAGCTCATGTGAAGTGATTTTCATCAGTTCTGCTGCTTCCATGGCACGACTGCCGTCCTTCCATAAAATGGAAGCAAAGCCTTCTGGGCTGAGAATAGCATAGATAGAATTTTCCAGCATCCAAACACGGTCTGCGACTGCTAGAGCCAGAGCACCACCTGAACCACCTTCACCGATAATGATAGCGATAATAGGAACTCTCAGATCACTCATTTCCATGAGATTGCGAGCAATGGCTTCTCCCTGTCCACGTTCTTCCGCTCCCACACCAGGATAGGCACCTGCTGTATTGATAAAGGTCACAACTGGACGGCCAAATTTTTCAGCCTGTTTCATCAACCGTAGGGCCTTGCGGTAGCCTTCTGGATGCGGTTGACCAAAATTCCGCTTGAGGTTATCTTGTAAACTCTTGCCTTTTTGGATACCAACCACTGTTACAGCTTGATCTCCAAGCCAGCCGATACCACCAACAACTGCACCATCATCACGAAAAGAACGGTCACCATGTAATTGGATAAATTCATCAAAAATGCCTGTCGCAAAGTCCAAAGTTGTCAAGCGACTCTGCTCACGCGCTTCTCTGACTATTTTTGCAATATTCATCTGGGACCCCCTCCGTGCAATCTGACTAGACTAGCAATCGTATCTGGTAAGTCTCTTCTTTTGACAATAGCATCCACAAATCCATGCTCCAATAGGAATTCTGCCTTTTGGAACCCCTCAGGCAAGCTTTCACGAACCGTATTTTCAATGACACGACGCCCAGCAAAACCGACTAAACTCTGTGGTTCTGCTAGAATGATATCGCCTTCCATAGCGAAAGAAGCTGTCACACCACCTGTCGTTGGATCTGTCAAAATGGTCAGGTAAAAGAGACCTGCATTTGAATGGCGTTTAACCGCTGCAGAAATCTTGGCCATCTGCATGAGACTCATGATTCCTTCCTGCATACGGGCTCCACCAGAGGCTGTGAAGAGAACAACTGGCAATTGTTCGACAGTCGCATACTCAAACAAACGAGTGATTTTCTCACCTACAACTGTACCCATAGAAGCCATGATAAAGTTAGAATCCATTATCCCAAGAGCCACAGTCTGACCTTTAATAAGAGCTGTTCCTGTCACAACGGCTTCATCCAGACCTGTTTTTTCACGCATAGTTGCTAGTTTCTTTTGATAACCAGGGAAATGCAAGGGATCCTTGCTTTCAATCCCTGTAAACAATTCCTTGAAGGTTCCCATATCAATCGTCAAAGCCAAGCGTTCTTGGGCAGAAATACGAAAGGTATAGCTACAGTGCGGACAGATACGCTCACTTCCCAGATCCTTCTGATAAATGGTATGCTTGCAGCCTGGACACTGGGAGAATAATTCATCTGGAACCTCTGGCTTAGCTTGAGGTTTTTCCCTAACCGAACGATTGGGATTGATTCGAATATACTTATCTTTTTTACTAAATAGAGCCATTGATTCCCCTTTTCGGTTTAAACTCTTGAAGTCATTTTATTCTTTTTCTTGATATTTAGGTAAGAAGGTTTCCATCAAGAAGGAAGTATCATAATCCCCAGCAATGACATTGCGATCTGAAATGAGGTCAAGCTGGAAATCTGCATTGGTCTGCACTCCTTCAATCTCTAATTCATAGAGGGCACGTTGCATTTTCATCAAGGCGTCAAAACGATTTTCACCGTGAACGATGATTTTGGCAATCATACTATCATAATAAGGCGGAATGGTATAACCTGGATAAACTGCTGAATCCACGCGCAAGCCAACTCCCCCACTTGGCAGATAGAGATTGGAAATCTTACCTGGACTTGGGGCAAAGTTAAAGGCTGGATTTTCTGCATTGATCCGACACTCGATGGCATGACCGCGTAGGACAATATCTTCTTGCTTAACAGATAAAGGCTGACCTGCCGCAATGCGAATCTGTTCCTTAACGATATCCACACCTGAAACAAATTCTGTTACTGGATGTTCTACTTGTACACGAGTATTCATTTCCATGAAGTAGAAATTGCTACTTGCTTCATCAAGAAGAAACTCAATGGTCCCTGCATTCTCATAACCAACAGACTCTGCCGCTCGAACAGCCGCAGCACCGATTTCATGACGCAACGTTTTTCCGATTGCAATCGAAGGACTTTCTTCTAAAACCTTTTGATTATTCCGTTGAAGAGAACAATCCCGTTCACCCAAGTGAATCACATTTCCGTGTTCATCTCCTAGGATTTGAACCTCGATGTGACGAGCTGGGTAGATAACCCGTTCTATGTACATAGCACCATTGCCATAATTGGCCTTAGCTTCACTAGAGGCCGTTTCAAAGGCTGAAACGAGGTCTTCCGGTTTTTCAACCTTACGAATTCCTTTACCACCTCCACCTGCTGAAGCCTTGAGCATAACAGGATAGCCAATTTTTTCAGCAACAATCAAAGCTTCCTCAGAGTTATGCACTTCTCCATCTGAACCTGGAATGACTGGAACACCAGCTTTGATCATCTGAGCACGCGCATTGATTTTATCTCCCATCATATCCATAACATGACCAGATGGACCGATAAACTTGATTCCCACCTCTTCACACATGGTTGCAAATTTGGAATTTTCACTGAGAAATCCGAAACCGGGGTGAATAGCTTCTGCCTCAGTCAAGACTGCAGCTGATAGAACCGCATTGATATTGAGATAAGACTCTGTTGCTTTGCCAGGGCCGATACAAACTGCTTCATCTGCCAAAAGTGTATGAAGAGCTTCCTTATCGGCAGTTGAATAGACCGCCACCGTCGCAATCCCCAATTCACGCGCCGCACGGATAATACGAACCGCAATTTCACCACGATTGGCAATTAAAATTTTTCGAAACATGGAGAACCTCCTTAGTTCCCAATTGCAAAGGTAAGAGTACCACTAGCTGCAAGCTTGCCATCCACTTCAGCCTTTGCTTCAACCACAGCGATTGTGCCACGACGTTTTACAAAAGTCGCTGTCATAACCAATTGGTCGCCTGGTACAACTTGCTTCTTAAATTTAACCTTGTCCATACCAGCGTAAAAGACCAGTTTTCCTTTATTTTCAGGTTTTGATAACTCCAACACACCAGCAGTTTGCGCCAAGGCTTCCATAATCAGAACACCTGGCATAACTGGATATTGAGGAAAATGACCGTTGAAGAAAGGCTCGTTAATGGTCACATTTTTGATGGCAACGATGGTATCCTCGCTCACTTCCAAGACACGGTCTACGAGGAGCATAGGATAACGGTGGGGAAGAGCTTCTTTGATTCCTTGAATATCGATCATTTGATACGTACCAATCCTTTACCAAACTCAACCATTTCTTCATTTGAAACGAGAATTTCTGTTACCACACCATCCTTAGGAGCTGGGATTTCATTCATGACTTTCATGGCTTCGATGATCACCAATGTTTGACCCTTTTTAACACTATCACCAACTGTTACAAAGGCAGGTTTATCTGGACCGGCAGCCAAGTAAGCCACCCCAACAAGTGGGCTCTCTACAAGATTTCCCTCAGCAGCCACACTTGTTTCAGCTGGAGCTGGAAGCTCTTCTGTTACAGTCTCTGCTGGAGTAGATGTAGGAGCTACTAGACTCGGTGTTGCTAGAACGGGTGCTGGAGCGACTTGAGCTGCAACTTCAGGCACAGGTTTCGCTTCATTCTTGCTAAACTGTAACTCATCCGTCCCATTTTTATAAGAAAATTCTCTCAAACTTGATTGGTCAAATTGGGCCATCAAGTCTTTAATATCGTTTAAATTCATAGTTATTTATTCTCCCAACGTTTGAAAGCAAGAACTGCATTGTGGCCACCAAAACCAAAAGTATTTGAAATAGCGTATGGAATTTCTTGCTCCAAGCCTTGTCCATAAACGACATTGGCTTCGATATAATCTGATACTTCACTTGTTCCAGCTGTCATTGGTACAAAGTTATGACGCATAGCCTCGATTGTTACGATAGCTTCTACCGCGCCTGCAGCACCCAGCAAATGTCCTGTGAATGATTTGGTTGATGATACAGGTACTTCCTTACCAAGCATAGCCACGATCGCACCACTTTCTCCTTTTTCATTAGCAGGAGTTGACGTTCCGTGAGCATTGACATAGGCTACTTGTTCTGGAGAAATCTCAGCTTCTTCCAAGGCTAGTTTGATGGCCTTGATAGCTCCCTGACCTTCTGGATGAGGAGAAGTCATGTGGTAGGCATCACAGGTATTTCCGTAACCAACCACTTCAGCAAGGATAGTAGCCCCACGTTTTTCAGCGTGTTCAAGACTTTCAAGAACCAACATCCCAGAACCCTCACCCATGACAAAACCATTGCGATCCTTATCAAATGGGATAGAAGCACGAGTTGGATCCTCTGTAGTAGAGAGAGCTGTCAAGGCTTGGAAACCAGCAATAGCAAAAGGTGTGATAGAGGCTTCTGAACCGCCTACCAACATAACGTCTTGGAAACCAAACTTAATCGAGCGGAAGGCATCCCCAATCGCATCATTTGATGAAGCGCAGGCAGTGTTAATGGATTTACAAACACCGTTTGCTCCAAAACGCATGGCAACATTTCCTGAAGCCATATTTGGCAAGGCTTTTGGAAGGGTCAATGGTTTCACACGTTTTGGTCCTTTTTCGTTGAGACGAAGCACTTGATCTTCAATTTCCTTGATTCCACCAATACCAGAGGCCACAATAACACCAAAACGATCCTTGTCAAGAGTCTCTACATCAAGACCTGCATGATTAACAGCCTCTTGAGCTGCATACAAGGCATATAAAGAATAGTTATCAAAACGGTTGGTATCTTTCTTTACAAAGTATTTATCAAAAGGAAAATCTTGGATTTCTGCCGCATTATGCACATCAAAGTCACTGTGATCAAATTTTGTTATTTGACCAATTCCGATTTTTCCAGTTGTCAAACTGTTCCAAAATTCTTCTGGTGTATTTCCGATTGGAGATGTTACTCCATAACCTGTTACTACTACGCGATTTAGTTTCATCTTTTTCACCTCTAGCTTCTGCTACATACTTAAGCCACCATCAATGGCAACCACTTGACCAGTTAGATAATCTTGGCCTGCTAAAAATACCGTCAAATCTGCAACCTGCTCTGCCTGCCCAAATGCTTTCATAGGAATTTGCGCCAGCATGGCATCTTTGACCTTGTCTGATAGGACAGCTGTCATATCGGACTCAATCATTCCAGGTGCAATAGCATTAACTCTGATATTGCGATTAGCCACTTCACGCGCCACAGACTTGGTAAAACCAATCAAACCAGCCTTAGAAGCAGCATAGTTAGCTTGACCAATATTTCCCATCAAACCAACAACACTAGACATATTAATGATAGCACCTTCTCTGGCTTTTATCATCGGTTTCAAGACTGATTGTGTCATGTTAAAGGCACCAGTCAGATTCACTTTAAGCACTTTTTCAAAATCTACTTCTGTCATCTTGAGCATCAGGGTATCTTGAGTAATTCCTGCATTGTTGACCAAAACATCTACTGAACCCAGATCTGCAATAGCTTGCTCAACCATACGCTTAGCGTCTGCAAAATCTGATACATCTCCTGAAATGGGAACCACCTTGACACCATAGTTTGAAAACTCAGCGAGCAATTCTTCTGAGATAGACCCACGACTGTTTAAAACAATATTGGCTCCTGCTTGAGCAAACTTGTGGGCGATAGCAAGACCAATACCACGACTAGAACCTGTAATAAAGATATTTTTATTTTTTAATTGCATTCTTTTCTCCTGTTTCCTCTTGTCTTTATGGGAGAAGGGATTACTTGTTTTCTAGCAAGGCTTCCAAGCTAGCCTGATCTTCAACATTGGCTAGTTTAGCCGTTTTATCAATTTTTTTCACAAAGCCTGACAAAACTTTTCCCGGGCCAATCTCGATAAAGTTGGTTATGCCTGCTTCTTGCATAACCGCAATACTTTCATAGAAACGAACTGGTTCCTTGACCTGACGCATCAAGAGTTGAGCAATGTCTTCTTTTTTCATGACCTTAGCTTCTGTATTACCAACTAGGGGACAGGTGAAATCTGAGAAACTTACTTGAGCTAGAGTTTCAGCTAGTTTCTGGCTAGCAGGCTCAAGGAGAGTGGTATGAAAAGGTCCTGACACCTTGAGAGGAATCAAGCGTTTGGCACCTGCTTCCTGCAAGAGTTCGACAGCTCGGTCAACTGCAGCCACTTCTCCACCAATCACGATTTGTGCAGGTGTATTATAGTTGGCTGGAGTAACCACTCCAAGTTCAGAAGCTTTTTGACAGGCTTCTTCAATGACCTCTACTGGCGTATTGAGAACTGCGACCATCTTACCAGAGCCAGCAGGAGCTGCTTCTTCCATATAAGCTCCACGCTTAGCTACCAAGGCAACCGCATCTTCAAAATCCAAAGCACCACTGGCCACCAAAGCAGAATATTCTCCAAGGGATAAACCAGCAACCATATCAGGCTGATAGCCCTTTTCTTGCAATAAACGGTAGATAGCAACCGAAGTCGCTAAAATAGCTGGTTGCGTATAGCGGGTATGATTGAGTTTGTCTTCTTCCCTATCGATGAGATGACGCAAATCATAACCGAGTACCTGACTAGCTTGATCAATCGTTTCTTTGACAATCGGATACTGATCATAGAGATCCCGTCCCATACCTAGATACTGGGCACCTTGGCCAGCAAATAAAAAGGCTGTTTTAGTCATTTCTTACAACTCCTGCCCAACGAGAGGCTTCTTCTTGAATTTTCTTAGCTGCTCCATAGTACAAATCTTTTAGGATTTCTTCAACGGTTTCTTCTTTGGAAACAAGCCCTGCAATCTGACCTGCCATGACAGATCCGCCATCCACATCTCCGTGAACAACTGCTTTGGCTAGGGCACCTGCTCCCATTTGTTCAAAAATTTCCAAATCTGGATTTTCTTGTTTAAAGGCATCTTTTTCAGCTTTTTCAAAATCACGAGTCAACTGGTTTTTAATAGCTCGAACAGCATGTCCAAAGTGTTGAGCTGAAATCGTAGTATCAATATCTCTAGCTTTTAAAATTTTCGCCTTATAATTTGGATGGGCATTAGACTCTTTTGCAACGACAAAACGCGTTCCAACCTGAACAGCCTCTGCACCTAGCATAAAGCCAGCCGCAGCACCTTCACCATCCGCAATCCCTCCTGCAGCAATAACAGGAATAGATACAGCAGCAGCCACTTGACGCACCAAGGTCATGGTTGTTAATTTACCGATATGCCCCCCAGCTTCCATTCCTTCTGCAATAACAGCATCCGCACCGATTTTTTCCATGCGTTTAGCTAGGGCAACGCTTGGTACAACAGGAATAACTGTAATCCCCGCTTCATGGAAACGTTCCATGTATTTACCAGGATTTCCTGCGCCTGTTGTCACTACCTTAACCCCTTCCTCGATAACAAGGTCTACAATATCTTCCACAAAGGGAGACAAGAGCATGATGTTGACACCAAAGGGTTTATCCGTTAACGATTTAATCTTGTCAATATTTGCCTTGACGACTTCTTTCGGGGCATTTCCCCCACCAATAATCCCTAGTCCTCCAGCCTTGGAAACAGCCCCTGCCAAATCACCATCAGCAACCCAAGCCATTCCTCCTTGGAAAATAGGATACTCAATATTCAATAATTCTGTAATACGCGTTTTCATAGTGCCTCCATCGTTTCTTGCTTACGTAATAGTTCGATACCGTCATAATTTGACAATCAAACTATTGCCTAAACAAGAGGGAGCGGGTTTCCCTACTCCTTCTATCTATATTCTGTTTATTTTGTTTGCTCTTCAACGTAGGCAACCAAGTCACCAACTGTTTTCAAGTCATCTTCTGCTTCGATTTGGATATCAAAAGCATCTTCGATTTCTGAGATTACTTGGAACAAGTCCAATGAATCTGCGTCCAAATCATCAAAAGTTGATTCAAGTGTTACTTCTGATGCGTCTTTTCCAAGTTCTTCAACGATAATTTCTTGTACTTTTTCAAATACTGCCATGATAGGACTCCTTTAAAATAAATAGTTTTTTATAACAATGTGTTCACCACATGATTACCTAAATTGTAAGAATGAGCGTGCCCCAGGTCAAGCCTCCACCGAAGCCTGATAACAGAACAGTCTGGCTACCATCTAAAGGGATGAGTCCCTGTTCTACACACTCTGAAAGTAAAATCGGGATACTGGCTGCACTGGTATTGCCATACTCCATCATATTGGCTGGAAGTTTGTCTCGGTCAACACCAATTTTTCTAGCCATCTTATCCAAAATACGGACATTAGCCTGATGCAGTAGCAGATAATCCAAGTCTGTCACCTCTATAGGAGCTTCATCAATAGTCTGCTTGATAGACTTGGCTACATCTCGAATGGCAAAATCAAAGACTGCGCGCCCATCCATCTTCAAAAATGAATCTGCATTTTCTTTATCTGAAAACGGAGAATCTAGGCCTGAATGTCCATAAGTTAGACACTCGCTTCGTGAACCATCGCTATTGAGACTCTCCGCTAGGAAATGTTGCTTATCGCTAGCTTCTAACAAGACGCCACCAGCACCATCTCCAAACAATACAGCTGTTGATCGGTCCGACCAATCGACTGCCTTAGAGAGGGTTTCACTACCAATCACCAAGCCTTTTTGAAAGCGACCAGAAGCGATAAACTTTTCAGCAGTTGAAAGAGCAAATACAAATCCACTGCAGGCAGCTGTTAGGTCAAAAGCAAAGGCCTTATTAGCACCAATATTAGCTTGGACACGAGCAGCTGTAGAGGGCATCATCGAATCTGGAGTGATGGTAGCTAGGATGATAAA
Source organism: Streptococcus sp. Marseille-Q6488 (assembly GCF_946902925.1). Classification (NCBI taxonomy): domain Bacteria; kingdom Bacillati; phylum Bacillota; class Bacilli; order Lactobacillales; family Streptococcaceae; genus Streptococcus; species Streptococcus sp. Marseille-Q6488. Next base: position 3,455 of record NZ_CAMPPZ010000005.1, on the reverse strand, counting down.
ATCCAGCTCCTCTCCTGTGATTCCAGCTTTTTCCATCAGTTTCTTAGCAACCTCTGTAGCCAAATCACTGGTAGATTCTGTTCTTGAAATATGCCTTTGTCGTATTCCCGTCCGACTTGAAATCCACTCATCATTGGTATCCATAATCTGAGCCAAGTCATGATTTGTAACCACTTGCTCTGGCACATAATGAGCAACCTGGCTTATTTTTGCAAAAGCCATTATTTCAAATCCTCCAAAAATTGATAAAGATTGGTCAACCCTTTGCTCATAACATCAATTTCTTCCTTACTCATACCATCAATGATTTTTTCAACCATGGCCTTGTGGAAGCGTTTATGTAACCTATGAACCAAGCGACCCTTCTTTGTCAAATGTAGATGCACCACACGACGATCCTGCTCTGAGCGAATGCGTTCAATGTAACCCTTGCGTTCGAGATTATTCAAACTAGTCGTAACGGTCCCAAGAGTCACCATCAACTCTTTTGACACTTTACTTGGTGTCACGTCTGGGAATTTCCCAATCACATCAATCGTATGCATTTCTTTGATGGAGATATCCTTGAAACGACTACCTCTCAAGCTCACTTCCTCAATGACAAGGACATTGTTAAATATAGATGTTAAATATTCATTAATTCGTTGGTAGTCCAATCTTTCTTTCCCTCCTTCTCAAAAAAACTTTTACAATCAAAACATTTGACAAGAGAATTATATCAAAGTTCAAAGAATGATGCAAGTATTTTTTTATTTTCCTGTAAATTTAGGCCGTCTTCTCTCCGAATGAGCTCGCACTCCTTCTTTGAAATCCTCTGTTTGAGCCAAGGATTCCTGTAAGTTCAGTTCTAAAGTAGCGTAATCCTGCCAGTCTTTAAATTGGCTCTCCCAAACCAACTTCTTAATGGCTGCATAGGAATTACTTGAACCACGTCTTAATTTTTTAAGAAGCTGTTCTCTGGTTTTTTCTAACTTATCAGCTTCAGAAACGCGGTAAACTAGCCCCCATTCTAGGGCTTTTTCTGCGGTTAAAGCCTCACCTGTCATGGCTAATTGAGCAGCACGCGTCACACCGATACTGCGGCTCAAGAGGTGAATCCCCCCTGCATCTGGAGCCAAACCAACGCCAACAAAGGCTTGAATAAACTTCGCCTTATTCGTCGCCAGACAGAAATCTGCCGCAACAGCCATATTCGCTGCGGCACCTGCAACAGCACCGTCAACTTCCATTAAAACAGGTTTGGCTATTTGTTTGATTTTATAGGAAATCGTATTGACCAACTCTGCGATTTTTGTCAATGATGGAATATCATCCTCATCCACTGCCCGCTTCATCTCTACCAAATCTCCCCCAACTGAAAAGACTTTGCCATTGGCATTGATTAATATAAAATGCACAGCTGGATTTTCTTCTGCCAGAGTCAAGGCTTCTAAAATTTCTTCACACATAGGAATATGAAAGCCATTTGCAACCTCAGGACGATTCAAGGTAAGGATTGCCAAGTCCTCTTCAAGCTGATAAATAATGTGTTCCATCTGGACTCCTTTTTATTTTATAAGCGGTTTATACTCTTCGAAAATCTCTTCAAACCACGTCAGCTTCCATCTGCAACCTCAAAACAGTATTTTGAGCTGACTTCGTCAGTTCTATCCACAACCTCAAAGCAGTGCTTTGAGCTGACTACGGCTAGCTTCCTAGTTTGCTCTTTGATTTTCATTGATTGTTAAATCATTTTATTTTCAAAGTATATCTTTTTTAGGAACAGAAAGCAAGGAAAAATCAACTGAAAGTGTCTCAGCCGATTGGAAAGGCTCGCTCTAGAACAGAAAACGCTTACATATACTCCCAAAGAAAGATGGATAGAAAGACGCTTTTCAACTTCTTTCTATCCATTACTTCCTTTAAGAGTCCACACCAGCAATTTTCAGTTCCATTTCATGAACTATCTTACTTGTTTCGTGTTTCTTCTTTATCTTACTCTACCATCAAAGACTTCTACTTGTACTAGAGAAGGAAGTATTCCCATCCAAAAGATGGTGTCCTGTTCCCAGAACCACTTCCCCGCTAGAAACTGGTATATTCCCACTACAGGTTTGCGCCTAACTTTTCCTATAGTTATTATCCAGCAATGTAGTAACTTCTATGGTCGCCTGCGATATTTCAACATGTCGCTTATCTTAACTGAGCAAGAATAGCTTTGAGTTTCTCAATCAACTCATCTTCTGTGTGGTCAGACTCTTTCTCATTGGCTAGGAAGGCAACCGCTTGAGCGAGAGCTTCTCGTGCTTTGTCGAGAACTTTCGCATCTACACTTGTAGAATCCAATTCTGCTTCAAGCTTGCTTAGTTCCTTGACTAATTTCTTGAGTTCTGACTCTTTCTTACGACGAGCGATGAGGAAGAGAAGGAGACCAAGAAGGGCGAGCAAACTTCCGACTATTGCCACATACGGAAGGTCCGTATCTGTCTGACTCTTGTCTTTTACCTGATCTTTGTCTTGGTTTTGCTGGTCTTCTCTCACATCTTTTAAGGAGTCTAACACCTCTTTTACTCTTCTAACAATATCACGCAATTCCGCCTCTGTCAAACTTTCGTCATTAAGAGCTTGTTTAATATCTGCAAGAAGAACTTTAGCAGACTCAACCACTGTACTGTCTACACTATCCAAAGCCTTCAAGCGAGTTTCCAATTCTTCAACCAATCGTGCAAGTTCAGACTTATCAACAGGACGAGTCTCACTAGGAGTCACTGTATTACCTGTATTTCCTGTATTTCCTGAATTGTTTGGAGTCAAAGTAGAAACTGGTGTTTCTTGAGCTGGAATATTACCGCTGTTATCTGGTGTCACACTGTCACTATTATTAGGAGCCGGGTTGGTAGTGCCGCCGTTGTTAGTGTTTCCACCATTGTTAGTGTTAGTACTGTCGTCAGGACGAGGAGCAGGCTGAGAACTGATTTTATCGATTACTTTCTTAACATTGTCCTTAGCACTTGTGACGTCTGCGTCAGTCGTCGCATTGTCAATAGCTTCTTTGGCTTTGTCCGCTGCATCTTTCACTGCCTTCTTAGCTTCTCTACGCTCATCGTCCGTCATGTCTTTATTCTGGTCGATGGCTTTGTTGGCTTCTTCAACTTTGGCATCAATTTCTGCCTTAGCATTTGGTTTTGAATGTGGCGTTGTGTCAACATTGTTAATGTTGGTAGCAGCATCGTTTTGAGCTTTAGTGACGCCGTCGTTCGTAGTTGCTGCATCTACCGCTTGTTTAGCTTTTCCTGCTTCTGCATCTACTTTATCTTTGGCGGCTTTCTTCTCTTCATTTGTCAACTGATTGTCGCCATCAATAGCATCTTTCTTAGCTTTCGCTTTGGCATCAATGTCATCTTTGGCTCTTTGTTTCACAGTTGCTTTATGAGGCTCACCCACCTTAGCAAGTCCATTGTCCTTAGCACTTGTGA
>NZ_CAMPPZ010000004.1:0-8494 GCF_946902925.1 Streptococcus sp. Marseille-Q6488 | reverse complement strand
CGAAGACACAACTAGAAGGTGACAAAGCTAAGTTAGATGAAGCAGTAAATACAGAAGGTAAGACACCAGAAAGTATTGAAGCTTACGAAGCTGCTAAGAAAGAAGCAGAAGCGGATGTTACAGCAGCGAAGGAAGCAGCCCAAGTATCATTAGCTAAAGGTGACAATGCGACAGCGGCTGAAGTTCAAGCAGCGAAAGAAAAAGTAACCGCAGCTCAAGGTAAGTTGGACAAAGCGAAAGAGAAGTTAGTCGATAAAGCAGACAAGACAGCTCTAACGCAAGCTAAAGAGGACTTGGAAGCAGCCCTTACTCCAGGAGCATCAACATCTGGTAAGACAGAAGCAAGTAAGAAAGCTTATGAAGACGCGAAGACAAAAGCTAACGCAGCAGTAACCGAAGCTGAAAAAGTGATTGCCAACGCGAACGCAACGGAACAAGACGTAGCGGATGCGAAAGCGAAAGTTGATGAAGCGAAGAAAGAACTTGATAAAGCCAAAGAAGGCTTGGTAGATAAACCAACTTCTGTACCAAGTAATGATGACAACACTAACAATAGTGCTAACACCAACAACGGTGCTAATACCGACAATAGCAGTAACAGCAATACTAGTGGCGACACTAACAATAGTGCTAACACGAACAACGGCGGTACTACCACCCCTGCTGACAGCAATAGCGATAGTGTGACACCAGATAACAGTGCCAATACTCCAGCTCCTGGTGTGACGACCGACGATAGTAGCAACACCACCCCTGCTACTCCATCATCTACTGTTGGGCAGGCTCAAGCAAGTACTCCAGCTCAAGAAACACCAGTTTTTACAAACACTCCAAACAATTCAGGCGATACAGCAACTCCTAGCGAGACTCGTCCTGTTGACAAGTCTGAACTTGCGCGATTGGTTGAAGAACTAGAAACTCGTTTGAAAGACTTGGATGGTATTGATCAATCTGTCATCGACGCTGCTAAGATCATTCTCGGAGAGGGTCAAGCAGCCCTTAGAAATACTGACTTGACAGAGGCAGGCTTGAAAGAGATGACTGCTAAGGTCAAAGAAGCCCTCGAATCCTTGAAAGGCAAGCAAGCGACTAAGGATGAAGAAGAAACGAAAGAAACAAGGAAAGAGCAAGGTCATCTTCCATATGGTACGATGATTGGCAGCCTACTTGCCCTTCTTGGTCTCCTTCTCTTCCTCATCGCTCGTCGCAAGAAAGAGTCGGAACTCAAGAAATTGACCAAGGAATTGACTAAGGTTCTGCAAGAAAGCGACCTTACAAGTGTAGATGCGAAAGTCCTCGACCAAGCACGAGAAGCTCTCGCTCAAGCAGTTGCTTTCCTAGCCAATGAGAAAGAGTCTGACCACACAGAAGATGAGTTGATTGAGAAACTCAAAGCTATTCTTGCTCAGTTAAGATAAGCGACATGTGAAATATCGCAGGCGACCATAGAAGTTACTACATTGCTGGATAATGACGATAGGAAAAGTTAGTAGCAAACCTGTAGTGGGAAGTTGCCAGCTTCTAGCGGGGAAGTGGTTTTGGGAACAGGACACCATCTTTTGGATGGGAATCCTTCCTCCTCTAGTACAAGTAGAAGGCTTTGATGGTAGAATAAGATAAAGAAGAAACACGAGACAAGTAAGATAGTTCATGAAATGGAACTGAAAATTGCTGGTGTGGACTCTTGAAGGAAGTAATGGATAGAAAGAAGTTGAAAAGCGTCTTTCTATCCATCTTTCTTTGGGAGTATATGTAAGCGCTTTAAAAAGAGAAAGGGTAATGGAATGGGGAAACATGAAAGTAGAAAAAACAAACCTATTTTATTAGTAGGGAATGGAATCAATAGATTATTTGTAAACGAGCCAGAAGATGATGATTCCTTTAATGTCGACAAGTTTAGAGGTGAAAAAGAGGCGGAGAAACGTTCATTACATGCTGAGATAAGCGATTCTTTAAGTTTTCCGATGAGGATTTCAGTAAACTATGAGGGGAAAGAAGAAACTGTCGCAGAGGAACTAACTGATTTTTTGAAGGATAAGATGACGATTTCAAAAAGAAAGAAAGAGTTTCTTGAGGACTTATTAACGTTAGAAGTAGAGAATATTTTGACGACGAATTACAGTTTTGAATTTGAAAAAACAATCTGTACTAATCCATCTATTGGAAAAATCTTAAATCTATATGGATATGGGAAGGAGGGTGAAATCAGTAAAAAGGAAAAGGAGCTAGGAATTTACCAGTATATAAAATTAGGTGATCGAAAAAAACTATGGCATATACATGGAATAGCAACGAGAAAAAAGTCTATTATACTAGGACAATACTATTATGGCTATTTGCTTTCGCAGGTGATAGGATATACGTCTGAATTATTAAGGAGATGGAATTCTAAAAATGATTTTTATCATCATTCATGGATTGATTGTTTTGTAAGCAATGATGTTCATATCCTTGGTTTTGCTTTAGATTTAGCTGAAATCGATTTGTGGTGGCTACTCGCATACAAGAAGAAACATTTTGAATTTACAAAGGTGTATTTTTACTCTAAAGGTGGAGATTTAGATGATAATGTGAGAATACTCTTGTGTACATATGGCGTTATTATAAAAGAAATAAATACGGCTGACTATCATGATTTTTATAATCAAGTTATTACTGAAATAAGAAATGGGATAAAAAATGGATAGAGATTTTATATAAGAAATTGTAAGAGGTCTGTTCTCTCTTGATAAAATGACTCTCATTTGACTTTTTGCACCAAAAATAGCATCATATTCGGTGCAAAGGAGGCGTGATAGATGAACTATAAGCAGGAAATAGTAAACAGGATAGAAAATTTTGAATCAAATCAAGTTTTTATAGCAAATGATTTCTTTGATATTGCAGGATATGAAACTGTTGTTCGTAGGACATTAAATCGTCTTGTAAAAGACAAAGAGATTACTCGCATTTTGAAAGGTATTTATTATAAACCAAAATATATAGAACTGATTGGAGAGTATGCAATGGTGTCTGTGGATGAAGTTGCTGATGCTATTGCTAGAAAATATAATTGGACCATTGCTCCATCGGGGAACACAGCCCTGAATTTACTTGGTTTATCTACGCAGGTACCAGCAAAATGAACCTATATATCAGATGGAAGATATGCCAGTTTTAATGTTGGTAAGGCAAGGATAGAATTTAAGCATAGAAATAATGGAGATATTTCAAATATGTCAACCTTAACTGCAATGGTGATACAATCTGTCAAGGCAATGGGGAAAGAGAACATTACTTCTCAGCAGATTGACTACTTAAGGAAAAAATTATCTGAAGAAGAAAAGTCAACATTACTAGCTGAAGGTAAAACTACAAGTGTCTGGGTATATAGTATTATCAAGAAAATATCAGAGGTATAGGGATGTTTGAGGATAAATCGATTGGGAAAAATAAATCAATTTCTCAGAATGTTTTTAGAAGTCACGGTGTCTATTCTAGCTTCAATCCACTAGAAATTCCATAGATAGAAAACTACATAATCTCTACAGATACGGATGTTGGAGTTGATGTGAGATGCTTTGGCTTGCTGGAGGAATTCTGGATTGCCAAACTGTATCATTGAAATTATTGCTCAAATTTGTTATGATATAAATATGAATAAAAGTAGACTGGGACGTGGCAGACACGGGAAAAAGAGACATGTATTATTGGCTTTGATTGGTATTTTAGCAATTTCTATTTGCTTATTAGGTGGATTTATTGCTTTTAAAATGTATCAGCAAAAAAGTTTTGAGCAAAAAATTGAATCGCTCAAAAAAGAGAAAGACGATCAATTGAGTGAGGGAAATCAGAAGGAGCATTTTCGTAAGGGGCAAGCCGAAGTGATTGCCTATTATCCTCTCCAAGGGGAGCAAGTGATTTCCTCTGTTAGGGAGCTGATAAATCAAGATGTTAAGGACAAGCTAGAAAGTAAGGACAATCTTGTTTTCTACTATACAGAGCAAGAAGAGTCAGGTTTAAAGGGAGTCGTCAATCGTAATGTGACCAAACAAATCTATGATTTAGTTGATTTTAAGGTTGAAGAGACTGAAAAGACCAGCCTAGGAAAGGTTCACTTAACAGAAGATGGGCAACCTTTTACACTTGACCAACTGTTTTCAGATGCTAGTAAGGCTAAGGAACAGCTGATAAAAGAATTGACCTCCTTTATAGAGGATAAAAAAATAGAGCAAGACCAGAGTGAGCAGATTGTAAAAAGCTTCTCTGAGCAAGACTTGTCTGCATGGAATTTTGATTACAAGGATAGTCAGATTATCCTTTATCCAAGTCCTGCGGTTGAAAATTTAGAAGAGATAGCCTTGCCAGTATCTGCTTTCTTTGATGTTATCCAATCTTCGTACTTACTTGAAAAAGATGCGGCCTTGTACCAGTCTTACTTTGATAAGAAACATCAAAAAGTTGTCGCTCTAACCTTTGATGATGGTCCAAATCCAGCAACGACCCCACAAGCATTAGAGACTCTAGCTAAATATGGTGTTAAAGCCACTTTCTTTGTGCTTGGGAAAAATGTTTCTGGGAATGAGGACTTGGTGAAGAGGATAAAATCTGAAGGTCATGTTGTTGGAAACCATAGTTGGAGCCATCCGATTCTCTCGCAACTTTCTCTTGATGAAGCTAAAAAGCAGATTACTGATACTGAGGATGTGCTAACTAAAGTGCTGGGTTCTAGTTCCAAACTCATGCGTCCGCCTTATGGTGCTATTACAGATGATATTCGCAATAGCTTGGATTTGAGCTTTATTATGTGGGATGTGGATAGTCTGGACTGGAAGAGTAAAAATGAAGCAGCTATTTTGACGGAAATTCAGCATCAAGTAGCTAACGGCTCTATCGTTTTGATGCATGATATTCACAGTCCGACAGTCAATGCCTTGCCAAGGGTCATTGAGTATTTGAAAAATCAAGGTTATACCTTTGTGACCATACCAGAGATGCTTAATACTCGCCTAAAACCTCATGAACTGTATTATAGTCGTGATGAATAAGCAAGAAAAAATAGGTCTGTCAGATATGTGATAGACTTATTTTTTACAGAAGATAGTACTACTTAAAAAATGTTTTATGCTATAATTGATGAATATAGTAGATTGAAGCTAGAATAGTACACCTTGACTTCTAAAGCATTGTTAGAAATTGATTTGACTGTCCTAATCAATTCGTCCTATTCTTATTTCATTTCACTATAATACTCAATGAAAATCAAAGAGTAAACTAGGAAACTAGCCGCAGGTTGCTCAAAACATTGTTTTGAGGTTGCAGATAGAACTGACGAAGTCAGTAACAATACCTACGGCAAGGCGACGTTGACGTGGTTTGAAGAGATTTTCGAAGAGTATAAAATAGAAGGAGAAGCATATGAATACCTATCAATTAAATAATGGAGTAGAAATTCCAGTATTGGGATTTGGAACTTTTAAGGCTAAGGATGGAGAAGAAGCCTATCGTGCAGTGTTAGAAGCCTTGAAGGCTGGTTATCGTCATATTGATACGGCGGCGATTTATCAGAATGAAGAAAGTGTTGGTCAAGCAATCAAAGATAGCGGAGTTCCACGAGAGGAATTGTTCGTAACTACCAAGTTGTGGAATAGCCAACAAACCTATGAGCAAGCTCGTCAGGCTTTTGAAGAGTCTTTAGAGAAGCTGGGTTTGGATTATTTGGATCTGTATTTGATTCATTGGCCGAACCCAAAACCGCTTAGAGAAAATGACGCATGGAAAATCCGAAATGCTGAGGTCTGGAGAGCGATGGAAGACCTCTATCAAGAAGGCAAGATCCGTGCTATCGGCGTTAGCAATTTTCTTCCCCATCATTTGGATGCCTTGTTTGAAACAGCAAAAATTCTTCCAGCGGTCAATCAAGTTCGCTTGGCACCAGGTGTGTATCAAGATCAAGTCGTAGCTTACTGTAGAGAAAAAGGAATTTTATTGGAAGCTTGGGGGCCTTTTGGTCAGGGAGAACTGTTTGATAGCAAGCAAGTCCAAGAAATCGCAGCAAATCATGGGAAATCGGTTGCCCAGATAGCCTTGGCCTGGAGCTTGGCAGAAGGATTTTTACCGCTTCCAAAATCCGTTACAGCCTCTCGTATTCAGGCTAATCTTGATTGTTTCGGAATTGAGCTGAGCCACGAGGAGCGTGAAACCTTAAAAGCGATTGCTGTTCAGTCTGGTGCTCCACGAGTTGATGATATGGATTTCTAGAAAATCATAAAAAGAATTGTACATTATTCTAATTTTTGATATAATAGTCAGCAGGAAAGAAAGTCTTATGGCGTTCTTCAAGCGAGCTTGGGATAGTGGGAGCCAAGTAGGGCAAAATAAAGAACTGGCGCTTTCTGTCGTATTTTCAAAAACAATGAAGTAATAAATTAGGGTGGAACCGCGTTTCTGACGCCCCTAGTCGCAAGGCTTGGGCGTTGAAATTCGGTTTTTTTTTAATTTATGGAGATATAGAATGGATGTAACATATAAATTTTTAGATAACCCGAAAGAAATCAATATTTCTATTGAAGGTTTTTCAGTTCTTTACGGTGATAATGGTGTTGGAAAAACTAGAATATTAAAAATACTGAGTTCAATTGCAAATTTAAAAGAAATAAGTTCAAGTGTTTTAGAATTATTAGAAAAAAATAATTTAGAATATATAAAAATTAATAATGAATCACTATTGAGCATATTTGATGGTGAGAATAGAGAAAATAAATTAGATGATAACCTATATGATAATTTTATTAATGATCATTCGGATGCATTTAAAGATTTGTGTATTGTATTTTCTGAAATTATTAATAAAAATAGATTTATACCTTTTTTTCCAGTTTCAAAATTTGTTGGATATAACAGGAGAATAGAGAGAATTTTAGAAAGAGGAACTAGAAAGAATCTATATCACGAAATTAGCATGTTAATAAATGGGATTACATATTTATTACATGAAATTGAAAGGTCTGTTAGAAATATAGATATTGCATTTGATACGGAATTAATTAATCTATCTAAAGATATCTTAGGTTATATCAGTCGGAATTTTGATAATTACAAATTTAAAAATAGCTTCAGAGGTGGAATAAGTGAATCTTTAAATAAAGATTTTTTTTCTGAGCCTTTATTTCAAAATAAAAATTCCAAATATATTTCTCCTGAGTTAAGTGAGTTTAAATCAGCAGAAGCTCTTATGACACGAGAACTTCTAATTGCTAAAGAAAATTGTGCTAATTATAAAATAAAGTGTTCTTATGATTCTGATGCTACGGAATATATCAAAGATATTACATATTATATTGAAAGGTTAGCGTTGCTTAATGACTTTTTAGCTAGATACTGCAATATTATAATAGAAGTAAATATGGAAAATTATTCTAGTATAATAGCAAGGAAAAATGGGGATGAAATTGAGTTAAGTTTTTTATCATCTGGTGAACAACGCTTAATTACCCTATTAACGAATTGTATCTTTAGTGATGAGAAAATAATTTTGATTGATGAACCTGAAATATCACTTTCGATAAAAAACCAAAGTAAATTAATCCTCGACATGAGTAATATATTAAAGCAGGCTAATAAGACTTTGATTATTGCTACTCATGCCCCGTATATATTTCAGGCTTGTAAAGAATTAGGTTTTAATAGGGTTGAAATATAATGGGGAAGCAGACAAATTCAAATATCAGTTTGGATACGATTATTGATTCGGAAATAGAGAATGAATTAAGTACAAATTCTATTGTTATTTACGCTGAAGATCCCGAATTCTATAGATACTATGTGTCGCCAAGTTCTATGGTTAGTATGAAAAAGTTAGATTGTATTAAGGTACGCGAGTTAGTTAAAAAATCTCCGAGTGGAGTGATAGGTATTGTGGATGGAGATTTTGATGATAGTTTAGAACATGAACATTTATTTAAACTAGATTATTACTCTATTGAAAATGTGGTTTTAATTTATCATAAAAGAATACGTGAATTAAAAGAAAATACACTAATTTATTTAAAGAATGGTTTGGATAAAAAATATAGACTTTCTCATACACGTGATGGTAAAACTATCACCGTAAAAAAATCTTCTAGAATAGATTCGAGGTTTGATAAATATGTAAAAAGAAAAATAACAAATGAATATACTTATGTTAAATATATGGATTTGAAGGATTTTGTTAATAGTTTTAGTAGTGATAATTATCAAAAAACACTACCAACACAAGTGAAATTTGAACAGTTATTTTCTCAATATTCGTTCGAAAGATTTGTTGAAGTTTTTACTAAATTTTGTGGAGATGACGCCTATATAGTAAAGGATTATCCGCAAATATTTGATTTTTCTTTTCGTACTTAATTGTAATTAAAGAAATTAATAATTCGTTTTTGCCAAGTAACATCGACGAGGCAAACTCGTGTCGCAAGTAATTTATATAAAAAGGAGTAAACAATGTCTAAGAAAATAACATTTCACTGCGTCA